>JAGWRU010000035.1 GCA_028869595.1 Rhodospirillales bacterium
GTCGGGTGCTCTCCTCTGTGTTCCAGAACCATACGCACCGCGCGCTCACGCACTTCGGCAGGGAAAGGCGGTTTTTTCTTCGTCATCATGACCTCACTCTACTCAAGAGTTTTGGTCTCCGGGAAACCCGGGCCGGTTCAGAGTGCCAGCGCGCCGAGGCTCAGTGCGCGCAATTGCGCCAGCACCGAAGGGGCGATGCGCGGGCCGAAGCGGCGCGGCGCGGGCACCGCGCCCGGAAGAGAGGATCGATCGGCAGGCAGCATCGCATCCATCGGCTCACCTGTGAGTGGCTGGCGGCGCGAGGCTGCCGCCTGGGTCATGGGCAGGCCAAGGCATCTGCACGAGAGGGAGACAACTAATTGCCAATCTACCGGGTATCGTCACCACAATGCCTTTAATTTGGTCATTTGCAAGCAATTTGTGCCACCTTTAGCCATCCCCTGCCTGCATGGCTTCCAGCGCCACGCGGTTGCGCACCAGCAAGCGGCCCTGGCGGGTTTCCAGCACCCCCTGTTCGGCCATGCGTTTCAAACTGATCGTCACCCATTGCCGCGTCGCGCCGACCATGTGGGCCAGATCGGCATGGGTGAAGCCGGTGGCGATCAGCACCCCGTCGGCCTCGGCCACGCCATAGCTGTCGATCAGATGCAGCAGCAGCCGCGCCAGACGCTCCGTCACCGAGCGTGTGCCGAGCATCTGCGCCAGGGCGGAATAGCAGCGTCCCTTGAAGGTCAGACCCTCGATCAGCCCCAGCGCCAGGGCCGGCATGCGCAGCACCAGGGCGCGCAACGCCTCGCTGCGCAGATGCACCACCACGCTATTGGCCGCAGCGATGCCGGACCACATATGCGTCTTGCCACCGAACAATTCCGGCCCGCCCACGAAATTGCCGGGATACCAATAGGCAAGCGTGATCTCCCGCCCCGAGGGAGCGGCGTAGAACACCCGGATGCGGCCATATTCGATCAGGTAGATGCCGTCATTCGCCGCCCCCTGGCGGAACACCGTGGCGCCGCGCGGCACCACCTTGCGCGCGCCCTGCTCCAGCACCGCGGCCCGTTCCTTGGCGGAAAGCCGGCGCAGCAGGCCGGGAGGACCGCCGATCACCTCGGCATCCTCGGTCAGCAGCAAGGCATGGCCGCTGGCATGGGCCGGCGGGGTCGCGGCTTTGGGGGGCGGCGCGGCGGGTCCGGCTGGGTGCTGCGTCATGCGCCGGCTGACGCAAGAGCCATACCAGACGGCTGAGGCAAGCGCCGCACCAGACGCGGCACGGCGCTTGCTTGGCCCCCACCAATCCGTCCCGGACCGCAGGAGAACGCCCATGACGCTGCGCCGCCGCCAGATACTCGCGACTTCCCTCGTCTTGCCCGTGCTCGCCGCGCCGCGCATCGTCCGCGCCCAGGATACGATCACCATCCGCATGGGGGTAATGAAGCTGGTCCATTCGATGGCGCCCTATTTCTACGAGCGCTTCCTGCCGGCCGGCTATCGGCTGGAGATCATCCCCTATGCCTCCCCGACCGACGGCAAGGATGCGGTGGTCACCAAATCGGTCGATTACGGCACGTTCGGCATCGCCGCCGCGATCCTGGGCGCCTCGGCGCATCAGCCGGTCGTGGTCTATGGCGCGGAATGCAACAAGGGCATGGCGGTGATCGCGCGCAAGGGCGAGCATATCGACCGTATCCAGGATCTGAAGGGCAAGAAGGTCGGCATCCTGCCCGGCACCACGCAGCAGGTCTTCTTCCTGGAACGCCTGCACATGGTCGGCATGAGCGAGAAGGATATCCGCGCCGTCCGCGTCGCCTTCGCCGATATGCCGGCCGCCCTCGCCCGCGGCGATATCGACGCCTATGTCGGCGCCGAGCCGGGGCCGAGCCTGTCGCTGGTGCAGGGCACCGGCAAGCTGGTGGAATACCCCTACTCCACCCCGATGGGCAGCCTGAACATGATCCTCGCCACCCATCGCGAGACGATCAGCAAGAACCCCGCCCAGGTACGCATGATGCTGGACCTGCAACGCAAGGCCAGCACCTACGCGATGGCCAATCCCGACGCGCTGGTGGCGATGACGGTGGCCAAGCTCGGCCTCAACCCGGCGGCGGTGAAGGCGGCCGTGCCGAATGTCCAGCTCGACTGGCAGATGACGCCGCAGATGATGGCCGAGGTGAAATCCTATGCCGATCACATGCTGGCCCTGAAACAGATCCGCGCTTTGCCGGATTTCGCAACACTGCTCGATCCCAGCCCGTCGCAGGCCCTGGCAGCGCACGCCTAGGCCGGCATGGCCGCGCCATCATCGGGCCCGCCGGGCGCAATCGCGGCCCTGGTGCCGCTGGGTCTGCTCGCCTTCTGGTGGGCGGCAACACGCAATGCACCAGACGGGCTGATCCCGCAGCCGCAGCAGGTGGCCAGCGAATTGCTCGACCTCGCCGGCATCACCCATAGCGGCGATGCCTTCAACGGCGTGCTATGGGCCAATCTGCTCGCCTCCGCCTCGCGCGTTTTCGCGGGTTTTGCGGTTTCCGCCCTGCTCGGCCTGCCGCTCGGCCTGATGATCGGGCAGATCGGGCTGGTGCGCCGCCTGCTCGATTCCACGCTGCAATTGCTGCGTCCGGTACCGGTGACGGCCTGGCAGCCGCTGTTTCTGATCCTGTTCGGGCTGGGCTCGCAATCGGCAATGCTGCTGGTCGCGCTCGGCTGCTTCTATCCGATCCTGCTGAACACCATCCTCGGCGTGCGCAGCGTCGAGCCGCGCCTGCTGGAAGCCGCCGCCATGCTCGGCGTCTCCCGCCCGGCGATGTTTCCCAAGGTGGTGCTGCCCTCCGCCATGCCCGGCATTTTCACCGGGCTGCGCCTCGGCCTCGGCTTCGCCTGGGTGGTCATCGTAGTCGGGGAAATGAGCGGCATCCGCACCGGGCTCGGCGCCATGATCATGGACGCGCGGGAGGAAAGCCGCACCGATGTGGTGATCGGCGGCATGATCGCCATCGGACTGGCCGGTTTCGTATGCGACATCGCGGTGCAGGCGATCGGCCGGCGCCTGCTGCGCTGGAGTCCGCAGCATGGCGGCAAGGCATGACCAGCCGGCCGATCCTGGAGGTCGCGGCGCTGCACAAGCGCTTTGCCACCGCCGGCGGCGAGGTGGAGGCACTGCGCAATGTCGGCCTGACGATGCGGCGCGGCGAGTTCGTCTGTCTGATCGGCGCCTCGGGCTGCGGCAAGTCGACGCTGCTGCGCATCATCGGCGGCTTCGAAACGGCAAGCGAAGGCCGCATCACGATGGATGGCGCCCCGGTGGTCGGACCCGGGCCGGAACGCGGCATGGTGTTTCAGGATTACGGCCTGTTCCCCTGGCTGAGCGTGCGCGAGAATATCGCCTTCGGACCGGCCGCGCGCGGCATCGGACGGGTGAAACGCGGCGAGATCGCCGAGCGCTTCATCGCCATGATCGGCCTGACGCGCTTCGCCGATGCCTATCCGCATCAGCTTTCCGGCGGCATGAAGCAGCGCGTCGCCATCGCCCGGGTCCTGGCCAATGATGCCGCGCTGATCCTGATGGACGAACCCTTCGGCGCGCTGGATGCGATGACGCGCGAGCATCTGCAAAGCGAGCTTCTGTCGCTATGGGCCAGCAGCGGGCTGAGCGTGATCTTCGTCACCCATGCCATCGAGGAGGCGATCCTGCTCGCCGACCGCATCGTCGTGATGTCGCCGGGGCCCGGGCGCATCACGGCGGAGATCGCGGTCGATCTGGCGCGTCCGCGCGACATCACCTCTGCCCCGTTCAACGCGCTGCGCCGGGAGGTTTCGGCCCTGCTCGGCGCGCATGGCGGAAACGGTTAGAGTGCGATCGGCGAAGGCGGATCGGCCCTGGACATGAAACACGCGACAAAGCAAAAAACCCGAATCCGTCAGGTGCATCTAAAAACGTCCGACAGATTCTAGGTGTCGCCGCCGACGCGGTTGATCCCGGCATCGCGGCGGAAGGTCGGCAATCCGACCCCCACGGCATCGAAACCGCCATCGTTGGCGATGCACTGCCCGTTCAGATAGCTGCTTTCTCGCCCGCACAGGAAGCCGACCAGCGCCGCCATCTCCTCCGGCGTGCCGTAGCGGCCGAGCGGGATCGCATCATAGTAATCGGCACGAACCGCCGGGGTATGCACCTGCCTGGCCATCTCGGTCTCCACCGGGCCGGGGCAGACCGCATTCACCCGCACGCCATAGCTGCCAAGCTCGGCCGCGTATTGCCGGGTGAGATGGATGATCGCCGCCTTCGAAGTGCCATAGGCTACCCGCAGCGTGCTCGCCCGCAGGCCGGAGATCGAGGCGATGTTGACGATGGCGCCGTGCTTCTGCGCCTGCATGATGGTGCCGAAGGCCTGGCTGCACAGAAACGTGCCATCCAGGTTGGTGGCCATCACCGCGCGCCATTCGGCAAGCGATGTGGCCAGCGCCGGCTTGAACACCGCGACCCCGGCATTGTTGACCAGCGCATCGACACGGCCCCAGCGCGCCATCACCGCCGCCGCCGCCGCCGTCACCTCCGCCTCGGCCGAAACGTCGCAGCCGATCGCCATCAGGCGCGGCCCGGCGGCGAGCCCTGCGGCCGCCTGATCCAGCCCCGCGCGGTCGATATCGAGCAGTGCCACGCCATAGCCATGCGCCAGGAACCAGCGGCCAATGGCCAGGCCGATGCCGCGCGCGCCGCCGGTGATGACGGCAACCGGCTCGGTCTCGGGGGAAATCGGCATGGGCAACTCCTGGATGCGGCCTGACCCCGCAGATGTAGGCGGAGCGGCGGCGATGCGACAAGATCGCACCGTGCCACGCCGTCTGCCCCCATCCGCGCCGAGACGCGCATGCCGCTGACCCAGGCCGATCTGGAAGGCCGCCGGCTGCGCTATTTCCTGGCGGTGATCCGCGCCGGCTCGATCCGCGCCGCCGCCGAAACGCAGAACGTCGCCGCCTCGGCGGTCAGCCGCGGCATCACCGAGATGGAGCAGCGCCTCGGCCTGCCGCTGCTGGAACGCCGCCCGCGTGGCGTGGTAGCGACCGAGGCGGGGCTGGCCATCGCCGCCCATGCGCGCCAGCAGATGGACGATGCCGAGCGGCTGATCGAATATCTGCGCCAGTTGCACGGGCTGCGCCATGGCGGGCTGCGCATCCAATGCGGCGAAGGCTTCATCGCCGATCTGCTCGACCATGCGCTGGCGCCATTCCTGGCCGCGCATCCGGGCACGCGGGTGCAGACGCTGCTGGGTTCGACGCCGGAGATCGTCGATGCGGTGGCGGAAAGCCGCGCCGATCTCGGCATCGCCTATGACCCGCCGCCGCATCCCGCCCTGCGCAGCGCCGCCGCCGCGTGTCAGCCGCTTTGCGCGGTGATGGCGCCTGGTCATGCGCTGGCCGGCCAAGGTCGGCTGCCCCTGGCCGCCCTCGCCGGGCAGGCCCTGGCGATGATGCCGCGCACGCATGGGCTACGCGCCCTGACCACGCGGGCGGAAGCCGAGCAGGGATTGCAGCTGGTGCCGGCGCTGGAATCGAATTCCATCGAATTGCTGCGCCGCTTCGCCGCCACTGGCGCCGGCATCGCCCTGCTGCCCGCCTTTGCGGTGACGACGGAACTGGCGGCCGGGCGCCTGGCCGCGGTGATGCTTGCCGATCCGATCCTGGCCGAGGCGCGTGTCGCCCTGCTGGTGCGCGCCCGCCAGCGCCCGGACCCGCTGCGCGATGCGCTGATCGCCGCCTGCGTGCGGGGCATGGAGGCCTTCGCCCCGGCGTGACGCCGCCGTTGCGCCGCCGGCAACGCGCGTTCGGATATCGATGCTTGTCGCCGCGCCGCATCCGGGCGGAACTGCGGCGGCGATTTTTCCCGGGAGATGCCCATGGCGCCGCATATCGGTCTGATCGGCCTCGGCCAGATGGGGCTGGGCATGGCAACCACCCTCGCGGCCAAGGGCTTCGCGGTCACCGGCCATGACGTGGCGGCAGCGCGGCGCGCCCTTGCGGAACAGCAGGGCATCGCCACCGCCGAGCCGGATGCGATCCTGCGCCACGCGGACATGCTGGTGCTGTCTTTGCCGCTGGGCCGCGACGTCGCGTCGGTGCTGACCGGCGGAGCGGGGCTGGCCGCCCGGCAGGGGCGGCGGCTGGTCGTGATCGACACCTCCACCACCGATCCCGCGACCAGCCGCGATCTGCACCGCATTCTGGCGGCGGGCGGGCACGGGCATCTGGACGCGCCGGTCAGCGGCGGGCCGACGGGCGCGGCCGCGGGCACACTGACCATGATGATCGGCGGCGATGATGCCGATGTCGCCGCCGCAAGGCCGGTGATCGACGCGCTGGCCAGCACCGCGATCCATGTCGGCCCATCGGGGGCGGGCAATGTCGCCAAGCTGGTCAATAACATGCTGGTTGCCGCGCATATGTTGACCACCGGCGAGGCGCTGCGTCTGTCCGAAGCCGCCGGGGTGCCGGCTGACGCGGTGCTGGCGGTGATCAACGCCGCCACCGGACGCAGCGCGCTGAGCGAGAATCACTTCCCCAAACGCATCCTGTCCGGTCGTTTCGACAGCGGATTTTCCGCCGGGCTGATGCGCAAGGATGTCGGCCTGGCGGCCGATCTGGCGCGCGCAGCCGGCCTTGATCTGCCCTTGTCGCAGAAAGTGGCCGCGCTCTGGCTGGAGGATCGCAGCCGCGTCGGCGATGCCGAGGATTTCACCCGCATGGCCGGCTACGCCCCGCGCGCCGGCGCAACCAAGGATCAAACCGCATGAGCACCGATCTCCACGCGCTGGGCCGCACCATCCGTGCCGAGGTGATCGGCGCCGAACGCTCGGAAGCGGCGCTGGCAGGGGCCAGCGATTTCGACCGCCCCTTCCAGGAACTGGCACTGAAATATTGCTGGGGCGAAATCTGGGGACGGCCCGATCTCGACCGGCGCACGCGCAGCATCGTCAACCTTGCCGCGCTGGCCGCGATGGGCAAGCCGAACGAGCTGAAAATCCATGTGCGCGGCGCCCTGACCAACGGCGTGACACGCCGGGAAATCCAGGAAATCTTCCTCCAGATCTGCATCTATGCAGGGGTGCCGGCGGCGGGAGAGGCGTTCAAAATGGCGCGGGAAGTCTTCGCCGAGCCGGAATTCGCCGACAAGGGATAGGCGTTTTTCCACTTGGCGGAGCGGCCGCGGCGGATGATCCTGCGCGCCTTCAGCCCGGATATGCGCCATGCCCGATTTCGCCGCTTTCGCCCCGTCGATCCGCCCGCAAAGCGCGCTGCGCCAGGCCATCACCGCCGCCTATCGCCGTGCGGAGGCCGAATGCATCGCCCCCCTGCTCGATCAGGCGAGCCTGGCCGAGCCGGATCGCGCCGCCATCGCCGCGACCGCGCGGCGCCTGATCTCCGCGCTGCGCGCCAAGCAGCGCGGCAGCGGCGTGGAGGCGCTGGTCCATGAATACGCGCTGTCCAGCCAGGAAGGCGTGGCGCTGATGTGCCTGGCGGAGGCGCTGCTGCGCATCCCCGACACGCCGACCCGCGATGCGCTGATCCGCGACAAGATCGCCGGCGGCGACTGGGCGGCGCATCTGGGCGGCGGACGCTCGCTGTTCGTCAATGCCGCGACCTGGGGGCTGGTGGTCACCGGGCGGCTGAACGCGACGGTCAGCGACCGCAGCCTGGCGGCGGCGCTGTCGCGGCTGATCGCGCGCTGCGGCGAGCCGGTGATCCGGCGCGGCGTCGATATGGCGATGCGCATGCTGGGCGAGCAATTCGTCACCGGCGAAACGATCGAAGCGGCACTCCGCCGCGCCCGCGCGCAGGAGGAGAAGGGCTTCCGCTACTCCTATGACATGCTGGGCGAAGCGGCGACGACCGAGGCCGACGCGGCGCGCTATCTGCGCGAATACGAGCATGCGATCGACGCCATCGGCCAGGCCGCCGCCGGGCGCAGCCTGTTCGACGGGCCCGGCATCTCGATCAAGCTGTCGGCGCTGCATCCGCGCTATGCGCGCGCCCAGGCCGGGCGGGTGATGGCGGAATTGCTGCCGCGGCTGCGCGCGCTGGCGCTGCGTGCCCGCCGCTTCGGCATCGGGCTGAACATCGACGCCGAGGAGGCGGACCGGCTGGAGCTCTCGCTCGACCTGCTGGAGGAACTCTGCCTCGATCCCGACCTGGCCGGCTGGAACGGGTTGGGCTTCGTGGTGCAGGCGTACGGCAAACGCTGCCCCTTCGTGCTGGATTTCATCATCGATCTGGCCCGGCGCAGCGGCCGGCGCATCATGCTGCGGCTGGTGAAAGGGGCCTATTGGGATGCGGAAATCCGCCGCGCCCAGATCGATGGGCTTGCCGATTTTCCGGTTTTCACCCGCAAGCTGCACACCGATATCTCCTACATCGCCTGCGCGCGCAGATTGCTGGCCGCCCCGGATGCGGTATTCCCGCAATTCGCCACGCATAACGCGCAGACCCTGGCGACCATTCATCATCTCGCCGGGCCGGAATTCCGGGTCGGCGACTATGAGTTCCAGTGTCTGCACGGCATGGGAGAACCGCTCTACGAGGAGGTGGTGGGGCCGGCGCATCTCGACCGGCCCTGCCGCATCTATGCCCCGGTCGGCACGCATGAGACGCTGCTGGCCTATCTGGTGCGCCGGCTGCTGGAGAATGGCGCGAACACATCCTTCGTCCATCGCATCGCCGATCCGGCCATCGCCATCGAGGATCTGATCGCCGATCCCGCCACGCTGGCGCGCGCAATGGCGGTGCCGGGCGCGCCGCATGAGCGCATCGCCTTGCCCGGCGCGCTGTACGGCGCGACACGGCAGAATTCCGCCGGGCTGGACCTGACCGACGAGACGGTGCTGGCGATGCTGAACGCGACGCTGCCGCAAGCCGCGGCACCCGATGCCGCGCCGGTGCTGGGCGATGGCACGCGCGACGGCACGGCGCGGCCGATCCGCAATCCCGGCGATCATCGCGACGTGGTGGGCCATTGCGTCGATGCGACGGTCGCGGATATCGCGGCCGCGATGCGCCAGGCCATCGCCGGGCAAGCGGCATGGGCGGCAACCCCGGTTGCGGCGCGCGCGGCGATGCTGGAACGCGCCGCCGATCTGCTGCAGGCGCGCATGGCCGCGCTGCTTGGGCCGATCATGCGCGAGGCCGGCAAAAGCGCGGCCAATGCCGTGGGCGAAGTGCGCGAGGCCATCGATTTCCTGCGCTATTACGCCGCCGAGGCACGCGCCACGCTGAGTCCGGCACAAACGCCGCTGGGTCCGGTGGTGTGCATCAGCCCGTGGAATTTTCCGCTGGCGATCTTCACCGGCCAGATCGCCGCCGCGCTCGCCGCCGGCAATCCGGTGCTGGCCAAGCCGGCCGAGGAAACGCCGCTGATCGCCGCTGCCGCCGTCGCCATCCTGCATGAAGCCGGCGTGCCGCGAAACGCCCTGCAATTCCTGCCCGGCGACGGCGCGGTGGGGGCAGCGCTGGTGGACGCGGAGGGGATCGGCGGGGTGATGTTCACCGGTTCCACCGAGGTGGCGCGGCTGATCCAGCGCAGCCTCGCAACCCGGCTTTCGCCGAGCGGCACGCCGATCGCGCTAATCGCGGAAACCGGCGGGATGAATGCGATGATCGTCGATTCCTCCGCCCTGGCCGAACAGGTGGTGGGCGATGTCATCACCTCGGCCTTCGACAGTGCGGGGCAGCGCTGTTCGGCGCTGCGGATCCTGTGCCTGCAGGAGGAAATCGCCGATCGCACCCTTGCCATGCTGAAAGGCGCGATGCACGCCCTGACGATCGGCCCCACCGACCGCCTGGCCAGCGATATCGGCCCGGTCATCAGCGCCGAAGCCCAGGCCATGATCGAGACCCATATCGCGGCGATGCGCGCGCGCGGCCGTACGGTGGAGCAACTGCCCCTGCCGGAGGCGGCGCGTGCCGGCAGTTTCGTGCCGCCGACCCTGATCGAAATCGCGGCGATCGCGGAGCTGGAGCGGGAAGTATTCGGCCCGGTGCTGCATGTGCTGCGCTATCGCCGCAGCGATCTGGATGCGCTGATCGCGGCGATCAACGCCACCGGCTACGGCCTGACATTCGGGCTGCATACGCGGCTGGACGAGACCATCGCCCATGTCACGGCGCAGGTGCGGGCCGGCAATCTCTACGTCAACCGCAACATGATCGGCGCGGTGGTCGGGGTGCAGCCATTCGGCGGGCGCGGCCTGTCGGGCACCGGACCGAAAGCGGGCGGGCCGCTCTATCTCGGGCGGCTGGTGCAGAACCCGCCCATCGCCTTGCCGGCCAGCGCCGCCCCCGCCGATGCCGATGCCGCTGCCTTCGCCACCTGGCTTGCCGCGCGCGGAGAGACGGCGGCGGCCGATGCGGCACGCGGCGATCTGGCCCGCACGCGGCTGGGGCTGGACATCGCACTGCCCGGCCCGGTGGGAGAGGCGAACCGCTATCGGCTGCATCCGCGCGGCACGGTGCTGGTGCTGGCGACGACGCAGGCGGGGCTGTATCGCGCGGTCGCGGCGGTGCTGGCAACCGGCAATCATGCGGTGATCGGCCCCGCGCAGCATGGCGGATGGCACGCGGCGCTGGCCGGCCTGCCGGCATCGGTTGACGCGCGCATCACCCATCGCGACGCCTGGCAGCAGGCCGGTCCCTATGCCGCCGCGCTGATCGAAGGCGAGCCCGAAATCCTGCTGGCCGCACAGCAGGCGATTGCCGCCCTGCCCGGACCGATGGTGGCAATTCAGGCGCGCGGCGCCGGCAATGGCGGCTTCTGCCTGGACTGGCTGACGGAGGAGGTTTCCCGGTCAATCAACCTGACCGCTGCCGGCGGCAATGCCAGCCTGATGACGATTGGCTAACGCCTGCGGATACGGTTTCCGGATAGGTAATATTTAGTACGTTTCAGATTCCAGCTATGATTTAGCGATGCATGGCGGAATGGCGCGCCGATATGATGCGGCATGCAGCCGAAATGGCAGAAGGAACGCGGTTCCGCATTTTCGATGCGCATTCGCACGCGCAAGGGCGTGCAGTTTTACGCGCGGGTCGAAAAATTGCCCGATTTCGGCTGGGACTGGATTCTATGGCCGGCCGGCGCGGCGGCGTCGGTCGCTCGCTATGGTCGCAGCACGACCGCGCGCGCTGCCATGAGCACCGTGGATGAAATGCTGGAGCGCGCCCTTGCGCGCATCCGCCAGGATGCGGCGAAAGCCGCTCTGGAGCCGTAAAAAAAACGGCGCGCGCCCCGTTCAGGGAACGCGCGCCGTTGCGGAAATTCCGGTCAGAGCCCGCCTTTTCCCAGCGCGCCCGTGACACCGGAGAGCAGGCCGCCCGATGCCGCCGTGCCGCCCGTCACACCGCCGACCAATCCGCCGACGGTATTCGTGACCCCGCCGACCAGACCGCCGGCAGCGCCGGAAGCAGTGCCGGCGCCCAGCCCGCCGGTCAGGCCGGCGACCGTGCTTACCACCCCGCCGACAGGGCCGCTGCTGCCCCCCGTCAGCCCGCCGACCAGTTCGGTGACGGTGCCGGTCACGCCGCCCACCGTGCCTGCCGTCACGCCCCCGGTGGCCGTGCCGCCCAGTCCGCCGAGCAGACCGGTCACGGTTTTGACGATCCCGCCCGCCGGGCCGGCGCCGCTGCCCGTCACGCCACCCAGCACGCCGCCGACGCCACCCGCCGTGCCGCCGCCGACACCTTTCAGCAGCGTGCTCTGATCGAGTTGCAGCACCTTGCCGCCCGACAGCACGCTGACCGCGAGCGGAGCATTGGCCGCGAGATTGCCCGACAGAACCGAGGCATTGAGCAGCTGCGCGCCGCTCGGAGAGCCCGAGATCTGATCATTGGCGACGGTGATCGAGGCAAGCGGATTGGTCACGCTGTCGCCAGTGGCGATCACCTTGCCCAGCGTGCTGCCCAGCACCGGCGTGCCGGCCAGTCCGCTGGATGTCAGTCCGATGCCGGTGCCGCTGAGCGTCGTACCCAGCTGCGCCACGGTCTTGCCCAGCGTGCTGGTAACGCCATCGACGACCGGCACGCCGGAAGTCGCAGCCGTGACGGTATTGCCGAGCCCGGTCACCGTAGTGCCCAGCGCCGTGACTTGCGGACCGGCAACCGTGCCGGTGGTGGTGCTGACCGTGCTGAGCAGACCTGCCGTGGTGCCGGACGTGGTGCCGCTGGTCGTGCCCGACGTGGTGCCCGAGGTCGTGCCCGAGGTCGTGCCAGAGGTCGTACCGGACGTCGTCCCGCTGGTGGTGCCGGCCGTGGTACCAGCAGTGACGCCCAGCGTGGAGCCGGCGGGATCGGCGGCCGAGGTGTAAAGCGTGCCGTTATTGCCGCAGCCGCTCAACAGCAGCGCTGCGATCAGCGTGCTGCCGGTGATGGCGGTATTCAGAAGTCGCTGTCTGCGTGACATGGTTTGTTTCGCCCGTTCCTATCCATGGGCGGGATGGCGATGCCCTGCGCAACGCCAACCGCCTCTGGCCCCTGCGTGATCCTGCCTGCCGCCGCCGCCCTCGCGGTCGGGCGACGGACGATCACAATCCCGCCTTGCCCAGGCTTCCCGTGACACCGGAGAGCAGGCCGCCCACGGCCCCCGCCGTGGTGCCCGCGGTGGCGCCCGTGACACCGCCCAGCGCGCCGGTCACGGTATTGACGACGCCGGTTACGACGCCGCCCACCGCCCCGGCGGTGGCACCCGAAGTCGCGCCTGCCGTGACACCGCCGAGCAGCCCGCCCACCGTGCCGACGACGCCGCCCACCGTGCCGGCGGTGACGCCGGAGGTGGTTCCTGCCGTAGTGCCGGCGGACAGACCGCCGAGAAGACCGGTGACTTTGCCCAGCACGCCGCCGACCGCGCCGGCCGTAACGCCGGACGTGGAGCCCGCGCCGACGCCGCCGAGCAGACCGGTGACCGTGCCGACCACGCCGCCCACCGTCCCCGAAGTGACTCCGGAGGTGGTACCGGCGGTGGTGCCCGCGGTGACGCCACCAAGCAGCGTGCTGTTATTGAGCGAGATGACTTTGCCGCCGGACAGCACGCTGACAGCCAGCGGTGCATTGGGCGCGAGGTTATTCGACAGCACCGACGCGCCAAGGAGCTGCGCGCCGCTCGGGCTGCCGGAGACCTGACTGTTCAAGACGGTGATCGCGGCAAGCGGATTGGTGAGGTTGTCGCCCGCCGTAATCACCTTGCCGAGCGTCCCGCCGAGAACCGGCGTACCAGGCAGGCCCTGCGTGGTCAGCCCGCTACCGGTCTGGGTGACAAGACCGCCGACCTTCTGCACCGTGCTGCCAAGGCCAGAGACCAGCCCGCCCACGACCGGCGCATTGGCGGTGTTCTGCGCCAGTGTCGCGCCAAGTCCGCTGACATCGTTGCCGACCACGCTCGCCACCGGCCCGGCAACCTTACCCGTGGTGCTGCTGACCGTGCTGAGCACGCCCGCCGTCGTGCCGGCGGTGGTGCCCGCCGTTGTCCCAGCCGTCGTGCCTGCAGTGGTTCCGGCGGTTGTCCCTGCCGTCGTCCCAGCGGTGGTGCCTGCGGTTGTGCCGGCTGTGGTGCCGGCTGTGGTGCCTGCCGTTGTCCCCGCAGTAGTGCCGGCGGTGGTCCCGGCAGTCGTGCCTGCAGTTGTTCCCGCCGTGGTGCCTGCCGTTGTCCCGGCGGTGGTTCCAGCGGTCGTGCCTGCCGTTGTCCCGGCCGTGGTGCCTGCCGTTGTCCCGGCCGTGGTTCCAGCAGTCGTGCCTGCAGTTGTTCCAGCCGTTGCGCCTGCCGTTGTGCCTGCGGTCGTACCGGCTGTCGTCCCCGCCGTGGTTCCTGCGGTCGTTCCTGCAGTGGTACCCGCCGTCGACCCAGCCGTGGTGCCCGATGTAGTTCCGGCCGTGGTGCCCGCCGTCGTCCCGGCCGTTGTGTTCGTCGCGGTGGACGGCGTGCTCGGACCGGAAACATACAACGTCCCGTTATCGCCACAGGACGCCAGCAGCAGGGAAAGCGACAGCGCCGTTCCCGCGGCAAGGACCGAACCGGGCGACGAGAGTTTCCTGCCTGCCATGACGTCACCTCTTCCACGCGCGGCCGATGCAACGGCCGGAATTTCCTGGGGCGCCCGTCAACGCGGCCAATGGCTGTGCTCGTTCGCCTGATGAAATGTGCGCGTACGCGCTGGCGGCATGACAGCCATGTTTCGTCACAGTTTGCCGCGCTGGTCCTCGGCGTGACGCGAATGTCATTGTGTACTGTTACAATCTCCGCGATGGCAGGAAATATCGGACAGAAAATGACAAACGTGCGCCGTGAAACGGGTGAATATTGAATTGTCAGCTAAGTCCCGAGCGTCATCCCGATCCGCGCTTCATTGTCGAGATTCCGCCATGCGCATCAGCCAAACCCCATCTTCTTCCCTTGCCTCGGAGCCCGCGCGTCTTCGGATTGGCGCCGGCATCGACTGGCGCGCCATCATCAGCGTCGATGCCCGCTCGCTCGCGTTGTGTCGCATCGTTCTTGCTGCGGCGATGCTGATCGATCTTTGGCACGTGGCGATGAATTTCACCGCGCTCTATTCCGACCAGGGGGTTCTGCCGCGCGCCGCCCTGCTGACGATCTGGCGCCCAGGAGTGGAAAACTCGCTTTATCTGGCGACCGGCTCGCTGCTCATCGGCAGGCTGCTGCTGCTGGTGCAGTTCGTAGTGCTGTTCGCCTTGCTGATCGGCTATCGCAGTCGGACAAGCGCGTTTCTTGCGCTGATGTTCACGATTTCGTTGCAGGCGCGCAATTTCATGACCAACCAGGCCAGTGACGATCTGGCCCGGCTGCTGCTGGTATGGATGATCCTTGCCCCGGTAGGGGCGCGTGCCTCGGTCGATGCGGCGCTTAATCGCGTGCGTGTTCCCGACCGGGTTTTGTCGGTGGCGGCGCTGGGAATCCAGATCCAGGCGATGTGCGTCTATACGTTCGGCGCGCTGCTGAAATTCCAGGGGGTCGCATGGCCCGCCGGGCATGCCGTGGCGCGGGCATTGGCGGACGGCACCTATGGCTCGGTTCTCGGGCGCTATCTGCTGCCCTTCCCCGAGCTGCTGACGGCGCTGACCTATTTCGTGGAAACGCTGGAATTGCTGATGCCGCTGCTGATCTGGTTTCCGATCGGCAATTTCGCCATCCGTAGCGGTGCGCTGCTGCTGCTGTTCGGCATGCATACGGGGTTTCTTCTGCTGCTGCATGTCGGCATTTTCCCGATCGTCAGCTTCGCCTCTCTCACCTTGTTCATCACGACGCGGCATTGGGAGATGGCGGGGCGTCTATGGCGCCCGGCGGCGCGCTGCACCCACCTGTTCTACGATCGCGATTGCGGCTTCTGTGTCAAAACCTGCCTTCTGCTGCGCGCCTTCTGCCTGCCGCACGATGTCGCGATTCAGCCGGCGCAATCCGATCGTACGGCCGGCCCGCTGCTGGTCGCCCATAATTCCTGGGTGGTACGCGACGAAAGCGGCGCCATGCATCTGGGCTGGGATGCGGTTTGCTTCGTCTTTCGCCAGTCACCGATATTCTGGATGATCGGCTGGCTCGGCCAGCGCCGCTTCCTGCGCGGGATGGGCCGCGCCCTGTACGCGGCGATTGGACGCAATCGCGGCACGCTAGGCCAGCTCAGCGCGCGGTTCCTGCCCTATCACGGCGATTCCGGCGCCGCGCAACCATGGAGCGAATGGCTCGGCGTCGTGCTGATCGGCATCATCCTGACCTATAATGTCGCGATGCTGAACATCGGCGCCGGAATCGCGCCACCCTGGTTCCGCGACTTCGTCATCGATACAAGGCTGGAGCAGAAATGGGCGATGTTCGCACCCGAGCCGCAATCGCGGACGGAATGGATCGTCGTGCGCGGCGAAAGCGCCACCGGCACGATCTATCCGATCTCGCTGCGCGGACGCAGGCTGGCCGTCGAACCGCACCCGGTCGACGGCGAATTTCACTACCCCGATACGCGCTGGAAGAAATATTTCGAGCGACTGCTCGATCCGACCTACGCCACGCTGCGCCCGTATTACGGGGCTTGGCTATGCCGCATGGCCAATCGCGGCCAGCCCGCCGATGCGCGCATCCTGCGCCTGTCGGTGATCGACTTCGTGACCCATCCTTTCGCACCCCACCCGCCGCCCCGCCAGGGCAATCTGGTACTGCTCCAAAGCTGCCCATGACCGCATGCCCCGGCATGCGATCGGACATCCCGTCCCGGCGTAGCCACGCACCGATCCGCGCCTTCCTCCGCGACTTCCTGCTTTCCTGAACCGCGTTCACTGACGCCGCCGGGCTGGCCCATGCCGCCCGGCGGATTTTTTCATCGCGGGCACGACGAATGTCGTGAGGCGACTGCGACGGAGATTACAAAACCGGACGAAACAGGACTGTAACAAGCGCGCCCGATTGGCGATGACATTTCGCACCGATCGTGAAAGGCGCCCCCCATGCCGCATCTTCTTCGCGTACGGAATGTCCTGCATCCGGGCGTGGCGCGCACGGCGCTGCGCCGACTGGGGCCGGTGCTGGGCCTGCCCCTGCTGCTGGGCGCATGCGGTATCAATTCCACCACCCCGGTGCCGACACTTTCGGCCGGGGTGGCAAGCCCGGCCAGTGCGGCGGCCGATCCCAGCGCCACCACCGATGCGCTGGCGGCCAGCACTACCGGCGGCGCCTCAACGGGCGGCGCGTCAACCAGCGGTTCGTCATCGACCGGCGGGGTGACGGGCAGCACGGGCACAGGCTCGGCCGGCGGGGTATCCGGCGCGCTGGCCGGCCTCACCGGCACGGTCGACAGCGCCACCAGCGCACTGTCGCCCCTTGCCGACATCACGGTCCTGAACAACCCGCTGATCGGTAGCAGCGCCAATGCCTCCTTGCTCAGCGCAAGCGTCCTGTCGCCTACCCTGGCGAGCAATGGGGTGGTGATGGCAAGCGTGTTGTCGGGCGGCCATCTGGTCGATATCGGCCTCGGTGCGGGCAGCAGCGCCGGTGCCGCCAAGCTGGTGGCCGGCGCCAACGGGCTGGTGGGCAGCGTCGGCAGCCTGGCCAGCGCCGAAGCCAGCGCCCTTACCGGCGCGCTGCATTCGCCCAGCCTCTCCCTCGGCGGCACGGTCGCGTCGGTCACCGCCCCGTTGGGCGCGGGTCTGGGCGGGCTGGCCGGCAGCGTCGGCACCACGCTGGGCGGCGTGACGGGCGCACTGGGTAGCACGCTGGGCGCGGTGACGGCGCCGCTCACGGGCAGCGCCACTGCCGGCACCGCCAGCGCGGCAACCGGCGGCGCCGCACCCGGGCTGATCACCGGCACGCTCACCGGGCTGACCAGCGCCACCGGGAAGCTGCTCGGCGCCCTTAAGTAGCGCAAGCGCGCCTGAACGAACCCGGCCGATCCGTCGCGCCGCAGCGCACCGATCGTCCCAACCGTGACCGAGGAACCATGTCCCGTCCCGATCCGCTTCGCCGCCCTCGCCTTCGCGCACCGCGCCGGGCGGCGGCGCTGCTGCTGCCGTTCAGCCTGGCGCTGCCGGCCGGTCAGGCCTTGGCGCAGAATGCCGTGCGGGTCCTGCAGCCGGCGGCGATCTATCCCGACCAGACCCTGCCGCAGACCAATCCCGGGGCGGTCGCGCCCAGCGCCGGCACGACCGCCGCGCTCGGCTCCGGCATTGTCGAGGCGCATTTCATCCTCAGCACGGTGGCCGTGCAGGGGGCCGCGCATATGGACCCGGCAGCGCTGGCCGCGACCTGGCACGGTGAGGTGGGACGGTCCGTCTCCACCCAGGATATTCTGGCGATCGCCAACCGCATTGCGACGCTCTACAGCAAGGACGGCTTCGCCCTGGTCAGCGTGCAGGTGCCGAAGCAGAGCTTTTCGGGCGGCGTCGCCCGCATCGACGTGACCGAGGGCTATGTCGGCGCCGTCACGATCGAGGGCAACACCAAAGGCGCCAAGCTCGGTCTGCTGAAATCCTATGCCGCCGCGATCATCGCCGATCGCCCGCTGCGGCGACCGACGCTGGAACGCTACATCCTGCTGATGAACGATATTCCCGGGCTGAAGGTCGGCAGCAGCTTCGAGCCGATCCCTGGTCAGCCCGGCGTGGCCAGACTGCATCTGCGCATCCTGCGCAGCCCGGTACAGGGCGGGCTCGCCTTGACCAGCCAAGGCATCAATACGCTGGGCGGCACCCAGGTGATGACCAATATCGCCGTGAACAGCCTTTTGCAGGAGGGTGATCAGACCCAGGCGACGTTCGGCTTCCCCTTCCAGTTCTCGCAATTTCAGTATTACGGCCTGGACCACACATTTCCGATCGGCCATGACGGCGCGACGCTGACCGTGGGCGGCGGCTATATCGTCACCCACCCTACCGGCCCCAACCCGTCCGGCCATGCCTGGACCACCTCCACCCGCTTTGCCTACCCGATCATCCGGCAGGTGCATCAGAGCCTGATCGGCACGGTCAGCCTGGACATGCTGGACAGCAGCGAGGCGCTGCTCGGCCAGTCCCTGTCGGATGAACGTACGCGCAGCTTGCGGCTGGGCGCCATCTACGGCGTCGACGATCCCTGGGGCGGCACCACCATCGTCAGCGCGACACTGAGCCAGGGCCTTGATATTTTCGGCGCCAGGCGGGGCAGCGTGGCATTCGGCGGGCCGGATTACACCAAGATTTCCGGGCGGCTGCAGCGCAGCCAGAAGCTGCCGCTGGACTTCGTCCTGCGCGGCAAGCTGGCCTTCCAGTACACGGACCAGCATCTGCCAGACAGCGAGCAATTCCTGTTCGGCGGTCCGGATTTCGGCCAGGCCTTCGATTACGCCTATCTCAGCGGCGATCGTGGGGTGGCGGCGGCCATCGAGTTGGCGCATCCGATCCCGGTCGCGCTGACCACGCGCTACTTCGCTGGCTCCGAACTGTTCGGCTATGTCGACTGGGGCGAGGTCCACAACCTCCGCACCGCCTATGAACTGCCCTACGAGCATGCCGCGTCGGCCGGTGGCGGTGTCCGCATCAAGATCCTGCATGCCGTAACGCTGGAGCTGGCGGTTGCGACCGTGCTTGATCAGCCAGCGCAATTCGGCAAAACCCAAAGCCCGCGCTTCCTGTTCGGCTTCAGCGGCAGCTTCTGAGCGCCACGACATTTGTCCTCCTGCCTGCTGGTTTGTAATCGTATGTATTCGCGTAGGTAACAGACGTGACGATTTGTCGTTTCCATAGTTTCACGCTTGAGTTTTCGTGATCGTATCCGCTTTCCTATCACCAGAAATTCATCGTTTGTCGCCGCGTATCGGCAGGAAACCGGACGCATCGCGGACGCCTATACGGGGAAGGTTATGTTCGGTAACTCTTCACGTCTGGCGATATATGGGGGCATTTTTGGCGCCCTGCTGATTACCGCGTACGGCCTGATGCAGATGGCCGCCACGCATCGCAGTGTCGCGACACATAGTACGGAAGTCGCCCCCGTCGCGCCGCCGCCGCTGCTGATCGCCGATCGCGACATCCCCCGTGGCGCGGTCATTACCGCCTCCGATCTTACCGCGATGGATGTACCCGCGAAGGCACCGCCCGGCGCGGTAACGTCGATGGCGCAGGCGGTGGGCAGCATCGCGGCGATCGATATCCCCGCCTATTCCTTCATTCTTTCCGATCGCATCTCGCACGACCCGGCCGCTGCCGGGCTTGCGACGACGGTGCCGGATGGCTATCGCGCGGTGGAATTGCCCAGCAATGCCGCGATCGCGGTGGGCAATCTTCTACGTCCCGGCGATCATGTGGATGTCGAAGTGGTGCTGCGCAAGTCCGTGCTGCCGCAGCAGAGCAAGGCGCAAGCGCAGGAGCGCGGCGACCCCAGCGAGGCGCGCACCCTGCTGCAGGATGTCCCGGTGCTGGCGGTGGGGCATCAGCTGGGCGATCTCCCCCCGAAGCCGGCGCGGAATGCCGGCCCGCCGCAGCCGCCTCATGGCGTCACCCTGGCGGTTACACCCGACCAGCTGGCGCAATTGTCGCTGGCCCGGCAATTGGGAGAGGTGCAGCTCGCGCTTCGTAATCCGCACGACGCACAGATGGTCACGGCCAGCACCGCGCATCTGGACGATATTCGCGGCATAACGCCACCGCCCGCTGCGCCGCTCAGCAAGGGGCGCCGCCCGATCGAGCTGATCACCGGCAATCGCAGCCGGATCATCTATTCGACCAATGAAGGGACCGGGCCATGAACGCGGCATCCGTCTTCGCGCGCCGTCTCGCCCGGCTGGTCGGGGCGGCCTGCCTATTCGCGGCACTCGGCCATGCCGCGCAGGCGCAGCAGGCCTTGTCGCTGAATGTCGGCGCCCAGCGCGTCGTGGCGTTGCAGGCCCCGGTCACCCGCATCGTCATCGCCGATCGCGGCATTGTCGATGCCTCCGTCCTCAATAACCAGCAGGTGGCGATCACCGGGCTGCATCCCGGCCGCACCTCCGTCACCCTGTTCACCGCAACCGGGGCGGAAGGCACGCGCTATGCGGTGACGGTGCTGGGGGCCGCGGCCCGTGCCGGCGGCGCGTCTCAGGCATCGGGAGGCCTGGCGCAGGCGCTGCGTCAGAACCCGGCCCTCAGCGCCATCACCGTGCATCCGGACGGGCATGGCGGCGTCGTCCTGGGCGGTTCCGCCCCCGATCTGCAAAGCTATGGCCAGGCCCAGGCGCTCGCGAAGGAATACGGCCAGAAGGCCAATGCCTCGGGCGTGCGGGTCGGCGGCAATCAGATGGTGGCGGTGGAAATCCGCTTCGCGGCGGTGGAGGCCAGCACACTTAACCAGCTTGGCTTCAATTTCCAGGCGCTCGGCAACGGCATCCAGGGAGCGATCGCGGCACCGGGCAGCGTCACCAGCGCCGCTTTCTCCTCGCTCGCGGCGAATAACAGCACCGGACTGGCGCTGACGGCAGGCCTTCCCCTGGCCAGCGCGTTCAACCTGTTCATGGCCGGGCCGCGTCAGAATATCGGCGGTGTGCTGAGCGCCTTATCGGGCGCGGGGCTGGTGCAGATCCTCGCCGAGCCCACGCTGCTGGTGCGTTCGGGCGATCATGCAAGCTTTCTTGCCGGCGGCGAATACCCGATCCCGGTGCCGCAATCGGGCGTCGGCGGTGCCGGCACGATCACCATTCAGTACCATACCTATGGCGTGCGCCTGAACATCGCCCCGGTGGTACTCTCGGATCAGCGCATCGCGCTGCGCGTATCGCCGGAAGTCAGCCAGATCGATCCTGCCAACACGCTGACCTATCAGGGTTTCAGCGTTCCCGCCTTCCTGGTGCGCAATGCCAGCACCACGATCGAACTGGGTGACGGGCAGAGCTATGTCATCGCCGGGCTGATGTACAACAACGACTCCTTCGCCAGCAACAAAGTGCCGCTGCTGGGCGATCTGCCGATCATCGGCAATTTCTTCCGCGTCACCAGCAATTCCCGCACACGCGAGGAGTTGGTGGTGATCGCCACCCCGCACCTCGTCTCGCCGCTGGATGAAAAGCAGCTGCCGCCGCTGCCCGGTGCCGCGACGGCCAATTACAACCCCGGCCTCGGCGACATGCTGCTGAATACCAACCCGCTCGATCATGCGCTTTCCAGCTACGGATTATCGAGGTAGCCGCCATGTTCCGCATTCTTGCCGCCACTGCCGATGTCAGCCTGACGGATCGGATGATCACCGCGCTGGACGGGCTTGCCGTGGTGGTACGCGTCGATCCCAATCCCGCCTCGGTGCGCGACTCGGTTGCCAGCGTGCGCCCCGATCTGGTGGCACTGGAGATGGACGGGCGCGCGGCATTGGCCGCCACCACGCTGGGACTGATCCGCGAATTGGTCGATGCCGATCCGGCCCGGCCCGTGATCGCAATCGGCGGAGAGGCGAATGCCACGCTTGTCCTGCAGGCGGTGCGGGCGGGGGCACGCGACTTCATCGATCGCGACAGCGGCAGTGAGACGCTGCGCGGGCAGATCGGCGGCCAGTTAAGCCGCGCCGCGCGCGGAGCGCCGCAGCCTTCCGGCAAGTTGACGGTCATCACCAGCGGCCAGCCGAATGATGGGGAAGCGCAATTCGCCATCAACTACGCCGTATTGCGCGCGCGCAGTGCGGCCGATGTGCTGCTGATCGATTTCGGCCTGCCGGCCAGCGAAGCGGGGCCGTCCCTCGACCTCGATCCGACCTACACGATCCGCGATGCGATTCAGGATAGTATCCGCCTGGATCGTACGCTGCTTGCGACCGCGCTGTCGCGGCATGGCGCATCTGGGCTCTCGATCCTGCCGCTGGCGACCGGGCCCGGCGCGGTGGGCGATCTCAACACCGGCAGTATCCTGTCGCTGCTGGCGACGCTCCGCACCATCTTCGCCGAAGTGGTGGTCAATCTCGCCGGCCATCGTCATCCCGCGCTGGTCGGAGAATTATTCGGCAATGCCAGCGCCTTCTTCCTATTGACGCGCCAGAGCCTCCCCTCGTTGAAAGCCTGTCGCGATCTGCTGGCGCCACTGCCGCTGACGGCCGATACGGGCGGGCGCCTGATCCTGGCGGTCGCCGATTTCGATGCCACGATCACCATGACGACCCAGCAAATTTCCAGCACGCTGGGCGTTTCGCGGATCGTCAAGCTGCCGCCCGCGCATGCGGCGCTGAGCAATGCGATCAACAAGGGTGTGCCGCTGGTACTGGACCAGCCGCGCCACCCCTATTCCCGCGCGCTAGCCGGATTGGCCGGCGCCACCGCGCGCCCGGGCGCGATTGACACCGCATCGCATGCCAGCCCGGTTTCGCGCCTGCCCTTTCTGCATCGCTTCTTCGGCCATCCTGCTTCCCGTCATGCCTGAGGAACAAGCGCCATGCTGACCAATGTCCTGTCCTGGAGCGAGCCGACGGCGGTCGAAGTCCCGGTCGCCGACCTGGTGACCACGGACCGGTATCAGACGCTGAAGTTCCAGGTCTTCAATCGCGTTCTGGAATTGCTGGAGCAGCGCGGGCTGAGTGCCGAGGATCTGCAAGGCCAGGCCCTGCGCGAGGAGATCACCCGCGCCCTGTCGGAAGTCGCCATCGATGAGGGGCTGGCGCTGAACGCCGGCGAGCGTGCCCAGCTCAGCCAGGATGTGCAGTACGAGATCACCGGCCTCGGCCCTCTGGAACCGCTATTGCGCGATCCCACGGTCGATGACGTGATCGTCAACGGCCCGCAGCGCATTTATATCGAACGCGAGGGCAAGCTTTCGCGGACCAATGGGCGGTTTCGCGACGCGGCGCATATGATGACGATCATCCAGCGCATCGTCAGCCCGATCGGGCGGCGCGTGGACGAGGCGACGCCCTTCGTCGATGCCCGTCTGGGCGACGGATCGCGCGTCAATATCGTGATCCCGCCCGTGGCGCTGGATGGCCCGATGATCTCGATCCGCAAGGCCCGCGCCCAGGCCCTGCGCGCCAATGACTTCGTGCGCACCGGTTCAGTCAGCGCGGAAATGCTCGGCTTTCTTGCCAGCGCCATCCGTTCGCGCCTGAACGTCCTGGTTTGCGGCGGCACCGGCTCGGGCAAGACGACGCTGATGAATATGCTGAGTTCGTTCATCGGCGAAAATGAGCGTCTGGTTACCATCGAGGACGCGGCAGAGCTGCAACTGCGCCAAAGCCATGTGGTGCGGCTGGAAACCCGCCCGCCCAGCAGCGACGGCTCACGTGAAGTATCGGCCCGCGATCTGGTGCGCAACGCGCTGCGGATGCGCCCGGACCGCATCATCCTGGGCGAGGTGCGCGGCGCCGAGGCGGTGGAAATGCTGCAAGCCATGAATACCGGCCATGACGGCTCGATGTCGACGATCCACGCCAACACCACGCGCGATGCGCTGGCGCGGCTCGAATTGCTGCTGGGTTTCGGCGGGCTGAACGGCGAACCGCGCACGCTGCGCCGCTACATCGCCTCCTCCATCCAGCTGGTCGTGCAGGTGCAGCGCATGGCCAATGGCAGGCGGCGCATCACCTCCATCGCCGAACTGACCGGGATGGAGGGCGACAGCTACACGCTGAACCCGCTTTACTCCTTCCACGAATCACCGCCGCTTTCGGGCATTGGCGACTTCGTCACGCATAGCCAGCGGCCATTCTTCGGCTTCCGCCTGGCGGCCGCTCCGGAAGCGCTCAGCCATGGCTGGGCCGCGGCATGAGCGGCGCCCTGCCCGCTCTGGCCGGCATGGTGCTGCTGAGCGGCTGCTCCGGCTTCAGCGTCGCGCATGTGCGCAGCCGCAATGCGGTACGGCGGCGACTGGACGAAAGGCTGAAGGCGATCAAGCCGGTGCCTGCCCTGACACGGCGCACGCCCCGCGAGGTGACGCTGCCTTTCACGCTGCCGCATGGCTTGCGCCTGCTATTCGATCAGGCCGATCTGCTGCCCAGCCTGTTCATGCTGGCACTGCCGCTGGCGATGGGCGGCGTGGCGGCCGGCCTCGCTTTCTGGTGGAGCGGCATGCTTGCCGCGTTCGTGGTTCTGGCGCTGCCGTCGGTTCTTGCGGTTCTCGGCCTGCGTTTCCTGGCGCGGCGACGGATCGGCGCCTTGATCGACGGTCTGCCATTCTTTCTGGAAACGGTACGCCAGGCGCTGCTGATCGGCAATTCGTTGCAGCAGGCCCTGACCCGCGCGACCGACAATGCATCGCCGGCGATGCAGCGCTACCTCTCGCCGATGGCGCGGCGCATCCAGAACGGTGCGGCGGTCGGCGACAGCCTGGTCTGGCTGGCCGAACGCCTTGGCGTACTGGAACTGCACATGGTCGCAACCGCGGTCCAGGCCAATCTGCGCTATGGCGGAAAGCTGTCGGTGGTGCTGGCCAATATCGTGCAGGTGCTGCGCGATGGCGGGCGGGTGCGTCGGGAATTGCGCGCCGCCACGGCGGAAACCCGCATGAGCGCGATGGTGCTGAGCAGCCTGCCCTTCGCCGCCTTTGCCTTCATCGCCTGCGCCAATGCGCCGTATCGCGAATTCTTCTTTTATGCCGCGCAAGGTCACAAGCTGCTGGCCATCGCTGCATGTTTTCAACTGGTCGGCAGCCTGTGGATGCGCCGGCTCATGAAGCTCGATTTTTAGGGGGATGCGATGATCCATCCCACCCCCATTCTGATCGCAGGCATGCTGGGCAGCGTGGCGCTGCTTACCCTTGCGGCACTGCGCCATGCCGAGGCAGCGCGGCTGAACCGCCGGCTTGCCACCTTCGCCCGCAAGCTGCCCGATCAGGAGGAGCGCGGCCAGGGTTGGACCCGCCTGATCGAGTCCGTGCTGGTGACCGGGGCCAAGGACCGCCACGAGATCCTGCTGGCGCTGCGCCAGGCCGGCTTCCGCGACCCGCGCGGCTTCGCGCTGTTCGCCCTCGCGCGGCTGGCTGCGGCCTTGCTGGCGCTGACCATCGTCCTGCTGCTGCCTTTGCCGATCGCCGGACGGGCGCGCTTCTTCATCGTGTTCGCCGCTTTCGCCATTCCGTTCCTGGCCGCCAAACACGTGCTGCGCAGCTTCGCGGGCCGGCGGCTTCGCCAGATCCGGCGGGAGCTGCCCTTTCTGATCGACATGCTGATCCTGATGCTGGAAAGCGGCGCCAGCCTGGATCAGTGCTTCCGCCAGTTCGCCCAGACGAAAATGGCCGGGATGGAGCAGACGAGGATCGCCACCATCGTGCTGGTGGACGATATCCAGAAAGGCATGGCGCATGACGCAGCCCTTGCCCGCTGGTCCGACCGGCTGGCCGCCGATGGGGTGCGCGATCTGGCCGCGCTGATCGCCCAGGCAATGATGCATGGCACGGAACTGGTGCCAAGCCTGCGGGAATTCGCGCGTGAGATCGCCGAAAAGCGCATCGCCGCGACGCGCGAGAGCATCGGCCGGAAATCCTCGCAGATGACGATGGTGATGGTGGTCTGCCTGCTGCCGGCGCTGATGATCATTCTCGCCGGTCCCGCCGTCGCGACCATTCAGGACGTATTTGTCAGGAGGATGGGACGATGAACCGTCGCACGCACCGCGCCGCGCTGGCCGGATCGCTGCTGGCCGCGGCATTCGCCCTCGGCGGCTGCGCGCACACCACCACCGCGCGCTTCACCCCGGCGGAATCCGCTTTGCCCGCCGCCGCGCCGCTGGATGCCACGCATGCGCGCAAGCTCTATCTTCTGGTTATCGACGGCATGCGTCATGACGGGCAGGCCCGCGCGGCGTTGGCGTATCTCGACGATTACGACCGCGTCTATCCCGGCGATCCGCATGCGACGCTGCTGCGCGCCGACTGTCTGCTACAGACCGGCCAGGCCGACCAGGCCGAACCGCTTTATCGCAGCCTGATGTCGGGCGCCTATGCCGCTGCCGCGCAAGGCGGGCTGGGGCGGGTGGCGGCGCGCCAGGGCCAATGGGACGAGGCAGCCACGGCGTTTCACGCGGCGCTGCGGCTCGATCCGTCGCAGGCCGGCTACATCAACGATCTTGGCTATGTCGATTTGCGGCGCGGACGCTACGACGCTGCCCTGGCATCGCTGCGTCAGGCCGCCGAATTGCAGCCGGGCGATCTGCGCACCCGCAACAACCTGATCCTGGCTCTGCATCTGGCGGGCAAGGATGCCGAGGCGCAACGCATCATCCGTGCCATTCCGGACCCCGCCCAGCGGCGCGCGGCGGAAAAACTGCTGCATCTTTCCGCCACCGCGTTGGATGCCGGAAATCCGGTGACCATCGCCACGCGCGAGCCGATGCCCGCCCCCATCCGGGAGACGCAACCATGATCCGCCCCGCCTTCCTGGTGCTGGCTTTCCTGATGCCGGCGATGCTGGCACGCGGCCCCGCCGCCCACGCGCAAAGCGCGCCCGCCGCGCCGCCCCGGAGTGCGGAGCAGGCGGTCATCGCCGCCCAACTCGCAGCAAAGCCCGGCACGCCGTCGCCCGGGCTGGACGGGGCAGAGGCGAATGCGATCTACCAGCGCTATATCGCCAATATCGGCAAAGCGCGTTCGCCCTTCGCGGGCGCGTCCACGACTTCAGCCACCGGCTATGGCGGCGCGGCGACGCCGGGGCAGTGATGGCACAGGGGCCGATCCGTTCCGGTCTGGCCGACGATGCCGGCGTGGTCGCGGTGCTCAGCGGCCTGCTGCTCACGGCGATGTTCGGCATGGCGGCACTCGCCATCGATATCGGCCTGCAACACGCAACCAAGCGCTCGCTGCAATCGGCGGTCGATGTCACCGCCCTGTCGGCGAGCTATCCCGTCGCCGCCGGCACCGGCAGCCCGCAGGCGATGGCCGCGACCTATTTCGCCGATGCGATGGCGAACACGCCGATGATCGCCCATGCCGCGCTCGGCAGCGTGACGGAGGGCACGTATTGCCCGGACAGCACGCTGGCAGTGGCCGCGCGCTTCATCCCCGGTGCCGCGACCTGCGCCAATATCCCCACGATCACCGGACCGAATGCGGTGCAGGTGGATGCTTCCGTAACGCAGCCCTTCATTTTCGGCCGAGTGCTGGGCGCCACCGCCAGACCGATCGCGGCCAGCGCCACCGCATCCCAGATCAACGAGGCGGGATTTTTTGCCGGCACCGGGCTGCTTGCGGTCAATGGCGGGGTGATCAATGCCGTGCTGTCCAGCCTGCTCGGCTCCAGCATCAACCTGACGGCGGTGCAGTATCAGGCGCTGCTGAACACCAATATCGATGCGCTGGGCTTCCTCAATGCGCTGGCGACCAATATCGGCGTGACCACCGGCACTTATTCCAGCCTGCTGGCAACGCCAGTCGATATCCAGCAGGTGTTGCAGGCGGAGATCACGGCGTTGAACCAGCCGGGCAGCGTCGCCGCCGTCGCGCTGAGCGCGCTGATCAGCCAGATCGCCGGCGCACCGCAAGTGAACCTGGGGCAGGTTTTCGATCTCGGCGTCTGGCAGAATGTCGGCCTCAATTCGGTGCAGGAGCCGGCGGCACTGACCGCCGGGCTCAATCTCTATCAGCTTGCCTCGATCGCCGTGCAGGTCGCCAACGGGCAGCATTTCCTAACGCTGAATTCACCATCAATTTCGGTGCCCGGCATCGCCCAGGTCAGCCTTGCCACCACCGCGATCGAACCGCCGCAATCGCCCTATTTCGCTTTCGGGCCGGCCGGCGTCAGCGTGCATACCGCACAGGTGCGCACGCAACTGACGTTGAGCCTGCTGAATACCGGATCGCTGCTGGGCGGGCTGTTGAGCGGGCTGGCCAATGTCGCGATCGCCGTGCCGCTTTATGTCGAGGTGGCGAGCGGCGCTGCGACGCTTCGCCAGATTTCCTGCGGCACCGACCCGGCCAACGATGCGACGGTGACGATCGATGCGGCGCCGGCTGCGATCACCGCCTATCTGGGCCAGGAATCGCAGACCGACATGACGAATTTCGCCAACGCGGTGCCTGCGCCGGGAGCGGCGACGATCCTGACGGCCTCTCTCCTGGGTACCAACGTGCTGACGGTGACCGGGGCGGCCATGGCCGATGTCGGCAGCCCGGATCCGACCTCGCTGGTGTTTACCCAGGCGCAGATGCAAGCCAGCCCGCCCGCGACGCAGACGACCTCCTCCACCGAGATATTGAGCACGCTGTCGAGCGATCTTTCGAGCAGCCTGGTGCTGAATGTCGCCGCCACCGGGCTGGGGCTGACCATTCCCGCCGGCACGCTGGTGGGCGATCTGACCGGCTCGCTGACCCCGGTGTTTCAGGCGACGGATGGCTTGATCGATCCGCTGCTGGCCGCACTCGGGGTGCGGGTCGGCACCATGGACGTGACCGCGACCGGGGTGCGCTGCGGCGTGCCGGCGCTGGTCGATTAGGGATACTCCACCGATGGAAGCCGAGGACATCGATGGAGGAAAAAACACAAACTTCGGCGGTTACAAAAGGAGCAGGGATATGACGTACCTCATGATGATTTCGACCTACCTCCGCAATCTGCGTCAGGACGAGAAGGGGGTCACGGCGCTGGAATACGCGCTGATGGGCGCGTTGGTGGCTGGGGGGATCGTGGTGGCCACCTCCGGCTTGGCCACCGCCATTTCAAATGAGTTTGGTGTTCTGGCAGGCAAAATCTACACCGCAGCAGGATAGCTGACTCCGAAGTAGCGGCGCGGGGAGACATCGTAATGCTCCGTCGGTTCGTCTCGTGGAGAGCGCCGGGCGCACGCCCGGGACCTGGCGAAGAAGGGGTTGCCGCCCTGGAATTCGCCATCGTCGCGCCGCTGTTTCTGGCTCTGGTGTTCGGCATCATCGTCTACGGCATCTACTTCACCATCTGGATTGCCGTGACCGAGGCCGCGTCCGAAGGGGCACGCGCCTCGGTCGCGGGTCTGGACACGGCGGAGCGCGTCAGCCTCGCCACCGCCGAGGTGACGAATTTCTTCAACGCCTACGGACCGATGCTGAGCCTCAGCCACGCCACCGTCGTGGCCGAGCAGGTACCGGGCAACGCCGGCGCGTTCGAGGTCGCGGTGACCTATAATCTTTCCAGCCTGGGGCTGGGCACGCTGGCCGGGCTGCTGCCGATCCCGACCGCGACGCCGACCGCGACGGTGATCGTTTCCAACGGGGGATAGCGATGCGTCCGCTCGACATCGTTTTCATGGGGCTGATGCTGGCGGTGCTGATCCCCATCGTCGCGACCGATCTACGGGAACGACGGATCCCCAATCGTCTCAATCTCGCCCTTGGCGGGTTGGGATTGCTGCACACGGTTCTGCGCGCACCGCATATCCTGGAAGTGGCGCTGTCGCTCGGCGGGGCGGCAATCACGCTGGTGCTGCTGCTGGGCACCCGCGCGGTGCTGGGACTGATCGACCGGCGGGCGGTTTTCGGCCTGGGCGATGTCAAGTTTCTGGTTGCCGCCAGCCTGTGGGTGGGCGTGCAGGGCAGCGTCGCGGTGATGCTGGTGGCGTCCCTGGTGTCGATCCTCGCCGCCCTGGCCGCCGCCCCGTGGCGCGGCCTGCGCATGCGCGAGGCATTGCCCTTCGCGCCGATGCTGGCGATCGGATTGCTGGCGGTCAGCCTGGCCGGATACGCCGCTGCCGCGCCCATTCGCTAACGGTGCCGTGCCATGCGCACCGCACCCGGCAGCAGATCAATCGGCGTCGAAACCCACGAACACATAGCCATCGCCGCGCACAGACATGATCAGCCGCCCGCCCTGATCGTAGCCGGACAGCTTCTTGCGCAGGCGGGAGATGATGTTGTCGATCGACCGATCGAGCGGATTGTACGGCCGGCGCAGCACGGTCATCGACAATTCGTCGCGGCTGACCGGACGGCCGACATTGGCGTTCAGGCATTGCAGCATCGCGAACTCGGCGGTCGTCAGATGCGCCCGCTCGCCATCCGGGCGATAGAGCTCGCGCCGCTGCGTATCCAGGAACCAGTGCCCGGGCAGCGGGCGCGCCGGCGCGGGCGTCGGGGTTTCAGCCTCCGGCAGGCAGGGGCTGGCCAGTTGCGGGCGGCGCATCAGGCAGCGCAGCCGCGCCAGGATTTCCCGCGGCGGGATATTCTTGGAGGCATAGTCATCCGCCCCCATTTCCAGGCCCATCACCCGGTCCGTGGCGTCGGAATTGCCGGTCAGGAACATCAGCGCGCCGGGAAACTTCTCCCGCACCGCAGCAAGCTGGGTCAGCGTATCGACGGTGCCGAGAAATTGATCGAGCACCACCACATGCGGTTGCGTGGTCGCGAGGCGTTCCATTGCCGCATCGAAGGTCGAGCTATGGTCGACAATGATGCCGTGCATGCCCAGATACTGCGACAATTCTTCAGCAAATATACGATCGTCCTCTACCAGGAGGATGTTGGTCGTTTCCGATCCGGCTCGTTGACCGATATGGCTCATGCTAGGACGCTTTCGCGGTGCTGCTCGAGGCTTGGTATCGTAAAGTTTACGTTACGCGATCTCATTCGCTGCAAGGCAATCACAAGATCGCGATCTTTTCAATATTTCGTGAAAATCTCGTTAATTTTGATTTTTTCAGTGAAAAGATACGCTCCCGCACGACGTGTCGCGACACGCCGCTTCCCCGCGAAGCGGCATGGCAGCGCCGCGCCCTTCATCGCCAGACTGGACTGCCCATTTCAATGAAAGGAATTGCCGTGGCTCCTCCGGCCGGCGCCGCCATGGCGCATGTTCCGCCCGATGCCGATCCGCCGTCTTCCGACGCGGCCACCATCCGCGTCCTGGTCGTCGATGACGAGCATGAAATCGTCGTGGAATTGCTCGACGCGCTCGCTCAGCACCGTATCGATGCGATCGCCGCACGCGATGGTGAGACGGGGCTGGCCGTGCTGAATGCCGACCACGCCGTCACCGTGGTGCTGACCGACCTCAACATGCCGGGCATGAACGGCCTCACTTTCGCCGAACGCGCGCTGACTGACCGTCCGCCCACACAGGCGATCGAAGTGGTGATCCTGACCGGGCATGCCACCATTCAATATGCCGTCGACGCGCTGCGCACCCGGGTCTTCGATTTCGTGCGCAAACCGCCGCGCGTCGCCGAGCTGATCGCCTCTCTCCGCCGTGCGCACGAGGCTGCGATGGCGCGCCGCTCTGCCCGCCAGGATGCGGCGGATATCGAAACCCTGCGTGCCGACCTGAAGGCGCTGCGCGATCAGGCATGGGCCGATCAGCTACGCCTGGCCGAGGCAGTGGAAAGCGCCGGGCTGAGCGAGCGTACGCAGCAGAATTTTCTCTCCCTGATCAGTCACGAGCTGCGCACCCCGCTGGTACCCATCATCGGCTTCGCGGAACTGATCGAACAGAACACCACTGCCCTGCCCGAGACTGCGCTGAAGGAATACGCGCAATTCATCCGCGAAGGGGCAGAGACGCTGTCGGATCTCACCCGCTCCATTCTCGACCTGACGCAATTGACGGCGGCGGCAGCCAGCCTGCGCATCGCCCCCTGCATGCCCGCCCGTCTGCTGGAGGCGCTGCATCGCCGCTTCACCGCGCGGCTCGCGGCAAAATCCCTGCGCCTGACACTGGATTGCGACAGCGCGGCGATGCTCGCCACCGACCGGGAACGGCTGATGCAGGCACTGGGACATATGCTGAGCAATGTCATCCGCTTTGCAACGCCCGGTGGTTCGGTTACGCTTTGCGTGCAAGGCAGCGACAATCACATGGAATTCTCGGTGATCGATGGCGAGCCGGCTGCGTCTGTGCCGACATCCGCGCTTCCCGCCGATTATCGCCCGTTCCGGGAGATCGCGCCGGAAGTGGCGCGGCAACTGGGCGGGATCGGGCTTGATCTTTCGCTCTGCGCGCTGCTGGCCGATCAGCTTGGCGGGCAGATGCTGATCAATTGCGCGCGCGATCGCGGCACCGATGCGGTGCTGCGGCTGCCGCTGCGGCAGCCGGCGGCGTGAACGCGCCCTCGCCTCCGCGCCTGGCGCGGCTGGCCGGGCTGATCACCGGGCGGACACGCGCCGCCGCGCCGCCGCTGCATCTGCTGGTCGAGGCATCGGATGCGATGCTGTGTCTGCATCGCGCCGATGGCGAGATCGTATACGCCAATCCCGCCACGCAGCGCATGCTCGGCATCGCGCCGAACGCGCTGATCGGGCGCGCGCTGACCGATATCGTTCACCCTGACGACCGGCTGGCCGTGCTGGCGGATTGGCACCGCCCGCATGGCGGCCAAGCGCTGCAGAGTACGTTTCGCATTCAGCGTATCGACGGCACGATGATCTGGGCAGAGGCCGAGATCACCCCGGTCAGCGATCGCTGCGCCGCGCGGGAGGGTATCGCTTTTGCAAGTTCAGTGCGCGACATCACCCGCCGCCACCAGGCGGAAAGGCAGTTACTGGCCGCGCGCGACGATCTGGCCGCCGCCGTGGCTGCCGGGCCGGGAATGCTGTTCTCCCTCAGCCGCGCCGGCGATGGGCAGTGGCGGATGCAGTTCGCCTCCGCCAGTGTCGAACGGGTGACCGGCCATGCCCATGCCAGCGTGATGGCGCCGGACTGGCCCGTCCGGGTGCTCGACCGGCGGGATTTCGCGCGCAGGCTCCAGGCGATCGAAAGCGCGGCGGAACGGGGCTCGGCCAGCGTCGAATACCGCATGACGACCCCAAGCGGGGCGCAAATATGGGTCCGCTCTTATTACCGCCGCTGGGACCGCGCCGACGGCGTCATCGACGTGATCGGCTATGCGCTCGATATCACCGCCGAGCATACGGCGCGTCAGAAACTTGCCCGCATGCAGGAGGATATCGACACCATCCTGCAGGCCGGCCCCGGCATGCTCTATCGCGCCGTGTTCGATGCCGAGGGGGCGCGCCACTTCGTCTTCGTCTCCGACAATGCCGAGCGTGTCACCGGGTTCACAGCGGAGGAAATCCTGCAACCCGGCTGGTTCGAAACGCATGTGGAGGCGATCGATATCGGCTCGGTCGTCGATCGGCTGCGCCATGGCGCGGATGGCGGCACGGTGGTGCGCGATTTCCGGGTCCATGATCGCGCCGGGCATTGGCGCTGGGTATCGGACACGATGCGTCTTCTCTCCGCCGAGGGCGAAAGGCTGGAGGTGGTCGGCTACTGGGCCGATATCTCGCGCGAGAAGGAGCAGGCGGCGCAGTTGGCCGAAACCGCCAAGCTCGCCACGCTGGGCGAGATGGCGACCGGCATGGCGCATGAACTCAACCAGCCGCTGGCCAGTATCAGCCTTGCGGCGGAGAATGCGTTGTTTCAACTGCAATCCGATCCCATCAACCTCGATGCCGGCATGCGCAAATTGCAGCGCATCACCGAACAGGCCCAGCGTGCATCCAAGCTGATCGACCATCTGCGGGTATTCGGCCGGCGCAGCGACACCACGCCGCAACCCGTCGATCTACGCATGGCGATCGAAGGGGCGCTGACCATTGCCGGCGGACGCATCGCCAAGGCGCATGTCCAGGTCGATCTGAAACTCGCCGCGCCGCTTCCCGAGGTGCTGGGCCAGGGCGTGCTGCTGGAGCAGGTGCTGATCAACATCCTGACCAATGCCTGCGATGCCTATCGCAGTGCCCCACCACGCCCGGACGGGCGGCGCCACACCATCCGGATCGAAGCCCGCAGCAGTGCCAAGGCGGTGGTCATCACCGTGGCCGACCAGGCCGGCGGCATTCCCGAGGCGGCGATGGAGCGGATTTTCGAGCCCTTCTTCACCACCAAGCCGCCCGGCCAGGGCACCGGGCTGGGTCTGTCCATCAGCTATGGCATCGTGCGCGACATGGGCGGCAGCCTGTCGGTGCAGAATCGCGATGGCGGCGCCTGCTTCACTCTACGCCTGCCCGCCCATGCGGCGCCCGCCGAAGCCGCGCCTACGCCCCGCCGGCGTGCCCGGGCGGTGAAGCTTACGACCGATCCGTGAAGCGCGGCCGGCGGAACCGCCCCACCGAGGCCGTGGCGCGGGCCATGTTGTTTCGAGAGAGAACGATTGATCTGAAAGGGGTTGCAAGCCCCTCCTCAACGGCGCGATGAAGTGGCCTCCACCGGAGAGACCTGCATGCCCGTCCTCGATCGCCGCGGCTTCCTGACCCAAGCCGGAATAAGCACCGCCGCCCTGGCCGGCGGGTTACGGCCCGGGCGGGCGGCCCATGCCGCGGCTCTGCGCCCCATGGCCTTCGTCATGAATTCCGGCGCCGCCAATGTGTCGGTAATCGACATGACCACGCGGAAGGTGTTGCGCACCCTGCCGACCTTGCGCGAACCCAGCCACTGGGCGCTGCCGCCGGATCGGTCCCGCCTGCTGGTCTGCGATGCCGGCGGCAATGCGCTGTTCTATTTCGACCCGGAGACCGGCCAGGAGATGGGCCATCGGGTGATGGCCGATCCGTACCAGATCGGCTACTCCCCGGATGGGCGGTATTTCCTGGCCAATGCGCTGCGGCTGAATTTCGTCGAGATCTATCGGGCCTCGGATTTCCACCTGATCAAGCGCCTGTCGGTCGGCGGCATGCCCAGCCATCTGGATTTCTCGCCCGATTCCCGCGTCAGCTTCCATTCGATGCAGCAATCCGGCACGCTGGTGGCGATCGATCTGGCCCGCGCCGAACCGCGCTGGACGGCTAAAATCGGCAAGGTTCCCGCCGGGGTGCTGTACCATAACGGCAAGGTTCTGTGCTGCGTGATGGGGGCCAATTACGTCGCCGTGCTCGACCCCGCCAGCGGGGAGATCGTCGGGCGCATCCATACCGGCATCGGCCCGCATAACCTGTTCCTGACGCCGGATCGCAAGACGCTCTATGTCACCAACCGGGTCGGCGGCACGCTGGTGGCGCTCGATCCGGCGACGCTCGCGGTGCGGCGCACCTATCCGCTCCATGCCAGCGGGCCGGACGATCTGGCGGTGGCGCCGGACGGAAAATTATGGATCGCGCTGCGCTTTCGGGAACAGGTCGCCGTGCTCGATCCCGTCTCCGGGCATTATGATACGATCGATGTCGGCCGCTCGCCGCATGGTATTTTCCTGAATACCATGCTCGCGCGACCGGGGCTGGTCACCGCGGAAATGCTGTAAGGACCCATGTTCACGCCGCTCGATCGCATCTTCAGCATCATTGCCGGCTGGATCGACCAGAACGCGATCCTGCCCATCCTCTATCATTTCGGCTGGATGGAGTGGGAGGAGCTGTCCTTCGACTGGATGCTGATCTGTGTCTATGGCGTCTTCGCGCTGCTCGTGACCTACGCGATCTGCTGGCCGCTGGAGGCGCTGCGCCCGATCGAGCGCTGGAGCTCGCGCAAAGCGGTGCTGCCCGACATCTTCTATACCGTGCTGGCCCGCGTCGGCGTGCTGCCGATCGTGAGTTTCCTGGTCTTCTACCAGGTGCAGGTCTGGGTGAACGGCTTTGTCGTCGATCACGGCTATATCCCGCCCATGCTGGAGACGCTGATCCCGCCGCTGCTCGGCCACCCGGTGCTGACATTCCTGGCCTATGCGCTGATCCTCGATTGCTCCGATTACTGGCGCCATCGTCTGTCGCACAGTTTTCGTGGCTGGTACGCGCTGCACGCGCTGCACCATGCGCAGCGGCAGATGAGTTTCTGGTCCGATGACCGCAACCACCTGCTCGACGATCTGATCGGCGCGCTGTGGTTCGGCGTGGTGGCGCTGGCGATCGGCATTCCGCCGCTGCAATTCCCGCTGCTGCTGATGTTCATGCGCTTCGTCGAAAGCCTCAGCCACGCCAATGTCCGGCTGTCCTTCGGCTGGCTGGGCGACCGGCTGCTGGTTTCGCCGCGCTTCCATCGTATCCACCATGGCCTACTGGCGGCGGGACGCGTTTCCTGCAATTACGGCGCGGTGTTTCCGATCTGGGACATGATCTTCGGCACGGCGGATTTTTCCGACGCCTGGCCCGCGACCGGGGATCGCAATGCGCCGGAGGCGATGGTCAGCGGCGGCTACCTTGCCCAGCAATGGGGCGGGCTGACGCATGCCTGGGGCCAGATGCGGGCCGGGCATGCCAAACGGAAGGCGGCCCGGCGGCAGGCGCGTCCGCTCAGCTCCTGAAGCGTACCAGCCGCCCGCGCGGGGTGCCCTGCACCTCGTCCTCTCGCATCACCACATCGCCGCGCACGATGGTGGCCATCGGCCAGCCGGTGATCGCCATGCCGGCAAACGGCGTCCAGCCGCAGGGCGAGACGATCCAGCTTTCCTCGATGCGCCGCTTCGCCGCCATATCGACCAGGGTGAAGTCGGCGTCGTATCCGGCCGCCAGCCGGCCCTTGCGCACCGCGCCATAGACCCGCGCGGGGCCCGCGCACATCAGATCGACCAGCCGCAGCAAAGAGAGCCGCCCGGCATTGACGTGATCGAGCATCACCGGCACCAGCGTCTGCACCCCGGTGAGCCCCGCCGCCGTCGCCGGCCAGGGCAGCATCTTCTTCTCCCGCGCATGCGGAGCATGGTCGGAGCCGATCGTATCGACCGTGCCATCGGCCACCGCCGCCCAGGCCGCATCGTAATGGCGCTTGTCGCGGATCGGCGGATTCATGACCGCGAAGCCGCGCAGCGTGTCGTAGCAATCCGGGGCGAACTGGGTCAGGTGGTTGACCAGCACCTCGCAGGTCGCGACGTCGCGGAAATCGCGCAGATAATCCAGCTCCTCGGCGGTGGATACGTGCAGGATATGGGCCGGGCGATGCGTCGCGCGGGCCAGCCCCGTCAGCCGGCGCGTGCCCAGGAAGGCACATTCCACGTCGCGCCATTCCATGTGGCGGATATAGGGATCGCCGGGCTGAAACATCCCCTTGCGGTCGCGCAGGCGGTACTCATCCTCGCTGTGATAGGCGATGCGCCGCCGCCCGGCGCGCATCACCCGCTCCAGGCTGGCATCGTCCTCGACCAGCAGATCGCCGGTGGAACTGCCGGCGAAGATCTTGATGGCACAGACACCGACCCCGGACTCCAGCGTGGCGAGATCGTCGATATTGGTCTTGGTGCCGCCGACATAGAGGCCGATATCGCACCAGGAGCGCTGCTCGACATAGTCCTGCTTCCAGGCCAGCCGCTCGGCATCGGTGATCGAGGGGCTGGTATTCGGCATGTCGAACACCGCCGCGAGCCCGCCCAGCACGGCGGCACGAGTGCCGGTTTCGATCGTCTCGATCGCCGGATCGCCGGGATCGCGCAGATGCACATGCGGGTCGATCAACCCGGGCAGAACGTGCAGACCGGCGGCATCGATCACCTGTTCCGCCGCGGCCGTGTCGGGCACGCCCAGCGCGGCGATACGCCCGTTGAGCACGCCGATATTGGTCGCCTCCATTCCCCAGGGCAGCACGCAGATGCCGCCGCGGATCAGCAGGTCGAAGGGCAGGGAATGGCTCATCGCAAGGTCCTCGTTCAGCGCGTCGCCAGCGTTTCGAACACATCGCCGGCCGGTTGCAGGCCGAGGATATGGCGCCGATGCCACAACGCATAGAATAACAGGGTCCAGGCGGCGAACCCATGCCGCCAGCGGCGGATATCGCCGAACAGCGCCACCACCTTGGCCGGGTCGGCAATCTCCGCCACGCCCGGCTGGGCGGCGACCAACGGCCCCAGGCTCGCCCCGCGCGCCTTGATCCACTGGCCCACCGGCACGGTGAAACCGCGCTTGGGGCTGAACGGATCGGCGGCCGGCAGGTTGCGCGCCAGCCACTGGCGCAGCAGCCATTTCCCCGTGCCCTTATGCATCTTCAGGGCATCGGGAAGACGAAAGCAGGCCGCCGCGACGCCGGGATCGAGGAACGGGGTGCGCCCTTCCACCGCATGCGCCATCAGGCAGCGATCGAGTTTCAGCAGCAGGTCGTGCGGCAGCCAGTCGGCGCAATCGGTGGCCTGCGCCGCGCCCAGCCGGGTGCGGCCATGCCCCGCCGCTTCCTGCTCGCTTGCCGCATAGCCGTCGCGCCAGCCGGTGGGGGCGGCGCGCAGCACGTCGACGCGGTCGAAATTGCCGCGCCCGCGCATCACCCGCCCGCCCAGCCACCAGGGCCGCATGGCGCTGCGATAGCGTCCGTAGCCACCGAACAACTCGTCCCCGCCCTCGCCGCACAGCACCACTTTCACGTCCTGGCGGGCCCGGCGGGCGAGAAACCAGGTCGGGATGATGGCGTAATCGGCGACCGGATCATCCATCGCCGCGACGATTTCCGGCAGATGGCGCCAGACCATCGCCTCGGTGATCTCGATGGTTTCATGCTTTGCCCCGGCGGCCCGGGCGACGGTTGCGGCATGGGCGCGTTCATCGGCGACGCCTGCGACATCGAAGCCGGCGGTGAAGGCCAGCACCGGCTGGCTGTTCAGCCGCGCCATCAGCGTGATCAGCACCGAACTGTCGATGCCGCCCGACAGGAACATGCCATACGGCACATCGCTGCGCTGATGCAGATCGACGCTCTCGTTCAGCGCCTGGTCGAGTCGCGTCAGCGCCGCCTCCTCGCTGATCGACTCGGGCGGTTCGGCCGGCACCGCGGCGATTCGCCGCCGCTCCAGAATGCGGCCATCGGCGGCGACGATGGTCTCGCCCGGCAGCAGCCGCTGGATGCCGGGGAAGATGGTGTCGGCGCCGGTCGTGAACTGAAGCTGCAACAACTCCTCGACCGCGGCGGGCCGCACGGCGCGTTTGACCAGCCCCGCCTCCAGCAGTGCCTGGGGTTCTGAGGCGAAGGCGATCCCGCCCTCCACCGCCGCGTGATACAGCGGCTTGATGCCGAACGGATCGCGGGTCAGCGTGACGGTGCGTTGCGCGCGATCGTGGATGGCGATGCCGAACATGCCGCGCAGCGATCGCGCATAGTCGGCGCCCTCGCGCAGCCACAGGTGCAGCGGCGGCTCGCAGTCGCTGTTGGTGGCGAAGGCGACACCGGGCATGGCCGCGCGCAGTTCGCGATAGTTGTAGATCTCGCCGTTGGCGACCAGGGCGGCGGTGCCGGCGAACAGCGGCTGGTCCCCGGTCACCAGGTCGATGATCGCCAGCCGGTTGTGCAGCAGCGCCACCCGGCCGATCACGGTATGGCCCGACCCATCCGGTCCACGGTGATCCAGCGCACCGATCAGTTTCGCCAAAACCACTTGATCCGGCGCCCTGGCGCCCGGTGTCAGAATCAGACCCGCAATACCGCACATTAAAGAGGAGTGTCCTTCGGGAAGCCCGCGCGCCACGGATAGCCGTTGCCGCCCCCGGCGTCGATAACTTCATTGGCGGCGGCGGTCCCGTCCCGCTCGTCCACCCCCGGGGCAGGCCGAGCCACGCGTTTGCTTCAAATCTGTGTTGAAATCCGCCGCGGGGTTGGATGGCGAGGGGCAAACGGCGCCGGTATTCGTTTTCCATGCTTGACTCGGCAACGGCCGGCTTCTAGAGATCGCGCCCTCGGCCGACCTCGGGTTACCCACGTGGTCTGGCTGTTGGTTCGCAGGCATATGTCGCATGCGGTGCCGTCCGGTTTTCACCGGGCTTAGGCCGCCTGCAAAAGAACCCGCGGGATGGACCATCGGTCCTTAGCCCGTGGGCTGTCCTGTTACCAACGGCCCGATACGTGATGCCCCGGCGACGCACCGGATTGAAGGATAGAGCAAGGCGCATGCCGACGATCAATCAGCTCATCGCCAAGGGGCGGGAGCCGCAGAAGACGCGGAACAAGGTTCCGGCCCTTCAGGGCTGCCCGCAGAAGCGCGGCGTTTGCACGCGCGTCTATACGACGACGCCGAAGAAGCCGAACTCGGCCCTGCGTAAGGTGGCGAAGGTCCGCCTCACGAACGGGTATGAGGTCGTCAGCTACATTCCGGGTGAAGGCCACAACCTTCAGGAACACTCGGTGGTGCTGATCCGCGGTGGTCGCGTGAAGGACTTGCCGGGCGTTCGTTATCACATCCTGCGCGGCGTTCTGGATACCCAGGGCATCGCCAAGCGCCGTCAGCGTCGTTCGCTGTATGGCGCGAAGCGGCCGAAATAAGGGGGCGTTCCGATGTCACGTCGTCACCGCGCTGATAAGCGTGAAATCCTGCCGGACGCGAAGTTCGGCGATGTCGTGATCAGTCGTTTTATGAACGCACTGATGTACGACGGCAAAAAGTCCACGGCCGAGGGCATCGTCTATAATGCTCTCGATGTTCTGAAGCGCCGGGGTGGCCAGCAGGCCGATCCGGTCCGGATGTTCCATGAGGCCCTGGACAACGTGAAGCCGGCTGTGGAGGTGCGCTCCCGTCGCGTCGGTGGCGCCACCTATCAGGTGCCGGTCGAGGTGCGGACGGAACGGCGGCAGGCCCTGGCCATTCGTTGGATCATCGACGCGGCCCGTAAGCGCGGTGAGCACACGATGCAGGACCGGCTTTCCAACGAGTTGCTGGACGCGGTGAACAACCGCGGTTCGGCGGTCAAGAAGCGTGAAGACACCCACCGGATGGCCGAAGCCAACAAGGCATTCAGCCACTACCGCTGGTAGGCACAGGTTCAACTCAACGGATCCGCTGCGGGATCGACGGAGAA
>JAGWRU010000036.1 GCA_028869595.1 Rhodospirillales bacterium
ATGGCGGGGTGAAGTTCCGCCCGATGGTGCTGCCCGACCGGTTCATCGACCATGACAGCCAGGCGAAGCAGCTGATCGAGGCAGGGCTGACCGCGCAGGATATCGTCGAGGTCGCGGTCCAGGCCGTGGGGAAGGGGGCTGTGTCCGCCCGCCGCGCGGCGGAGGCGGAGGCCGATTGACATGGCCCGGCTGCGTGCCGACCAGATGCTGGTGGCGCGCGGGCTGGTCGAAACCCGCGCCCGTGCCCAGGCGCTGATCCTCGCCGGACAGGTTTTCAGCGGCGAGAAGCGGGTGGCCAAGGCGGGCGATCTGCTGGCCGAGGATGCGCCGCTTGCCCTGCGCGGGCAGGATCATCCCTGGGTGTCGCGCGGCGGGCTGAAGCTGGCCCATGCGCTGGAGTATTTCGCGCTATCGCCGGCCGGGCGCGTATGTCTGGATATCGGCGCCTCCACCGGCGGGTTCACCGATGTGCTGCTGGCCAATGGCGCGGCGCGGGTGCATGCGGTCGATGTCGGGCATGGCCAACTGGCCTGGAAACTGCGCGCCGATCCACGTGTCGCGGTGCATGAACGCACCAATGCAAGGCATCTGACGGCGGCCCAGATCGGCGAGCCGGCGGATGCGCTGGTTTGCGATGCCAGCTTCATCGGGTTGGCGACGCTGCTGCCCGCACCGCTTGCCCTGTGCGCGCCGGGTGCCTGGGCGGTGGCGCTGATCAAACCGCAATTCGAGGCAGGCCCGGCTTCGGTCGGCAGTGGCGGGGTAGTGCGCGATCCGGCGGTACATGCGGCGGTCTGCGAACGGGTACGCGATTGGTGGGCGGCGCTGCCCGGCTGGCAGGTGCGCGGCATCACCGACAGCCCGATCACCGGCCCGGCAGGCAATCGGGAGTTTTTGATCGCGGCGGAGCGCGTGGGGGATATCGCGGCGGAGCGCGTGGGGGATATCGCGGCGGAGCGCGTGGGGGATATCGCGGCGGAGCGCGTGGGGGATATCGCGGCGGAGCGCGTGGGAGATGCCTCGGCGGAGCGCGTGGGAGATGCCTCGGCGGAGCGCGTCGGGGGTTAGGCCGCGCGCCTTCCGCCTCAGGCGTGCCCGGCCCGGGTCAGAAGCGGTCCGCTGCCTCTCAGCCTGTCATCCTCTGGCGGTGTGGCCTTCATCGCGGGTTGGGCCGCCGGCACCGGCGGCGCAGCCACCGGATCGACCGGCGGCGCCGGCAGGCGCAGCCGCACCATGGAGCCTTGCGGTTCGGCATCCACCTCGATCGTCGCGCCGTGCAGGGCGAGGGCCTGTTCGGCCTGACGCAGCAGACTGACCTGGACCTCCGCGTCCGGGCCGGTGCCGTCATCGGTGATCGCGATCTCCACCCGCCCGCCATGGGGATGGGCGCTGAGCAGGATCGCGGTCGTGCCGGCATGGTCCATCGCCGCGGCGATCATGTCGTGCAGCGCATCGTGCAGCGCATCGAGATCGCAGCGCACACGCAGCCCCGGCGCAACCGCCAGGCGCAGCCCGATGCCCCGGCTTCGGGCGGTGGCGGCACAACTTTCCAGCAGCGCGTGGGCAAAGGCACTGACATCGATCGTGGAGGCCGAAAACCCGTGCGCCAGCCCGGCGCCTTTCGCGCGCAACGCGGCGGCAGGCTTCGGCGCGTGCAAACCGGTCCTGGGCAGGGATTGCCAGAGCAACCCGCCCACCAGAAATACGCTGCCCCCCAGGGCGAGTGCGAGAAGCAGCATCGGGTGCCACCTATCGTTGTGCTACCGACCGGAATGGCCGGATATCACACGAAAGTTACCACCTCGAGTTGCGCTCAACAAATCTTTCTCGCCACGCTATCGCGTGTTTTCGATCACTTTTCCGCGCGGCCCGGATAATCCGGGTCGGTCACGAAGGGGAACGGGCCGGGGAAACGCTCGACATAGACGGTATGCGTGGCGATCCCGTCGGCTGGCGTCCAGCGATGCAGCAGGAAGGCCGAGGGCTCGAACACGAAAGCGCCGGGGTCTTCCGGATCGAGCGTCATTTCCACCTGATGCGCCGCACTCGGCGCCACGGTCAGGATCGCCTGGGCAACGCGTGAAGTGATGGCGCGGTGGTGATGGCCGCACAGAATCCGCTCCACCTGGGGGTGCCGGGCGACGATGTCGCGGAACGCCGCCTGATCGCGCAGCGCGATGCGGTCCATATGGGCGATGCCGCAGATCATTGCCGGATGGTGCATGGCGATGATGGTCGGCTTGTCCGGCTGCGCCGCCAGGGTGCGATCCAGGAAGTCGAGCCGCGCGGCGCAGAGTTCGCCATGCCCGGCGCCCGGCACCACCGTATCCAGCATGACGATGCGCACCGGATGATCCTCGATCGCGTAGTGCACGAATTCCGGATCGCTGGTGACGCCGGGCAGATCGCCCAGATGGCGGCGGAAATTCTCCCGCCGGTCGTGATTGCCCGGCACAACGTAAACCGGCAGGTCGAGGCAGCGGCGCAGCAGCACACGCAACTGCTCATATTCCGCATCCAGGCCGCATTCGGTCAGATCCCCGGTGATCAGCACCACATCCGGGCGTGGGCGGAGTGCGGCCACCGTGCGGAAGGCGCGCTCCACCAGCATGTTGGTTTCGGCCGTACGGTTGGCGGGAAGCCCGAACGGGCGGATATGCAGGTCGGTCAATTGGCAGATCAGCATGGCGGGCTTCCCGGTTTCCGTTATTGCGGCAGTTTCAGTGCGGTCTGATCGACATAGGGCGCGAGCAGCGCATCGGCCTGTTTCTGCGCCGCCGCCAATGCCGCTGCCGGCTTCGCCTTGCCGGACAGCACCGCCTGCACCGCATCCTCGAACGCTTTGCGCACCGCCACCGTGTCATAGGTGGCAAACCAGCCGCGCGCATATTTCAACTGGGCCAGGGCGACTTTCGCATTTGGATGGGCCGCCATGTAGGTCTTCATCTCCGGCACATCGTAGGCCGCGATGCGCGGTGCGAAATAGCCGGTGAACTGGCTCCATCCGGCGGCGATTTTCGGGCTGGTGAGCCAGTTGATCAGCGTCCAGGCGGCTTTCTGTCGGGCCGCGCTGTTGCCCGTCGGGATGATCAGGCTGGCGCCGCCGATCGGCGCGGCATTGGCGATGTTGTAGGGCATGAAGGCGACGCGATAGGGCTGCTTCATGTTCTGGCGCACGAAGCCCAGCGCGCCGGTGGACAGCACCATCATCGCCGTGCGCCCCTGGAAGAAGGCGGTGGTCACGGCATTCGCATCGGTCACGCCCGGCGGCATCACATGCCATTGATGGACCAGCTGATCGAGGAAGCGCACCGCCCCCAGCGTCGAAGGTTCGGTCATGTAGACCTCCCCGCCATAGGTCGGGTTGTAGTATTCGCCGCCATTCGACATCGCGAGGCCGGAGGTGATCCAGCCGAGATAATCATACGTGCCGGGCATCATCACGCCCCAGCGCTTGGTCGTATCGCCGTCATGCACGGTGAGCTTGCGCAGATCGTCCAGCCAGTCCTGCCAGGTGACCGGCGGCTTGTTGGGATCGAGCCCGGCCTGCTTGAAGGCATCGACGCTGTAGAACAGCAGCGGCGTGGAATTCTGAAACGGCACGCCATAGACCTTGCCGTTCTCGGTGGCGTTCAGCGACAGCGCCGGCCAGAACTGCGCCATGTACGAAGCCGGCGTTTCCTTGTCGGCGCGGATCAGCGGATCGAGCGAGATCGCCTCCTTGTTGATCACGTATTCGCGGATGAAATTCGCGCTCATGATCACCACGGCCGGCGGATGCCCGGCCTTGATCGCAGCCCGCGTCTTCAGGTTGGTGTCGTCATAGCTGCCGGTATAGGCGGCGGTAACGACGATATCGGGATGGCTCTTGTTGAATTCCCCGATCAGCTTCTGCATCTGCACCGCCAGCGCGCCCTGCACCGGCACCGGGAAGAACATGTCGATATCGGTCGCCGCTGCGCGCGCCCGGGGCGCACCCAAAGCAGCAAGGCCAAGACCAAGCGCCAGCGCGGCGCGTGTGAACATTCGCATGGAACCCCTCATTTACTTGATGCCGGAAAAGACGAAGCTTGCGACGAAGCGGCGCTGGAAGATCACGAAGATCGCCAGCAGCGGCGCGGCCACCAGGAACGTGCCCGCCGCGATCACGCCCCATTCCGATCCCGCCTCCGCGCCGGAGGTGAAGGAAGCCAATCCCACCGTCAGCACCTGCGAACTGGGCGAGGTGCTGGCCATCAGCGGCCAGAGAAATTCGTTCCAATGCGCGCTGATCGAGACGATTGCGAAGGCGATCAGCCCGGGTTTGGCCAGCGGCAGCAGGACGTGGCGGATGATGGCGATGCGCGAGGCCCCGTCGATCAGGGCGGCTTCCTCGTACTCGCGGGGAATCGTGCGGAACGTCTGGCGCATCAGGAAGGTGCCGAAGGCGGAGGCGAAATAAGGTGCCATCACGCCGGGCAGCGTGTCGTAGAGATGCAGCGTCGCCAGCATGTCGAGGTTGGGCACGATCAGGATCGGCGGCACCAGCATCAATTGCAGCAGAAACAGATAAAACAGCGCATCCCGGCCGGGAAAGCGCAGCCGGGCAAAAGCATAGCCCGCCGCACTGATCGTCACGCATTGCACCGCCAGGATGCCGCCGCACATCAGCACGGTGTTGAGGTACCAGAGCGGAAAATTCCCCTCGATCCAGGCTTCGCCGAAATTCGCCACGCTGAACGGCCCGTGCGGCACCAGAGAGCCGAGATCCATCGCCCCCGCGCTGCCCGGCGGACGCAGGCTGGCCACCGCCATCCAGGCAAACGGCACCGCCCACAGCAGCGCGGCGGCCCCCACCAGCATCAGGATCAGATGCTTAGACTTCATGATGGATGCCCTGCTCCATCCGCCGCAGCGAAACTACCGCAAGCGCGAACAGCACCGCGACGCTGATCACCGTGGCGGCGGAAGCAAGCCCGGTATCGTAATTCTGATGAGCCTGCTGGTAGATGTAATAGAGCAGCAGCAGCGTCGCGTCGGTGGGGCCGCCCTGGGTGGTGACGACGACATGATCGACCTGCGTCAGCGCATTCAAGAAAGCGATCACGCCGACGAACATCAGCGTGGGGCCGAGCATCGGCAGGGTGACATGACGGAAGCGGGCCAGCGCGCCGGCGCCGTCGATCTTCGCCGCATCCAGCAGATCGCGCGGCACCCCGGCCAGGCCGGCGATGAAGAACAGCATATAGTAGCCGGTATTCTTCCAGATCGTGATGGCGATGATCGAGCCCAGCGCCAGCGACGGATCGCCCAGCCAGTTGGCCTGCCCCAGGCCGAACGGGGCGAGATAGTAATCGAGCAGCCCTGCCCCTGGCAGCATCAGGAAAGTGAACAGCGCGGCGGCGGCGACCAGCGGGATCATCATCGGCATCACCAGCAGGGTGCGCAGCAGCGAGGTCAGCTTCGTCGTCTCGGCCAGCGCCAGGGCGCAGCCGAGGGCCAAAGCGAGGCTCGGGATCATGGTGCCCGCAGCATAGATCAGATTATTGACGATGGCGGTGCTGAAACGCGGATCGGCGAACAGGCGCGCGTAATTGCCGAACCCCCAGCTTGCCCCGGCGCCGAAGCGCGCGACCAGAAAAGAGCGGCCCAGCACCTCCAGGATCGGCCAGTAGGTGAAGGCGATCAGGAAAACCAGCGACGGTACCAGCAGCGCGTACGCGCCACCATGGCGCCGCCAGCCGGCGCGGCGCGGCCTGGCGCGGGCGGGTGCGGCGATCGTCGGCGAGGAAACGGTCGAAATGCTCACGGCTGCCTATACATGGCCGGCCCAATACTCTGCCATCCATGACAGGCACGTGACACTACGCCAACAGTTTTATGACTTCGCATGCGCAGCATTGGACAAGTCGTGCATTTGTCGGGCGGTGCGGCGCCGGCCTGCTGACTTCCGTGTCTTCGTCGCTATCATCGGCAAATGCAGAACGAGCAACCCGCCCCCGCCAGCCTGCCGCAAGGCCTGCGCATCTATGCGGTGGGCGATATCCATGGCTGTCGCGACCGGCTGGAGGCGCTGCACGCGGCGATTGCCGCCGATCTGGCGGCGCGCCCGGTGGCCCGTCCCTTGCTGATCCATCTCGGCGATTACGTCGATCGCGGCCCGGACAGCGCGGGGGTGGTGAGGCTGCTTGCTGCCGGCCCGCCCTTGGCCGGGATCGAGACGATCAATCTGCTGGGCAATCACGAGCAGACCATGCTGGATGCCCTATCGGGCGATCGGCCGGCGGCGACGGATTGGCTGTTTGCCGGCGGCGCGGCGACGCTTGCCAGTTACGGCGCCGATCCCGCCGCGCCGCGAGAGGTCTGGCCCACCGCCATTCCCGCCGCGCATCTGGACTTCCTGCGCGCTCTGCGCCTGTCGCATCGGGAGGGCGGGTATCTGTTCGTCCATGCCGGCATCCGCCCGGGTGTGGCGCTGGCCGATCAGGCGCGCGAGGATCTGCTGCGCATGCGTCAGCCTTTCCTGTACAGCGAGGCCGATTTCGGCGCGGTGGTGGTGCACGGCCACACGCCGGTCAAGGCGCCGGTGGTGCGGCCCAACCGCATCGCACTGGATACCGGGGCAGTGTTCGGCGGCACGCTGAGCTGCGGCGTGTTCGAAGGCGACCGGATCGGATTTATCGCGGTCTAAACGTTGAAGCGGAACAACAGGACGTCGCCATCCTTCACCACGTATTCCTTGCCCTCGATGCGCAGCTTGCCCGCCTCGCGCGCGCCGGCTTCGCCGTTCAGCGCGGCGTAATCGTCGTAGGCGATGGTTTCGCAGGCGATGAAGCCGCGCTCGAAATCATTATGGATCACCGCCGCCGCCTGCGGCGCGCGGGTGCCGCGCACGATGGTCCAGGCGCGCGCCTCCTTCGGTCCGACGGTGAAATAGGTGATCAGGCCCAGCAGATCGTAGCCCGCGCGGATCACCCGATCGAGGCCGCTATCGGCCAGCCCCAGCCCTTCCAGGAATTCCGCCCGATCGGCTTCCGGCAATTGCGACACTTCCGCCTCGATCGCGGCGGAAACGATCACCGCCCGCGCGCCTTCCGCTTTCGCGCGTTCCAGCACCCGGGCGGAATGGGCATTGCCGGTGGCAGCCGAGGCTTCTTCCACGTTGCAGACATACAGCACCGGCTTGGTGGTCATCAGTTGCAGCCGGCGGGCCGTTTCCTCCTCGCCCGGCGCCACCGCTGTGCGGGCCGGCCTGCCTTCCTGCAGCGCGGCGACCAGCTTTTCCATCAGCGCTGCCGCGCCTTGCGATTCCTTATCGCCGCCGCGCGCCTTCTTCTGGGTGGCGATCAGGCGCTTTTCCAGACTGTCGAGATCGGCGAGCATCAGCTCCGTCTCCACCACCTCGGCATCGCGCACCGGGTCGATATTGCCTTCGACATGGGTGATGTCACCATCCTCGAAACAGCGCAGCACATGGATGATGGCGTCCACCTCGCGGATATTGGCGAGGAACTGGTTGCCCAGCCCTTCACCCTTGCTGGCGCCGCGCACCAGGCCCGCGATATCGACGAATTCCAGGCTGGTCGGCACGATCTTGGCCGATTTGCCGATCGCCGCCAGCCGCGCCAGCCGCGCATCGGGGACCGCGACGCGCCCGACATTCGGCTCGATCGTGCAGAACGGATAATTCGCCGCCTGCGCCGCAGCCGTCGCGGTCAGGGCGTTGAACAGGGTCGATTTGCCGACATTGGGCAGGCCGACGATGCCGCAATTGAAACCCATCTAGCCCTCGCTTTTCGTCAGCAGCGCCACTTTGGTCATGAAGGCCTCGGCCTCGCCGCGCGCCAGCATCCCGGCGCTGTCGGCCAGTGCATCCAGCAGCGCCACCAGCCAGTCGCGGTCGGATTTGGCGAAATCCCCCAGCACATGGCCCAGCACCCGTTCCTTGTCGCCGGGATGGCCGATGCCGAGCCGCACCCGCCAATATTCCTGCGTCCCCAGCATGCGATCGATGCTGCGCAGCCCGTTATGGCCCGCCGCCCCGCCGCCCCGCTTGACCCGCATTTTGCCGGGCGCGAGGTCGAGTTCGTCGTGAAATACCGCAACCGCATCCGGCGGCAATTTGAAGAAGGCGCAGGCCGCCTGCACCGAACGCCCGGACTCGTTCATATAGGTCAGCGGCTTGAGCAGCAGGATCTTCCGCCCATCCACCGCGCCTTCGGCCACCAGGCCCTGAAAGCGCGGCCGCCACGGGCTGAACCCGTGGCGGATGGCGATGACGTCGACGGCCATGAAGCCGATATTATGCCGATTCCGGGCCATGCCCGGCTCCGGATTGCCGAGACCGACCCAGAGCAGCATGGCGCGCTATCCCCGCCCCGGCCCGAAAGCCGGTCAGTTCTTCTTGGCAGCCGGCTTGGCCGGTGCCTTCGCCGCGGCTGCCGCCGGCGCCGCAGCGGCTTCGGTTGCCACTTCGGCCACCTTGGTGGGCGGCGCGACGGTCGCGATCACGAAATCCCGGTCCACCGTCGGGCGCATATTCTCGGTGCCCTTGAGGTCGTGCCAGCGGATATTGTCGTTGAAATCCAGCCCGGCCAGATCGGCGACGAACTGCTCCGGCAGGTGTTCCGGGTCGCAATAGACCTCGACCGCGTGACGCACCACGTTCAGCACCGCGCCGCGCTTGATGCCGGGGCTGAGGCCGTCATTCTCGAAATGCACCGGCACTTCGACGCGGATCATCGTGCCGGCGGCAAGCCGCTGGAAATCCACGTGTTCCGGTTGATCGGTGACGGGGTGGAACTGCACGTCGCGGATCAGCGCGCGGGTCGGCTTGCCGGCGACGGAGATTTCGTAGACGCGGGATTGCCAGCCGGGACGCTGCAATTCGCGCAGCACGACGCGCGGGTCGAGCGCGATCAGGCTGGGCGCTTCCTTCGCGCCGTAGATGACACTGGGCACCTTGCCCATTCGCCGGGTCGCGCGCGCCGCCCCCTTACCGGCTCGCTCGCGCGCCTCGGCCTCGATCGTGACGATGTTGGCCATGGTTCGCTCCTGAGAAATAGGTATCGCCGGCCTCCAGGGGTGCCGGCGCGGGGCGCGATGTAGCGGATCGGGGGGCGCAGGGCAAGGGGAAGCGGTGATTTCCCGCGCCAGCTCTGTACTTTGTTGAATTCACGGGCGATATTTTCCAGGATTTTCCGGCACACGGGGGATCGCGGCCATGAACTCCATGATTTTGCTCCAGAACGAGCTTTCCGCGCCGGTCCGGCTCACAACCGCCGTCAGCCCGGCGCTGGGCGACAGCTACTGGGGCAGCCTGGGCGCGGAGGTGGCGCCGACGCGGAACCCGTCGCTGTTCTGGGTCAGTCGCAATGCCGGCATCACCGACGGGGTGGCGTTTACCTTCACCGCGAGGACGAGCATCGCCGGAGTGGAAGTGACGTTCGCGGTGCGATTGACCGGCACGCTGCTGGGCAGTGACATCGCGATGAACGTGCAGGCGGGTGGCATGACCAGCCCGTGGTCCGCGACCGACGCGGAGGTGGCCGTCACCTTCACCGGCCAGGACGGCAAGCTCTATCGCCTTTCCGGCGCCTATGTTTCCGAAGGCGCGCGATACGACAACGTGCAGTTCACGGTGGCCGAGGCGATCCTGCCGCAGATCGACCATGTGGTCGTGCTGATGCTGGAAAATCGCTCCCTCGATCATCTGCTGGGCTGGCTGTACGACGGCATGCCGCCACCCGCGCGCTTCATTCCCGCCGGTTCCGCGCAAGTCTTCGACGGGCTGATGGCCGGCACATTCAGCAACACCGATCCGCGGGTGCAGGGTGGTGCGCCGGTTTATGCCAGCAAGGGCGCGGCCAATACCGTGCCCGATCCCGATCCGGGGGAGGAATTCGCCCGCTGCACCGCCCAGATCGGCACGGCGATGGACGGGTTCCTGGCTGATTACGCGACCGCCATCATCCAGGCCGGCGATCCCGTGGCCAGTGCCGCGCAGATCATGCAATGCCATGATCCCAACCAGGTGCCGGTGATCGCCGCGCTGGCGCGGAACTTCGCCGTTTCCGATGCCTGGCATGCCTCGGTCCCCAGCCAGACCTGGGCAAACCGCGCCTTCGCCCAGGCCGGTGCTTCCGCCGGGCATGTGAACAATGATGGCTGGCCCTGGAACATCCCGACCATTTTCGACGTGCTGGAAAAGCGCGGCCTGGCTTGGCGCGTCTATAACAACAGCGTGCTGCCGTCGCTGACCAAGACCATGTTCTTCGAGAAATATGCGGCAAACATCATCAACTTCGCCGGCATCGCCGATTTCCAGCACGATTGCGCCGCCGGCACGCTGCCGACATTCAGCTTCCTGGAACCAAGCTTCGGTCCCTACGAACCCGATGAAAGCTACCACCCGCCCTATGACGTGATGCACGGGGAGGCGTTCCTGGCGAAGGTCTACGCCATGCTGGCGGCAAGTCCGGCGCGCGACCGCACACTGTTCGTGGTGCTGTTCGACGAGCATGGCGGCACCTACGACCACGTGAAGCCGCCCGCCGCGCCGCAATCCCTGCCGCAAGCGACCGATGGATCGGGCTTTGCCTTCGACCGCCTGGGCGTGCGGGTGCCGGCGATCGTGATTTCCTCCTACACCGCGCCAGGCACGGTGTTTCGCAGTGACACGGGCGTGCCCTTCGATCACACGTCCATCCTGGCGACGCTGCGCGACTGGCTGGGCTTGCAGGCCGATTTCCGCGCCATGCTGCCGAGTGCGCGCATTGCCACCGCGCCGACGCTGGCCCCGGTGCTGAGCCTTGCCTCGCCGCGCGCATGGCCCGCGCTGCAAGCCCTGCCGACGCCCGCCACCCTGGCCGCCGCGCCTGCCGCCGCCGATGACGTGCTGCTGAACGACAATCAGAAAGCCATTCTGATGGCCCTCGGCGCGCGCGTCGCGCGACGTCCGCTATCGTTGCCCGAGAAGGAGAACGCGGCCCGGCGCCTGCGCAACCACGGCGACGCGCACGCATATCTGGCCGCGCTGCTGCCGCATCTGCCGATGCGATAGCACCGGGACGGTCACGCGGCGTCGCGCCTTCGTGCGAAGCGGGTGCGCTGCCGGCCGCTCTCGTCGAAATTGTCGGGGTCGAGCCACGCAAGGTAGGCCGGTTTCATGGCTGCCCAATCCTCGTCGGTCATGGCGAACCATGCGGTATCCCGATTCAGCCCCTTCACCACCAGATGCTTGCGAAACACGCCCTCGAACACGAAGCCGAAGCGTTCGGCGGCGCGCTTCGACGGCGCGTTGAGGTTGTTGCATTTCCACTCGAACCGCCGGTATCCCAGCGTATCGAAGACATGCCGCGCCATGAGGAACAGCGCCTCCGTCGTCACGCGTGATCGCGCGATCGCCGGCCCCCAAAGAATATTGCCGATCTCCGCGACGCCGTTGGCCGCATCGATCCGCATCAGTGCCTGTCGCCCCTCGGCACGGTCGGTGCGCCGGTCGATAACCGCCCAGAACATCGGATCGGACGACATCTCCGCCCGTTCCATCCATGCCGCGAAGGCGGCACGGTCCGCCGGCGTGCGATCGGGCAGATAGCGGAAGCGCTCATCGGCGCCGGGCGCAACGGCAGCCTCGAATAGCTGGGCCCCGTGCCGCGCCAGGCTCAGCGGTTCAAGCCGGGTATAATGCCCCTGCAAGGTGACGCGCTCGGGCGGCCGGGCGCCATGCCAATCCAGGTTTTCCATCGTCGCATCGCCCATCCTTCGCGCCGCCTATTTCTTCACCCCCAGCCCGCGCATGAAATCGTCGCGGATGCGCGAAGGATCGCGCGGGGTCTGCTTTTCGGGCCTTGCATTGTCGATGCGGCAGCCGATCACGAACGGGCCGTCCTCGGTCAAGGCGCGATCCACCATTTCCTCGAACGCCGTCTCATCCGCCGCCCAGGCGCTCTGGGCAAGGCCCGAGGCGCGGGCGATGGCGATCAGATCGGTGCCCGCCCCACTCGCCGCCATCTGCCCGCCGGTGATCTGATAGGCGCCGTTATCCAGAACGACGATGCAGAGATTGGTCGGACGCTGGGTCGCAACCGTGCCCAGCGCGCCCAGTTGCATCAGCAGCGAGCCATCGCCTTCCAGCGCGAAGACCCGGCGCTGCTTCTGTGCCAGCGCGACGCCGAGCGCGATCGGCACGGCGAGACCCATGGAGCCGAGCATGTAGAAATTCTGTGCCCGGTGGCCGGCACCGAACAGATCGAAATTGGAAAATCCGATCCCGCCGATCACCGCCTCCTCGTGCTTCAGCCGGGCGACAAGGCGGCGGGTAAGGTCGGCGCGGCGCATGACCTTGGCCTGATCGCGGCTGACCGGCTGGTTCTGGATCGCGGACATGGGACGCTCCGTCATGGCTGGGCTTTGCCGCCGGTCAGCAGCGGCGAGAGGATCAGGGTGGCCGGCGCCTGTGTCGCCACCGCCTGACGGATGGTGCGATCGACGATGAAGCCGGTCTCGTCCAGGCGGGTGATGGTGTGATGTTCCATCGCCAGCGCATCCATCACCGGACGCATGGTGCGTGCGACCAGCGCCTGGCCCTGGTTGAATTCGCCCAGCGTGCCGCGCTCGCTCACCATCATCAGCACCGGGATCTGGGCCGGCACGGCGAGAGAGGCGATGACATTGGCCAATGTGGCAAAGCCCGAGGTCTGCATCAGCACCATGCTGCGCAGCCCACCCATCCAGGCCCCGGCGGCGATGCCCAGCGCCTCTTCCTCGCGCGCACAGGTGAAGGCGTGGAAGAAGGGATCGGCATGCACACCCTCGATCAGCGGGCGCAGCACATTATCCGGCACATAGGGGATCAGGCGGATGTCGTTCTGCTTGAACGTGTCGAGCACGATCTGATGCCACGGGGGCAGGGCGGCGGCGTCTGGCATAGGGCGTTTCCTGGAGGGCTTCCGGTCGGTCGGCACTGAGTCTGCGCCAGGATCGGCGCCGCGCAAACCCCCCGGTCGGCACCCGCGATTGATCAAATATGCCCCAAAAGTCGCGACGAAGCCCAGAAATTCTGGGAATATCCGCAACGATTGATCAAATTGTAAAATCGCTCTACGGATACCTCCGAACCGGGGGTACTCCGCGCATGCAGCAATCGCACACCATCCGCGCCCGCATCCTTGGCGATATCGTCGAAGGCCGGCTGCCTTTCGGAACCAGGGTGACGATCGACGAACTCGCCGGGCGCTATGGGGCCAGCCACATGCCGGTGCGTGAGGCGCTGCGCCATCTGGCCGGGGAAAGCCTGGTCGAATTCCTGCCCAGCCGGGGCGCGCGCATCCGCAGCGTCGATCGCGACTTCGTGGAAAATCTGTTCGCCACCCGCATCGCCCTGGAAGGGGTGCTGGCCCGCAACGCGGCGCGCCACGCCGATGCGGCGCTGATCGAAACCCTGCGCCGCATCGAGGAGGGGCTGGAGACCGAGATCGCGAACGGCGATTTCGCCGCCGCCCTGACCGCCAATCGCACCCTGCACGACACGATCAACCGCGCCGGGCGCAATCCCCAGGCGGTGGAGCAGATCGACCGGCACTGGATCCTGATCCAGGCGCTGTGGCGACAAGTGGGCTACGGGCCGGAACGCCTGGCCGGCGTCGCCAATGATCATCGCCACCTGATCCGCGCTTTGGCGGAACGCGATGCCGAAGCCGCCGGGATGCTGATGGGCGCGCATGTGATCAAGGCGCGCAACGAATTGCTGATGCGCATGGACGCAGAGAGCGGCGCCCGCGCATGAGCCACGATCCGGTCGCCGAGATCGCGCTGGATTTCGTCCAGGCAACCCCGCACACCTGCTGGGTGTTCCTGACGCTGAGCACGCGATCGGGCCTGACCGGCTATGGCGAGGCGACGCTGATCGGCCAGGAAGTCGCCTTGGCCGCAGGGTTTGCCGCCCTCGCCGCGCGGGCGCGGGCTTTGCCCGATGCCGACCCCGCCGCGCTGGCGCAGACGATCCCGCTGGCCGGGCTGGCCGAGGCAGCGCTGCACAGCGCCCTTGATCAGGCGCTGTGGGATGTCGCGGCGCGGCGCACCGGCCAATCCCTGGCGATGGCGCTGGGCGGGCTGCGCCGGCGGGTGGTGCCGGTCTATGCCAATATCAATCGCCGCACCCGCGACCGCTCGCCCGCCGGCTTCGCCGCCAGCGCCCAGGCGGCGCGCGCGGCCGGCTTCACGGCGTTCAAGATCGCGCCCTTCGATGAGGTGAGCCCGGCATTCTGTGCGGCGGGCGAGGGGTTGGCCCTTGCCGCGCCGGGACTCGCCCGCATCGCTGCGGTGCGGTCGGCGATCGGCCCCGATGCCGCATTGCTGGTCGATTGCCATTGGCGCTTCGATGCCGACACCGCCGCTGCCGTGTTGCAGGCCTGCGCCGAACACCGCGTCTGCTGGTTCGAATGCCCGGTTGCGGAAACCGAGGCGGCGATCCCCGCCCTGCGGGCGCTGCGCAGCCTGGCGCACCGGCACGACATGCGGCTGGCCGGCGGGGAGAAATTCGTCCGCATCGCCCAGTTCGCCCCGTTCATCGCGGCTGGCGTCTACGACGTGCTGATGCCCGACATCAAATATGTCGGCGGCCTGTCGGAGGCTTTGGCCCTGGCCGCGCGCATGGCGGCGGCCGGCATCGCCTTTTCGCCGCACAACCCCTCCGGTCCGATCGCGCATGCGGCGAGCGTGCAGCTTTGCGCCGCCGCGCCGACGCTGGATCGGCTGGAGATGCAATGGGACGAAACGCCGCTTTTCGCCGCGCTGACCCAGCCCGCGCCGCCGATGCCGGTGGGCGGGCGGATCGCGGTGCCGGAGGATCGCGGCGGGATCGGCGTCATTCTGGATCGCGAACTGGCGGGCCGTCACGCACCGCCGGGATAAACGGAATAAGGCTCGGGCAACCAAGAGGGGGGAAAGGCCATGCAGGCACAAAGTCGCGCGGCCGGGACAAGCGGTTTCCGCTGGTTCGTCGTGGTGCTGCTGTTCGTCACCACGGTGATCAATTACGTCGATCGCAGCAGTATCTCCATCGCCGGACCGGCGATCCGGGCGGATCTGCACCTCAGCCCGGTGGAGCTGGGGTTCATCTTTTCCGCCTTCGCCTGGGCCTATTCGCCGTTGCAGATCCCGGGGTCGATCCTGGTCGACCGCATCGCGCCACGCTTCCTTTATACCGGGGTGATCTTCTTCTGGTCGCTGTTCTCCACCCTGATCGGCTTCGCTACTTCCTTCGCTGGTATTTTCGGCCTGCGTCTGGCGCTGGGGGCGTGCGAGGCGCCGAGCTTTCCGATGAATAACCGCATCGTCACCGCCTGGCTGCCGGAGGCGGAGCGGGCGCGGGGCGTCGCTATCTACGTTTCCGGCCAGTATGTCGGCCTGGCCTTCCTGACCCCGGTGCTGGTGCTGATCCAGACGCAATTCGGCTGGCAGGGCATGTTCATTGCCACGGGCTGCGTCGGGCTGCTCTGGTCCGGGGCGTTCTTCGCGCTCTATCGCGATCCCGCGCGGGCGCCAGGGGTATCTGCCGGGGTACGTGCCGGGGCGGATGCGCCGATTGCCGCCGCCGATGCCGGGGCGGCGGCCCCGATCGCGGCTGGCCCGCCAGTGCCGGCGGGCCGCGCCTTCCGCGACCGCCGCTTATGGGGGTTGCTGCTCGCCCATTGCAGCGAGACGGCGGCCAACTGGTTTTTCCTGACCTGGTTTCCCACCTATCTGGTCCGCTATCGCCACATCGCCTTCCTGAAATTCGGCTTTCTGGCGACGCTGCCTTTCCTGGCCGCCTATATCGGCGTGCTGCTGTCGGGCACGATTTCCGATTATCTGCTGCGGCGCGGCTATTCGCTGACCTTTGCCCGCAAACTGCCGATCGTCTCCGGGCTGGTGCTGGCGGTGGCGATCGTGGGTGCGAATTTCGCCCAAAGCCCGGCGCTGATCATCGCCTGCATGACGATTGCCTTCTTCGGCAGCGGGCTGGGCGCGATTTCCTGGTCGCTGGTATCCTCGGTCGCGCCGCCCAATCTGGTCGGCCTGGCCAGCGGTGCCTTCAATTTCGTCGGTACCAGCATGGGCATCATCGTGCCCATCGTGATCGGCTTTCTGGTGCGCGGCGGCAGTTTCGCCCCGGCCATCCTGTTCATCGGCGCCATGAGCCTGCTGAGCGTGATCTCCTACCTGTTCATCATGGGGCCGGTCGAGCAGGTCCGCTGACCCGGCGATCTTGCGCGCGCGGCACGGCGACCCTAGACACGAGGCAGGAGACGGCGAAGGGAGCGGCCTGTGCTCGACCTCGACAAGGCCTGGGACGTGGTGGTGCTGGGTGGCGGCAATGCGGCCTTGTGCGCGGCGATCACCGCGCGCCAGTCCGGCGCGCAATCGGTGCTGGTGGTGGAAAGCGCCCCGCGCGCCTTTCGCGGCGGCAATAGCCGCCACACCCGCAATCTGCGCGCGATGCACGACAAACCGACCGGCGTGCTGACCGAGCAGTATCTGGAAGACGAATACTGGGACGACCTGCTGCGCGTCACGGCGGGTAATACCGATGAGGCGCTGGCGCGCATGACCATCCGTGCCTCGGCCGGGGTGTTCGGCTTCATGCAGGAATGCGGGGTGCGGTTCCAGCCTTCGCTGACCGGCACGCTGAACCTGTCGCGCACCAACGCCTTCTTTCTGGGCGGCGGCAAGGCGCTGGTGAATGCCTATTACGTGACGGCGGAAAAACTCGGCATCACGGTGCTGTACGACAGCGAGGCGCTGGAGCTGCACATGCAGGATGGCAGCGTGCGGAGCGTCGATATCACCTATCGCGGCTTTCCGCGCACCATCACCGCCCGCGCCGTGGTCGCGGCCTCCGGCGGGTTTCAGGCCAATCTCGACTGGATGCGCCAGCATTGGGGCGATGCGGTCGATAATTTCGTGATCCGCGGCACGCCCTATAATCGCGGCCGGGTGCTGAAGAACCTGCTCGATCAGGGGGTCGCTGCGATCGGCGATCCCACCCAGTGCCACGCCGTCGCGCTGGATGCGCGGGCACCGAAATTCGATGGCGGCATCACCACCCGCCTGGACAGCGTGCCGTTCAGCATCGTGGTCAATCGCAACGGCGATCGTTTCTATGACGAGGGCGAGGATGTCTGGCCCAAGCGCTACGCCATCTGGGGCCGCCTGATTGCCCAGCAGCCCGATCAGATCGCCTACTCGATCTGCGATGCGCGGGCATTTCAGTATTTCATGCCCTCGGTCTATCCCGCCTATCGCGCCGATACGCTGGGCGAACTCGCGACGATGATGAAGCTCGACCCGGCCAAGGTCGCGGCGACAGTGGCGGCGTTCAACGCGGCTGCGGGGCATGGCAATTTCGACAATTCCCGCCTCGATGGCTGTCATACCGAAGGCCTCACCCCGCCCAAGACCAACTGGGCGCGCGCCATCGAGACCGGGCCGTTCTACGGCTATCCGCTGCGTCCGGGCATCACCTTCACCTATCTCGGGGTGCGGGTGAACGAACGCGCCCAGGTGCTGATGGAGGATGGGCGTCCGGCCGGCAATCTGTTCGCCTCGGGCGAGATCATGGCCGGCAATATTCTGGGCAAGGGCTATCTCGCCGGGTTCGGCATGACGATCGGCACGGTATTCGGCCGTCTGGCCGGGGAAGGAGCGGCGCGCCATGCGCGAAACTGACGCCATCGCCGAAGCACGGCGGGAAATGGAGATCTGCAACGCCTGCCGTTATTGCGAAGGTTTCTGCGCGGTCTTTCCGGCGATGGAGCTGCATCGCGAATTCGCCGCCGGCGATCTCGGCTATCTGGCCAATCTCTGCCACAACTGCCGGGGCTGCTATTACGCCTGCCAATACGCCCCGCCGCATGAATGGGGCATCAACCTGCCCCGCACCTTCGCCGAGGTGCGCGCCGAATCCTATGAACATTACGCTTGGCCGCCGCGTTTCGCGCAGGCGTTTCAGCGCAACGGGCTGGTGGTGGCACTCGCCACTGCGCTCGGCTTCGCGCTGGTGCTGGGGCTTGGCTTGCTGTTCACCGCGCCCGGGGCGTTGTCCACCGCACGGCCGGTGCTGCCCGGTGCGTTCTATGCGGTGATCCCGCTCTGGATCATGCAGGTCGTGGCACTCGCCACGGCGGGGTTCACTTTGTACGCCCTGGCACGCGGCTTTCGCAATTACTGGGCCGAGGCCGGCATTCCCGGCGTCGGCCCGCGCGCCATCGCCCGCGCGTTGCACGACATCTTCACCCTGCGCAACCTGGGCGGCGCCGGGCATGGCTGCAATGATGGTTCGGAGCGTTTCTCGATGACACGGCGCTATCTGCACCATGCCATGTTCTACGGCTTCCTGCTGTGTTTCGTGGCGACGACGGCCGGTTTCATCGACCATAGTTTCCTGGGGCTTGCAGCACCCTATCCGTTCTTCAGCCTGCCGGTGCTGGCCGGCACGCTGGGCGGCATCGGGCTGCTGATCGGCACGGTCGGGCTGTTCGCGATGAAGCTGATCGACGATCCGATGCCGGCGGCGCGGCGCATGCTGGCGCCCGATATCGCGCTGCTGGTGCTGCTGGCGCTGATTGCCGGCACCGGGCTGGAATTGCTGCTGCTGCGCGCCACCAACATGATGGGGCTGCTGCTTTGCGTGCATCTGGGCTTCGTGCTCGCCCTGTTCGTCATCCTGCCGTACAGCAAGATGGTGCACGGGCTGTATCGCGCCGGTGCCCTGCTGCGCGCGGCGATCGAGCGGGATCTGCCGCGCGCCGCAGGGGGCGAATAGCCGCTACGCCTCCGGCATGAAGCCCAGGATGGCGTTGAAGCGTTCGCGATAGGCCGGCCAGACTTCCGGGTTGATCAGGCGCGGCGGGCGCTTGCCGTCCAGAATGTCGATCATCTGTTCGGCCGCGATGCGCGCGATGTTGTGGCGCGATTCCACCGACACGCCGGCCGTGTGCGGGCTGACCAGCACATTGTCGAAAGCCAGCAGCGGATGGTCGGGATCGGGCGGCTCCTTCTCCCAGACATCCAGCCCGGCGCCGGCGATCTTCTTCTGCGCCAGCGCCTCGGCCAGGGCCATCTCGTCATGGATGCCGCCGCGCGCGGTGGTGATGAAATAGGCGTGCGGCTGCATCATCGCGTATTGCGCCGCGCCGATCATGCCGCGCGTCTCGTCATTGCGCGGGCAGTTGATCGAGACGTAATCCGATTGCGTCAGCACCTGCTCCAGGCTCGCCTTTTCCGCCCCGCGCGCGGCGATGGCGGCGGCATCCAGATACGGGTCATAGGCCAGCACCCGCATCTTCAGCAGGCCGGCGCACAATTCGGCGATGCGCGAGCCGACATTGCCCAGCCCGACAATGCCCACCGTGCGGCCCAGCAGATCGTTGCCCATATATTCGGTGCGCGAGATATTCGGTGCGCGGCGCATGAAGCGATCGGCCTGGATGATGCGCTTGGACAGCGTCAGCATCATGCCCAGCGCGTGTTCGGCAACCCCCTCGCGGTTGCCGCCGGCCTGGTTCACCACCGCCACCCCGGCCGCCGTGCAATCGGCCACATTGACCGTATCGAACCCGGCACCGGAGGAGGAGACGACCAGCAGATCGGGCGTGCGCTTCAGCAGCGCCGCCGCGCCGTGCAGCGGCTTGACCAGCTCGTCGCGCGTGGCGCCGATCTGATAGGCGTGCGCGCGCGACAGCACCGGTTCCAGCTCCGCATCGGGGCTGTCATTGGTCAGCTTGTCGACCTGGATATCGGGGCGTTTGCCGATGATCTCCAGATAGACCGGTGCCGAAACGTGATTGACGTAGAACAGACGCTTGATGTTGGCCGCCATCATTCCCCCACTCGCCGCATTGCGCGCGGCATTCGCGCGGGCATGGTAATGCCTGCCCGCGCGAAGAAAAGCCCCGCGCCTAGCCCGGGATCGCGGCCAGCCCGCGTGCCAGATCCTCGATCAGATCGGCCGGGTCCTCCAGCCCGACGGAAAGCCGGATTACCCCGTCGGTGATGCCGAGCTTCGCGCGTTCCTCCGCACCGATGCGCATATGCGTGGTGGTCGCCGGATGGGTCGCGAGCGACTTCGAATCGCCTAGATTGTTCGATACCGCGATCAGCCGGAACGCGTTCATCAGCGCGAAGGCCGCATCCTTGCCGCCGGCCAGTTCGAACGTCACCACCGTGCCGCCATCGGTCATCTGTGCCGCCGCCAGGGCGTGTTGGGGATGATCTTCGCGCATCGGATAAAGCGCGCGCTTCACTTTTTTCTGCGTCGCCAGAAAATCGGCCACCGCGCGCGCGCTGCGGCAGGATGCCTGCACGCGCAGGGCCAGCGTCTCCAGCCCTTTCAGCAGCACCCAGGCGTTGAAGGGCGAGATGGACGGGCCGGTATTGCGGATGAAGGGCTGCAACACCTCCTCCACCCATTTGCGGCTGCCCAGCACGGCGCCGCCCAGCACGCGGCCCTGCCCGTCGATATGCTTGGTCGCGGAATAGACCACGACATCGGCACCCAGCTTCAGCGGCTGCTGCAACAAGGGCGTGGCAAAGACGTTATCGACCACCACCAGCGCGCCGGCCTTGTGCGCCAGGGCGGCGACGGCGGGCAGATCGACCATGTCCAGCATCGGGTTGGACGGGGTTTCCAGCAGCACCAGCGCGGTCGGTTCCGCCAGGGCGGCCTGCCAGGCGGCCAAATCGCCGCCATCGACGAACACCCCGGTAATGCCGTAGCGCGGCAGCAGGGTGGAGACGATCCAGTGGCACGATCCGAACAGGGCGCGCGAGGCGACCACCCGATCGCCGGTTTTCAGGTGCGAGAGCAGGGCTGCATGCACCGCCGCCATGCCGGTGGCGGTGGCGCGACAGGCTTCCGCCCCTTCCAGCAAAGCGAGGCGCGCCTCCAGCATGGCAACCGTCGGATTGGCGAAGCGCGAATACTGGAAATGGGAGACGGAGCCGTTGAACGTGCCCTCCGCCTGCTCGGCGCTGTCATAGACATAGCCGGAGGTGAGGAACAGCGCCTCGGCGGTTTCGCCGTGCTGGCTGCGCATCGTGCCGCCATGCACCAGCAGGGAGGCGGGACGGAGCGTATCGGGAAGGGACATGGTTCTGGGCCTTTCGATCTGGCCCGACCGTAGCGGCAGCTAGCCCCCCGGCCCGTGCACGGAGCGCTGGGCGGGGATCGCTGGCCTCTTTAGCGCGCTTGTTTCACCTCGCCGCAATCCGGCCGGACAAATCACGAGGGGCGGGACCTCCCGCCGAGGCGAAAACTAGAACCGGGCGGATTGCGCCGTCAACCGGGGCTGGCATATAACCGCGCCGCGTCTACCGGCCGCGGGTGTAGTTCAATGGTAGAACGGCAGCTTCCCAAGCTGCATACGAGGGTTCGATTCCCTTCACCCGCTCCATTGTTCCGATCGTGCGGTTCGGGCCTTCGACACCGCTCGTGCCACTCTACCCCACCGCCAGCCCGGCCAGCGCGAAGCCTAGAATCCGATCATCCTCCGGCGTGAAGCGCGCCGCTTCGAACGCCGTATCGGTGGCAAGTGCGATGTGCAGATGCGTCCGCCCGGCGATCGCCGCGTCCGCCAGCCCCCATTCGTGCCAACCATCGCCCGCGATCCGTCTTTCCCCCAGCGCCACGCCATTGACCGCCACACGCAGCCCGAACGCCCCGTCGGGGCGGGCGCGCAGATCGAGGCGGAGCATATGCCCCGTAACCGGCGCTTCCAGCGCCAGATCGAGGCTTGCCTCCGCCCCGTCGCTCCAGCGCCCCCAGCTTTCGCCGTCCTGCCACAGGCAAAGCCCGACCCCCTCGGTCCGCGCCCCGGCGGCCAGGCTGATCCCCGCGCGCAGCGAAGCGGGCGGCAGAAAGCGGGGCGGCGATGGCGCGGCGGGGGCAACCAGCGCGTCGAAGGCGGCTTGCCGTACGGCGATGCGGGCGGCATCGGGGGGCGGCACCTGGGCCAGGCAATCGGCATAGCCGGGGCCGCTGCGCAAATGCCGGGAAGCTTCG
>JAGWRU010000037.1 GCA_028869595.1 Rhodospirillales bacterium
CGGCCAAAGCGCGCGCGACCGAGCTTGCCCCCACCGCCAGCACCCGCGCGCCTGCGGCATGCCGCCAGATCAGCCGGCCCAGGACGGGCAAATCCTCTTCCCGCGCGACATCCATCAGCACTGCGGCGGGACGCTCGGCAAGCAGCGCGGCGAGCGCGGCTGCGGCATCGGCGGCGATGGCGCGATAGTCGAGCAATGCCACCCGATCGAGCCCTTGGGCGGCAAGGTGGCGCACCAGATCGGCCTCGCTCATCGGGGTTACCGGATGCCGTGCCATGGTCGGATGGCGGTCGATGCGATGCATCGCCCCGCCTGCCCCGGCGGCGGCGAACAGCGTGCCGAACAGGCAATAGCGACCGAGATTGGGCTGCCCGCCCAGGATCGGCACCCAAGGCGCCGGACAGAACGGGCGCAGCGTTGCCACGGCAGTGGCGATATTGCCGATCCCCGGCGCGCTGTCGAAGGTGGAGCAGACTTTATAATGCAGCACCGCCACGTCCTGGGCGGCGAAAAACGCACCGACCGGCGCCAGTTCCGCCATCATCGGCCCCGGCGCCATCGCCCGCGCCGCGCCCGCGATACCGATCGCATCGAGCGGCCCGGCGGCAGCCAGCCGTGCCGCATCGGGCAGGCCGAGGAACAACAGGGCGCGCAACCCCGCCTCCGCCAGATTGGCCAGCGTATCGGTGGCGCCGGTGAAATCGTCGCCGTACCAGCCGATCCGGCGAGCGCCGCTCATTCCCGCTTGCCGAAGAATTCCAGCGCCCTTGCCAGCGCCAGGTCGGTGGCGGCCGCATCGGCCAACGCCGTGCCGGCCATCGTCGCATCCCAGGCCGCGCGCAGACTGGCAACGCCGGCCGCCGGCCCGTCGGGATGGGCCATCACCCCGCCGCCGGCCATGAACAGCAGGTCGGGCGAGCGCACCGCATGCCAGGTCGGCGGCACCGTGCCGGCCCATTGGCCGGAGGAGAAAGCCGGCATCACCCGATCATCCACATGCAGCGCAAGCGGCGTCAGGCAATCCTTGGCGGCGGATACCACCTCCTCATCTTCCTGGGCGAATTTCCCCTGCATGCCATGGACATGCATGTGATCGACGCCGGCCAGCCGCCACAGCACCTGATAGGCCTGAAAGCCGATCCCGAGCAGCGGATGGCGGGAGAAGGCGCCATAGCCGTTGCGATGGCCGTGCAGCACAAGATCGCTCGACCGGCGCAGCGTTTCGATCGCCGAAAACCCGCACCAATTCAGGCTGGCCATCACGCAAGTGCCGCCATGACGGGCCACCAGATCGGCGTGGCGGCGCATCGCATCGGTCTCGTCGGTGATGTTGAAGGCGACCATCACTTTGCGCCCGGTGCGAGCGGCGGCGCGCTGCACCGCCTCCATCACGCGCGGAATGCGCTCGGCCAGCGGGGCGTGATCGGGATTGGCGGAAATCTCGTCATCCTTGATGAAGTCGAGCCCGGCTTCGGCCAACTGGCCGACCAGGGCCGCGGTTTCCGCCACGCTCAGCCCGACATTGGGCTTGATGATGGAGCCGATCAGCGGCCCCTCGGCGCGCCCGCTCAACCGGCGCGTGCCGGCGATGCCCTGGGCCGGCATGGCGAAGCGGGCGCGAAAGGAGGGCGGCAAATCGATCGTCTCCAGCCGCAGCCCCGTCACCTCGCCGAGATCGTAGAGATTGCCGGCGACGATGGAGGCAAGCGTCGCCAGATTGGCGCCGACATTGGCGATCGGAAAGCGGATGCGGATGCGCGCGCGCTTCCACGGCCCGCGCACCCCGCGCCGGGCCAGCCAGGCATTGGGCAGGCTGGGCTGCGCCGTCTCGCCCAGCGCCGTCACCTCCTCGACGATGGCGCGGGTGCGATCGCGCAGCGCATCGGTCTCCCCGGCGACACGGGTGAAGGTGCCGCAGGATTGCTCGCCGGCCATCACCTCGGCCACCGCGCGCGGATCGAGCGGGGTTTCGATCATGTAGCCGGCGCTGAAGCGATCCTCCGCCATGGCTACAGCGTGGCGAGATCAGGGAAGGGACGCACCGGATCGCGTCCGTCCCAGTGGGCGCCAGCCTCGCGGATCAGATCGAACAGCCGGCCCTTGGGGCCGGCGACCTCGGAAAGCTCGATCACCGTGCCGGGATGGTATTCGGTATCGAAATAGATGAAGCGCCCGCGCTCCCCCACCTCCCCGCCCATCGCGGGGCGGAAGCCCTGGGCGAGCAGGCGTTCGAGGTCGGCATCATACGCCTCGGTCCAATAGGCGACATGTTGCAGGCCGGTATGTCCCGCCTGGAGAAAGTCGCGGTACATCGAGGGCACGTCGTTGCGGCACTGGATCAGCTCCACCTGCAACGGCCCGGAATTGGCGAGCGCCACCGAATTATGCGGCTCGTAGCGCTCACCGCGATAGGTGTAGTTCCGGATCGGCACTTTGGGATTGTAGAAGAACGGGCCGACGCCGAGCGTCGCGGTCCAGTATTCCATCGCCGCCTCGATATCGGGCACGACATAGCCGAGCTGGCGGATTGCGCCGAAAAAGCGGCTCATGGGGGTTCCTCCGGTCTTCTCTCTTGGACGCCGGCACGGTAGGAAGCCGAAGCAACCCGCGCAAACGCCATTGCTGAGGGTTTTTGAGGGGAAGAAAATGCCCCGCACCGCCGGGCGCCGCCCGCGTCTTGCCGATATCGCGCAGCGCGCCGGGGTGTCGCTTGCCACGGTCGACCGGGTGCTGAACCGCCGCCCCGGGGTGCGTCCGCTGACCGCGAGCCGGGTGCTGAAAGTCGCCGCCGCGCTCGATTGCCTGCCCGATCCGGCGATCCTGGCAGCCGGGCTGCGGCCCTTGCGCATCGCCTTCGTGCTGCCCGCCGGGTCGAACCGCTATCTGCACCTGCTCGGCCGGCTGGTCGGCGCGGCGCGCGAACGCGCCGGACGCCTCGCGCTGCGTCCGCGGCTGGAGCCGGTGGCGGGGTTTCGCCCGGAACTGCTCGCCAGGCATCTGCGCGCCGTTGCCCGCGATGCCGATGCCATCGCCTTCATGGCGCTGGAGGATCCGCTGGTGACCGAGGCGGTGAACGATCTCGCCGCGCGTGGCATTCCCTGCGTGACGCTGATTTCCGATCTGCCAGGCAGTGCGCGCGCCGCCTATCTCGGCCTCGATAACCGCGCCGCCGGACGCGCCGCCGCCTGGCTGATCGGGCGCTTCCTACCGCCTGGCCCGGCCGAGGTCGCGATGATCGCCGGCAGCCTGGCCTATCGCGCCCATCAGGAACGGGCGGAGGCGTTTCCCGCCCTGTTCGCCGAGGCGTTTCCCGCCATCACCGTGCTGCCGCCCCGCCTCGGCCATGACGAGGCGGCGGAAAATTACCGCCAGGCCCGCGCCCTGCTGGCACTGCACTCGAAGCTCGGCGCGATCTACAATATGGGCGGCGGGGCGGAGGGGATCGCCCGCGCCCTGCGCGAGGCCGGGCGGGAGCGCGACGTGGTGCTGATCGCGCATGGGCTGACCGCCGATACCAGCGCCCTGCTGGAGGACGGCACGGCGGACGCGGTGATCACCCAGAACCCGCATGCGACGATCAATGATTGCCTGGCGGTGTTCGACAATCTCCGCGCCGGGCGGCCGGCCCTGGCCGGGATCGAGGCGCCGCGCACCGAGATCGTGCTGGCCGAGACATTGCCCTGAACGCACAAATTGCCTTTGATCGGCGCTTCGCAAGCAACACGGTACGCCATGAGCAATATCGACGCTGTCTGGGCACTGGCGGAAGCCAAGCGCGCGGCCTTCTTCGCCCTTAGTGACGCGATCTGGGACAAGCCGGAGCTGAGCTTCGGCGAAACCGAAGCCTGCCGCGCCCATACCGCGATGCTGGCGAAGGAAGGCTTCCGCATCACCGAGGCGGCGGGCGGCCTGGCCACGGCGGTGATCGGCGAAGCCGGCGAAGGCGGCCCCGTCATCGCCTTTCTCGGCGAATACGATGCCCTGGCCGCGCTCAGCCAGGCGCCGGGCATCGCCGCCGCGCAGCCGATGACGCCCGGCGGGGCGGGACATGGCTGCGGGCATAACATGCTGGGATCGGCCTCGCTGCTCGCGGCCACCGCGGTAAAGGATTATCTCGCGGCCCATAACCTGCCCGGACGGGTGCGCTATTACGGTTGCCCGGCGGAGGAGCGCGGTTCGGCCAAAGGCTTCATGGTCCGCGCCGGGCTGTTCGCCGATGTCGATGTCGCGATTTCCTGGCATCCGGCGAGCTTCACCGGCGTCAACACGCCGATCTCGCTGGCCTGTATCGAGGCGGATTTCCATTTCTCGGGCCGCGCCGCGCATGCCGCCGCCGCGCCGCATCTTGGCCGCTCCGCCCTGGATGCGGTCGAGCTGATGAATGTCGGCGTGAACTACATGCGCGAGCACATGCCGAGCAGCGCGCGCATCCATTACGCCATCACCGATGCCGGCGGCACCGCACCCAACGTGGTGCAGGCCCGCGCCTCGGTCCGCTATCTGGTCCGCGCCCGCGAGCTGGACGAGATGCACGCGCTGTTCGCGCGGGTGAAGAAGATCGCCGAGGGCGCGGCACTGATGACCGAAACCACCCAGCGCTGCGCGGTGGTGTCCGGCACCGCCAATCTGATCGGCAACGCGACGTTGGAACGGGTGATGCACGAGGCGCTGGAACGCCTCGGCCCGGCACCTTTCGATGCGGCGGATCGCGCGCTGGCGGCGGAATTTCAAAAGACCTTCACACCCGAGGAGATCAGGGCCGCCTTCCTGCGCTTCGGGCTGCGCCCGCGCATGGACCTGCCGCTATGCGACTTCATCTATCCGCTGGGCGGCGGCGACGGATCGCTGGTCGGATCCACCGATGTCGGCACGGTGAGCTGGGTGGTGCCCACCGTGCAGATGCGCGGGGCGACCTGTGCGGTCGGCACGCCGTTTCATTCCTGGCAGCTGGTGGCGCAGGGCAAGACCGCGATCGCCCATAAAGGGCTGGAGCATGCGGCCAAAGCGATGGCGGCAACTGCGGTCGATCTGCTGGCGGCACCGGCCCTGATCGCGCAGGCCCGCGCGGATTGGCAGGCGGTGCGCGCCGGACGCGACTTCGTCAATCCGATCCCCGACGATGTGATGCCGCCGGCATAGCGCGCGCGCCCGGCAGGCTTTCCCCACCCGGTCCGATCGGGCATGCTCCCCTGCGGCCAATGGCCGTGACAGGAGGCCCCCAATGAGCGACGTGCAGGACGACCCGGCGACCGCCCCCGGCACCCGGATCGACATCGTCTCCGACGCGATCTGCCCGTGGTGCTATATCGGCAAGCGCCATCTCGCCGGCGCGCTGGCCATTCTGGCGGAGGAAGGGCTGCATTTCTCGATCCGCTGGAACCCGTTTCAGCTCAACCCGGAGATGCCGGCCGAAGGCGTGGCGCGCAGCGCCTATCGTACCGCCAAATTCGGTAGCGCGGCGCGGGCCGCCGAACTCGATGCCAATGTCACCCAGGCCGCTGCGGCAGCCGGCCTCGATTTCCATCTCGATCGCATCGCCCGCACGCCCAACACCATCGACGCGCACCGGCTGATCTGGCTGGGCGGGCGCAACGGGGAGCAGGATGCGCTGACCGAGGCGTTGTTCGCCGCCTATTTCACCGAAGGCGCCGATATCGGCGACCGCGCGGTGCTGGCCGCGATTGCCGGTCAGGCCGGGCTCGATCCCGTCCAGGTGGCCCGCTTCCTCGATGACGGCGCGATGGTGGAGGAGACCCGCGCCGCCGATCGCGCGGCGCGCGAGGCCGGGGTGAACGGCGTGCCGAGCTTCTTCCTCGACGGGTATGCGCTGTTCTCCGGCGCCATGCCGGCGGCGCAGATGGCGGAAGCCTTCCGCCGCGGCAACGCCGTTCTGCGCCAGCGCGCGGCGGCGGAGTAGGCCGCCCCGCTTTCCGCCCGATCCAGGCATCGCGCCTGCTCCGCCGGCACCCGGCCATGGCAGATTTTTGTCCGACACGCGCTGCGCTTCACGCAGGCCGCAGGCCGGGTATAGTCCGCCCGCCCGGCGGTGCTGCACCCGCCGGCGGCAAGCGGGAGCAAACGCGATGACCCAACACCCCGAGACCCTGGCCCTGCATGCCGGCTGGCGGCGCGATCCGGCCACTGGCGCGGTGGCGGTACCGATCTATCAGACCAGCTCGTTTCAATTCGACAGCACCGAGCATGCCGCCAATCTGTTCGCGCTGAAGGAGCTTGGGAATATCTATTCCCGCATCATGAACCCGACGCTGGATGCGCTGGAGCAGCGTCTGGCCGCGCTGGAAGGCGGTGCTGCGGCGCTGGCGCTGGCATCGGGGCAGGCGGCATCGAGCTACACCGTGCTGAATCTCGCCCGCGCCGGCGACAATATCGTGACCTCCACCGATCTTTATGGCGGCACCTGGAATCTCTTCGCCAATACGCTGAAGGATATGGGCATCGAGGCGCGCTTCGTCGATCCGTCCGATCCGCAGGGCTTCGCGCGCGCGACCGATGATCGCACCCGCGCCTATTACGCCGAAACCCTGCCCAATCCGAAGCTGATCCCCTTCCCCATCGCCGAGGTGGCAGCGATCGGACGTGGCTTCGGCATTCCGCTGATCATGGACAATACCGCGGCGCCCTTGCTGGTCCGCCCGTTCGATCACGGCGCGGCGGTGGTGATGTATTCGACCACCAAATATCTCGGCGGACACGGCACCTCGATCGGCGGGGCGGTGATCGATGGCGGTAATTTCGACTGGACGGCGCATCCTGCCCGCCAGCCGGCGCTGAACACGCCCGATCCGTCCTATCACGGCGCAGTTTGGGCGGAGGCGGCAAAGCCGCTCGGCCCGATCGCCTATATTCTGAAGATGCGCACCACGCTGCTGCGCGATCTGGGCGCTGCGATGTCGCCCTTCAACGCCTTCCTGTTCCTGCAAGGGATCGAGACGCTGCCCCTGCGCATGCGCGAACACAGCCGCAACGCCCGCGCGGTTGCCGATTTCCTGGCTAAGCGCACGGAGGTTTCCCGGGTGATCCATCCCGCGCATCACACCGGCATGGCGGCGGAGCGCAGCGCGCGCTACCTGCCGAACGGTCAGGGCGGGCTGCTGGGCTTCGAAATGGCCGGCGGCGCACCGGCCGGGCGCGCTTTCATCGATGCGCTCAAGCTGTTCTACCACGTCGCCAATATCGGCGATGCGCGCAGCCTGGCCATCCACCCCGCCAGCACCACGCATTCGCAGCTATCGGAGGCGGAGCAGAAGGCAACCGGCGTGACGCCCGGCTATGTCCGCCTGTCGATCGGTCTGGAGCATATCGACGATATCCTCGCCGATCTCGATCAGGCTTTGCGCGCGGCGGGGTAGCGGAAACAGCCGGTGAGATGGTCATTGACCATCCCGCCGGCCTGCATCAGCGCGTAGCAGATCGTGCTGCCGACGAAGCTGAACCCGGCCTTGCGCAGCGCCTTGCTCATGGCGCGCGAGGCCGGGGTTTCCGCCGGCACCTCCGCGCGGCTGGCCGGGGCATTGACCACCGGCACGCCATCGACGAAGCCCCATAGCAGCCGGTCCAGCCCGCCTTCGCCCAAGGCCAGTGCCGCGCGGGCATTCGTGCGCACCGAGGCGATCTTCTGGCGATGGCGGATCAGCCCGGGATTTTCCAGGCAGGCGGCAAGCGCATCATCCGTCATCGCCGCCACCTGCGCGATGCGGAAACCATGAAACGCCGCGCGATAGGCGTCCCGCCGGATCAGCACGGTGCGCCAGGATAATCCGGCCTGCGCGCCTTCCAGGGTGAGCAATTCGAACAGCGCATCGTCGCCATGCACCGGCACACCCCATTCGGCGTCGTGATAGGCGCATTCCGCCTCGCTTCCCAAAGCCCAGTCGCAGCGTGGCCGTGCGTCGATCGGCATGTTTTCCCGCTCTCCCGTGTTGCACCGCAGCATGACACTGGCATACTGGTCCGGTCATCAGGAGGCCAGCATGGACCCGTTCCTCGCCGCGTTGGAGGCAATGACCGCCGCTTGGCACGATATTCCCCCGCCCAACGATGCCGGGCGGCGCATGGCCGGCGAATTGCGCACCACCACTTTGACCGGTTTCGCCGCCGAGCGCGGACGCATCGCCTTCGAGGATGAGCCGGCGAGTTTTCAGGCAGCGCTGGCGGAGGCCGCCGGACCGGACGCACCGCAGGCAGCCGCAGCACCGCCGGCCGCACCGCGCATCCCGGCCGGCGCCGACCTGGCCGCCTTGTCGCTGTGCGAGGCGGCGGAGGCGGTGCGGAGCGGCGCCGCCACTTCTGTCGCGTTGCTGGAGGCGAATTTCGCCCGGCTGGATGCCGCCGAGCCGGTAGTCAATGCGGTGATCTGGCAGGATCGCGACGCCGCGTTCGAGGCCGCGCGCGCAGCCGACCGCGCCGTGGCCGCCAAGGCGCCGCTCGGCAAGCTGCACGGCGTGCCGATGGCGCATAAGGACATGTATTATCAGAAGGGCCGGCGCAGCAGTTGCGGGTCCGCCATCCGCGCCGATTTCACCCCCGATCGCACGGCAACCGTGATCGCGCGCATGGCGGCCCAGGGCGCCTATGTCTGGGGCGGGCTCAACATGGCGGAATTCGCCCAGAACCCGACCGGGCATAACCGCCATTACGGCGATTGCCACAACCCGTGGAACCCGCCCTATATCACCGGCGGCTCCTCCTCCGGCTCCGGCGCATCGGTGGCGGCGCGGTTCAACTACATGGCGCTGGGTTCCGACACCGGCGGCTCGATCCGCCTGCCGGCTTCCGCCTGCGGCGTGACCGGCATCAAGCCGACCCAGACACGGGTCAGCCGGGCCGGGGTGATGCCGCTTTCCTTCTCCTGCGACAATGTCGGCCCGCTGGCCCGCACCGCGCGCGACTGCGCCCGCATCCTGGGCATCATCGCCGGACACGATCCGGCCGATCCCACCAGCGCCACGCATTCCGTGCCGGCCTATGAACCCGCCCTGACCGGCGATCTGCGCGGCCTGCGCATCGGGGTGGTGGAGAATTACTTCCTCGACGGCGCCGATGCGGCCGTGGTGGCGGCGATGGAGGCGGCGCTCGCCGTGCTCGCCGCGCGCGGGGCGAGCATCACCCGCCTTGCCGTGCCGTTCATGGAGACGGTCGCGACCTATGGCGGCGTCGTCTCGCGGGTGGAGGCGGCGACCATCCATGCCGAATGGATGCGCACCCGCCCGCAGGATTATGCCATCCATCTCAGCGGGCGGATGTATCCCGGCTTCGCCATTCCCGCGCCGTTCTATCTGGAGGCGTTGTCGCGGCGCGGGCCGATCCTGCGCGCTTTTGCCGCCGAGGTGTTCAGCCGCGTCGACATGCTGGCGACCCCCACCATCCGCACCTGTATCCCGACGCTGGCGGAGACCGATATCGATGCCGGCCCGCCGGGGACGGAACATCGCTTCCTGGCGGTTTCGGCCAATACACGCCCGTTCAACTATCTCGGCCTGCCGGCGGTCAGCGCGCCCTGCGGCTTCGATCCGCATGGCTGCCCGATCGGTCTGCAACTGGCGGGACGGCCCTTTGCCGAGGCGCAAATCCTGGCCGCCGCCGATGCGCTGCAACGCGACACGGACTGGCATGCCCGCATCCCGCCGGTCGGCTGATCGCGCGCTTGCCTGGGGGCCGGCGGATCGGCCAGGAATAGGCATGGACCTCTATCATATCTGGTGCGATCTGCGCCCGGGCGTGCGCGACCTCGATTTCACCGCCGGGCTGGCCGCCTATATGGCGCATCTCCAGGGCCGCGGGCTGATCGCCAGCTGGCGGCTGACCCGGCGCAAGCTCGGCCTCGGCGCGCCCGGGCTGGGGGAATTCCACGTCATGGTGGAGGTCACCGGCCTCGCCCAGCTCGATGCCGCGTTCGGCCATGTGGCGGGCCGAGCGGAGCCGGTGGAGGGCGCCCATGCCGGCGTCAATCAGCTGGTGCAGAACACGGTTTTCGCGCTGTACCGCGACTTCCCCGATCCGGTGCGTCAGACCGGCCAGGAACGGTTCTGAAGGGCGGCAGCCAGCGTCCCCACCGCAGCCGCCCAGGCGCCGGGGGCGGGCTGGCGGAACAGGCGCAGGCTGTCGTACCAGGGCGAGGTTTCCGCAGCACTTGCCAACCAGCGCCAATCCGGCGCGAAGGGCAGCAGCACGGCACAGGCACTGCCCAGCGCGCCGGCGACATGCGCAACCGAGCTATCGACCGACACCACGCCATCCAGCGTCGCGATCAGCGCGGCAGTGTCGGCATACTCGACCAGCGGCGGATCGGGAGCCGAGACACCCAGCGATGCGGCTTCCGCCGCGCGCGGGCCGACCTGCAGGCTGATCCAGTCGATATCGGGAAAAGCCCGCAGCGGCGCGAGCAGCGCGACCAGCGCCGCGCCCGCCGGCAGGGATCGGCGCGCATCATTGCTGTGCGCCGGATTGCCGGCCCAGCACAGGCCGATGCGCCGACGCGCGGGATCGGCCGGCAGGCGCGCCCGCCAGGCGGCGATGCGCGCGGGATCGGCATGCAGATAGCCACAAGCGGCCGGAATCGTCTGCGCCGTGGTGGCGAAGGCGCGCGGCAGGCTCATTTGATCGATCCAGGCATCATAGCGCGGCAGCACGCCATCGCGCGCCACCACATGACAGCCCGCGAGCCCCCCGAGCAGCCCGATCAGCGTTCGATCGCACACGAGAACGGGCCTTCCGCCCCGCGCGGCAATGGCCGGCAGATACCGGGCGAATTGGACGGTATCGCCCAGCCCCTGTTCGGCATGCACCAGGATGGTGCGCCCGGCGGGATCGCCGCCATCCCAGACCGGGCCGGGCAGATCGACAAAATCGGCGCGGAAGCGGTCATGGCGCTTGCGCCATTCATAGGCGTTGAAACCGGTCGCGAAATCGCCGGCCAGCAGCGCCGCCTCGGCCAGATTCCAATGCGCCGGGGCGAAGCCGGGATTGGCCGCGATGGCGGCGCGCAGCACGGCCATCGCCTCGTTTAATCGACCGCGCGCGGTCAGCAGACAGCCCAGGCTGGCGGCGGCCTCGCCGCTCGCCGGATCGCGCGCCAGGGCGGCGCGATAGGCGATCTCCGCCTCGTCCCAGCGTTCCTGATCGACCAGGGCATTGGCGAGGTTGACGCGGGCGCTGACATGGTCGGGGGCAAGATGCAAGGCCTGGCGCAGCGCCGCCTCCGCCGCATCCGGGCGGGCAAGCGCGGCCAGCGCCGTACCCAGCAGAAACCATGCCTCCACCGCCGCCGGATCACGCGCCAGCACGGCCATGGTCTGCGCCAGGGCGGGTTCCGGCGCTTGCATTGCGATCAGCGCACGGGCGAGATGCAGCGCCGCGCCGTCATGCTCCGGCCGGGCGGCCACCGCGCGCCGCAGCAGCGGCACCGCCGCGGCGGCGCGCCCTTCGCCGAGTTCGAGCACGCCAGCCAGATACAGCGCCTGGGGCTGATCGGGCGCGATGGTCAGCGCCGTTCGGTACAGCGCCGCCGCCTGCCCCGCTCGCCCGGCCCGCTGATGGGCGATGGCGTCGAGCAGCATAGCCGGCAGGCTCGGCATGGCGGCAGCGCGCGGACGCGGTTGTTCGGCCGTGATCTCCATCCACGGACGCTGCACGCAGCGGGTGAAACGGGGGTTAACGCGCCGGGTTGGCGGGCGGCGTGCGCGGGATCGGCGCTACTGCGCCTGCGCGCTCGCCTCCGATCGCGTGGCGCCCACCCTGGCGGCCAGCGAGGCGGCCATGAACGCGTCGAGGTCGCCATCCAGCACCGCGTCCGGATTGCCCTTTTCCACGCCGGTGCGCAGATCCTTTACCAGCTGATAGGGCGCCAGCACGTAGCTGCGGATCTGATGACCCCAGCCGATCGCGGTCTTGGCATCCTCGGTCAACGCCGCCTGGGCTTCGCGTTTCTGCAATTCCGCCTCGTAGAGTCGCGCCTTCAGCATCGCCATGGCGGTGGCACGGTTGCGGTGCTGGCTACGGTCGGTCTGACAGGCGACGATGATGCCGCTCGGCACATGGGTGATGCGAATCGCGCTTTCGGTCTTGTTCACGTGCTGGCCGCCGGCGCCGGAGGCGCGGAATGTGTCGACCTTCAGATCGCTCTCGTTGATCTCGATCTCGATCGTGTCGTCGACCACCGGATAGACCCAGACGCTGGCGAAGCTGGTCTGACGGCGCGCCGCCGCATCGAAGGGAGAGATGCGCACCAGCCGGTGCACCCCGGCCTCGGTCTTCAGCCAACCATAGGCGTTCAGCCCGGCGATCTGCAGCGTGGTGGATTTGATACCGGCCTGCTCGCCCTCGCTTTCTTCGAGGATCTGCACCTTATAGCCGTGCTGCTCCGCCCAGCGCGTGTACATGCGCTTGAGCATCTCGGCCCAGTCCTGCGCCTCTGTCCCGCCCGCGCCGGCATTGATTTCCATGTAGCAGTCATTGGCGTCGGCCTCGCCCGAGAGCAGGCTTTCGATCTCCCGTCGGCGGGCTTCCTCGGCCAGGGCGGCCAGCGTCGCCATGCCGTCGGCGGCCATGGCCGCGTCACCCTCGGCCTCGGCCATGCCGATCAGCTCGGTCGTGTCGGCGGCCTCGCCCTCCAGCCGGCGCACGGCGTCCATCGCACCGGCCAGCTGGTTGCGTTCGCGCATCAGCTTCTGCGCGGCGGCGGCGTCGTTCCACAGCGCCGGGTCTTCGGCGCGGGCATTCAGTTCGGCAAGGCGGCCTTCGGCGACATCCCAGTCAAAGATGCCTCCTCAGCAGCGCGACGGACTGCTTGATCTGCTGGTTGAGGGCGTCTGATTCGGTGGACATGCGGGGCGGGCCTCTGGCCGACGAAGACGATGCGCCGGATCCGGGTAAACAGATGCGAAAACAGAAAGTTAGGCGGTGGCTGACGGCGTCCTGCGCAGCCGGCGCCGACTAATACAATCCACCCATGGAGCTGTCCACACCGCCGCCCGCCGCCGGAGCGGCCGGCGCGCCCGGCGTACCCGGTGCCCCGCCCGGCGGCAGCGGCGTCACGCCATTGCCATCCGGCTGGGCCGACAGCGCAGCCATGCCCTGATCGATCGCGGCCTGCGAGGCCGGCGTCGCACCGGCGAATACCGGCACGGAGGCACCCGGCACCTGGCCCGGCTTGAAGGCATCGGTCACCGTGCCGGAACCGGTATCCCATTGCGCCAGCGTCACCCCGGGCGGCGGGACGAATTGCAGCACCGGGCGCCCGGCCAGCGCCTTGGCCATGTAGTCGTGCCAGATCGGCGCCGCGACCAGCGCGCCTTGCTGGTTATAGCCGAGGGAGGAGGGCTGGTCGAAACCGACCCAGACCACGGTAACCAGATCCGGGCTGAAGCCCGAGAACCAGGCATCGGTCCATTGCTGCGTGGTGCCGGTCTTGCCGGCCAGCGGCCGATGGATGCCCGCCCCCGCCGGCACGCCGGTGCCGCGCTGGATCACGCCTTCCATCATCTGCACCACCTGAAACACGCTCTGCGGATCGGCGATGCGCTTGCGCTGATCAAGGATCTGCGGCGGCGCCGCCGGATCGGCGCAGCCCTGACAGGCAAGGCCCGAAGGGCGCCACAGCACATGCCCATCGCGATCCTGCACGCTGTCGATCAGGCTGGGGGTCACCAGCTTGCCACCCGCATCCAGCGAGCCATAGGCCTGCGCCTCACGCAGCACCGTGGTATCGGCCGCGCCCAGCGCCGCCGGCAGCACCAGCGGGATGCTGTCCGCCATATGGAAAGCGATCGCCGTCTTGGCGATGGCATCCATGCCGATATATTCGGCCAGGCGCAGCGTCACCAGATTGAGCGACTGCTCCAGCGCGATGCGCAGCGGCGTCGGACCGCCGAAATTCATCTCGTAATTATTCGGCCGCCAGCGCCCCGCCGCACCGAGATCGATGACCACCGGCGCATCCAGGAAGCGCTGGCTGGGCGACAACCCCTTCTCCATCGCCGCCAGATAGACGATCGGCTTGAAGCTGCTGCCCGGCTGGCGGGCGGCCTGGGTGGCGCGGTTGAACTGGCTGAGCTGGAAGCTCCATCCGCCGACCATGGCCACCACCCGCCCGGTCGCCGGGTCGAGCGAGGCGAGCGCGCCCTCCACCTTGGGGATCTGGCGCAGCAGCATATGGTCGGGCGAGGTCGCGGCGGCGGTGGTCAGCGCCTCCTTCACCGGCGGATGGCCGGGCCTGGCGACGGCCGGCCTGACGGGTCCCGGCTTGGTCGGCAGAGATGCGTGCTCGACCATCACCACATCGCCCGGGCTCAACACCTGTTCCATCCGGCCCGGCACCGGGCCGAGATGGTTGCCGGCGCCGACCGGGCGGGCCCAGCGCGTCTCGCTCAAAAGGATATAGCCGGTGTGCTGGGCCCGCGCGGGATGGCTGTCGGGCAGGGTATTGGCCGGTTCGGGCGACAGCCAGCCGAGCCGCGCCTCGGTCGGGGTCACCGAGAGCACGACGGCCAGACGCCAGGGTTGCAGCATGCCCGGCGGGGTCGGCACGGCTTGCAGCAGGCGCGGCCAGTCGGCGCCGAGCCCGGCCGGGGGAAGCTGCGTCACCAGCCCGTGCCAGCCGCCCATGCGCAGATCATAGGCCATCAAGCCCTTGCGCAGCGCATCCTCGGCATCGAGTTGCAATTTCGGATCGAGCGAGGTGCGCACCATCAGCCCGCCCTCGGTCGTCTGCTTGGTGCCGAATTTGGCGATCAGCTCGCGCCGCACCTCCTCCGCGAACCAGTCGGCGCCGGGGATCGGCGGCGGACGGTGGAAGGCGGCGGGCACGATCGGCGTCGCCTTGGCGGCATCGGCCTGTGCCTGGGTGATCGCGTGATCGGCGGCCATTCTGTCCAGCACCCAGTCGCGCCGCGCCTTGGCGGCATCGGGATTGCGGAACGGGTTGTAGTTGTTCGGCGCCTTGGGCAGTGCGCCCAGAAAGGCCGCCTCCGGCAGGGTCAACTGGTCGAGCGGCTTGTTGAAATAGGCTTCCGCCGCCGCCGCCACGCCATAGGCGCCCATGCCGAGATAGATCTGGTTGAGATAAAGCTCCATCACCCGCTGCTTGCTCAGCGTCGCATCGATGCGCATGGCCAGGATCGCTTCGCGGATCTTGCGCGAGATGGCGACCTTGTTGCTGTCCAGCAGCATGTTCTTGGCGACCTGCTGGGTGATGGTGGAGGCACCGATCGGGCGCCTGCCCTGGCCGAGATGGGTTAGGTCGAAAACCCCTGCCCGGACGATCGCCAGCGGGTCGATGCCGGTATTCACCCAGAAGCTCTGATCCTCGGCCGAGACGAAAGCCTGCACCACCATCGGCGGGATCGCGCTGAACGGCACGAAGATGCGCCGCTCTGCCGCAAGGTCGGCCAGTAGCCGCGCATTGCCGGCATAGACGCGGCTCATGACCGGGGGCTGGTAGTTCTTCAGTACATCCACGTTGGGCAGGTCGGAGGCGTAATAGCGATAGCCGATGAAGGCCACCCCGCAGGCTGCGGCCACGCCCAGCACGCCCATTGCGAACAGGCTGGCCAGCAGCCGCCCGAAGAAGCCACCGCCCGATTTGCGCGGCTTTTTCGGCCCTTTCGGGTCGCGCGGCGGCTTGCCGGCGCCATTGCCGCGGGCCGCACGCGGCCCACGCGCGGCCGCGGCGTCATGGCTGGGGGGCACGAGCTTTTCGCCCGCAGTCAAAGGAGGCATGGTCATGAGGTGGGATATGAACCGATCCGGCAGTCCCCGCCAGAGGAACGCGCGCTAAGCCTGACCGAGCGGCGGGGATTTCTCGGTACCTTGAGGCCATGGCGCTTCAGGATCGATCCCGGGCAGATCGACCACGCCGGCAACGCGATGGGCGGCGGCGAAATACGCCTCCACCGCCTGGCGCATGGCCCCGGCCACCACGGCGCGATGCTGCGGGCGGCGCAACAGGCTTTCATCCTGACGGTTGGACATGAACCCCATCTCCACTAGGACCGAGGGGATCTGCGCCGATTTCAGCACGACGAAACCGGCATGCCGGTCCGGGTTGGGCAGCATGTCCACCTCCCGGTCGAGATTGCGGACCATGTCTTTGGCGAGACGGACGGAATCGATCTTGGTCTCGCGCATCATCAGGCTGGACAGGATCGAGGCGACCTCCGGCGAGGCATTGCGCCAACCCGGCCCCATGAAACGGTCGGCGCTGTTTTCCCGCCGGGCAAGCGCCGCCGCCACCGGGTCGGAGGCGGAATTGGACAAGGTGTAGACCGAGGCACCGCGCACGGCCCGGTCGTGAATGGCATCGGCATGCATGGACATGAACAGCGCCGCCCCCGCCTCCTGCGCGCGGGCGACGCGGGTTTCCAGCGGCACGAAGACATCGGTCCAGCGCGTCATCCGCACCCGGTAGCGGCCGGTGGCTTCCAGCAGACGCTTCAGCTCGAACGCGGCATCCAGGGCGATATGCTTCTCATACGTGCCGGACACCCCGATCGCCCCCGGATCTTTGCCGCCATGGCCGGGGTCGAGCATGATCAAGGGCGGCGGCGGGCGATGCGCCGGTGGCGGTTTGCGCCCGTTCCAGGCCACCAGCCTGCCATCCGCATCGGTCTTGTCAGCCAGCGAACGGGCCATGGCCCGGCGCACATGCAGGGGCAGCAGGAAGGTGCCGAACAGCAATCCGCTGCCCCCGGCCATCCGGCCGAGCAGCAGGCGTCGCGAGAAAGGCAGCACTGTGGACATGGTTCGAGAACTTAACACATCGGATGTATGAACGCACCTTCCCTGTTGATTACGGCCGATTCATGTCGGCTTCGCGACCATTCCGGGCGAGCATGCGCGACGGTGCCGGCCAGGTTGCATACGCTGGCTTGCGGCCCGGGGTGGATTGCTTCATGGTGCAAGGGCTTCGATGCCTTGGCCGGCGCAGGCGGATGACCGCCATCGCCGCGACACGAAGCGCCGCAGCACCCCGCTCCGCCCGCCGATACGGCATGGCATTTCCGGGGTTGCCGCAGCGCTTCCCCGCCATGGCATCGCCCCGCGCCGCGCCGATGCGCGCCGGGGGCCGGCTGGCGGTATCGTATCGCGGGTCGGCCGGCAGGAATTTTCACACGAGGTGGCGTGCCATTGCAGCGCGCGCCGCCCCCCATGCCAGGGACCGATGCCAGGGCCGATGAACCAGACCAGCCATTTCGCCATTGCCATAGCCGAAGGTCCGCCCGATTCGGGCGGTCGGACGGATGGCGCGGCGTCGGCTGCTCTCCGGTGGCCGGATGGCGATGTTCCTGACTTGGCGGGCACCCCTTCCTCCCTTTCTTTCTTCTGCCGTCCGCCGGCCTGCGCCCGACTCCGGGCCGTGCCGCTGCATCGGGCGGCGCACCGGAGTTCATGGCTTCATGACCAAGCGCATGCTGATCGACGCCACGCACGCGGAAGAAACCCGCGTCGTGGTGCTGGACGGAAACCGGCTTGAGGATTTCGACGTCGAGACTTCGACCAAGCGACAACTCAAGGGCAATATCTACCTTGCCAAAGTCGTCCGCGTAGAGCCCAGCCTGCAGGCCGCCTTCGTCGAATATGGCGGCAATCGGCACGGCTTCCTGGCTTTCAGCGAAATCCACCCCGATTATTACCAGATCCCCGTCGCCGATCGGCAGCGTCTGCTGGAGATGCACGCCGAGGAGGCCCGCCGCGAGGAAGAGGAAGAGGAACGCGCCGCCGCCGAGGAAGAGGCGCGCGCCCATCGCGGCGCATCCGCCGCCGAGCGCGCGCCCGATGCGGCGATGCCGGCGGCGATCGCCACCGAGACGCGGACCGGCAGCGAAGAGATCGAGGGCGAACCCGAGGCCGGCACCGATGCCGACGCCGCAACGGAGGCCGCATCGGACAGCGCCACCGACGCTGCGTCCTGGACCGAGACGCAGGCCGCCTCCGAAGCCGATGCCGCGCCGGCAGCCGAAGCGCACGCCGCGGCTGAACCCGAGGCGCCCGGCGATGCCCCGCCGCCCGCCGCAGAAGCGCACGCGGCACGGGACGCGCAGACCGGGATTGCGGGCGAGGATCTCGCCGACAGCGACCAGGATGCCGACAGCGCCGCCGATGACGCACCGCCGCCGGAGACGGTGGGCGGCAGCGAGGGCGAGGAGGCGCCGGCTCCGCGCAGCGCCAACCGCTATCTGCGCAACTACAAGATCCAGGAAGTCATCCGCCGCCGCCAGATCCTGCTGATCCAAGTGGTGAAGGAGGAGCGCGGCACCAAAGGCGCGGCGCTGACCACCTATATTTCGCTGGCCGGCCGGTTCTGCGTGCTGATGCCGAATTCGCCGCGCGGCGGCGGCATCTCGCGCAAGATCACCTCCGCCGCCGATCGCCGCCGGCTGAAGGAAATCACCAGCGAGATGGAAATCCCGCGCGGCATGGGGCTGATCGTGCGCACCGCCGGCGCGGCGCGGCCCAAGGCGGAGATCAAGCGCGACTGCGAATACCTGATGCGCATGTGGGACGAAATCCGCGAACACACGCTGCGCTCCGTCGCGCCGGCGCTGATCTATGAGGAAGCAAGCCTGATCAAGCGGGCCATCCGCGATGTCTATTCGCGCGATGTCGATGACATCCATGTCGATGGCGAAGAAGGCTGGAAGGCGGCGCATGAATTCATGCGCATGCTGATGCCCTCGCATGCGCGCAAAGTGCAGATGTGGCGTGATCCGACGCAGACCCTGTTCGGCCATTTCCAGGTCGAAGCGCAGCTCGATGCGATGCTCAGCCCGACCGTGCAGCTCCGCTCCGGCGGCTATCTGGTGATCAACCAGACCGAGGCGCTGGTTGCCATCGACGTCAATTCCGGCCGCTCCACCCGTGAGCGCGGCATCGAGGAAACCGCGCTGCGCACCAACATGGAGGCCGCCGACGAGGTGGCCCGCCAGTTGCGCCTGCGCGATCTGGCCGGGCTGATCGTCATCGACTTCATCGACATGGAGGAGGCCAAGAACAACCGCGCCGTCGAGAAGGTGCTGAAGGACAATCTGGCCAAGGACCGGGCCCGCATCCAGATGGGCC
>JAGWRU010000038.1 GCA_028869595.1 Rhodospirillales bacterium
ACGCTGCGCGCCACCGGCTCGATCCTCGCCTTCGACGGTTTCCTGAAACTCTATCACGAGGATCAGGACGACGAGGCCGAGGCGAAGGACGAGGAGAACCGCATGCTGCCGCCGATGGCGCTGCGCGATCCGCTGAGCCGCGTGTCGATCACGCCGGAGCAGCATTTCACCCAGCCGCCGCCGCGCTATTCGGAAGCCAGCCTGGTCAAGAAGATGGAGGAACTCGGCATCGGCCGGCCCTCCACCTATGCCTCGATCCTGTCGGTGCTGCAGGACCGCCAATATGTCCGCCTCGATAAGCGCCGCTTCATCCCCGAGGATCGCGGCCGTCTGGTCACCGCCTTCCTGACCAGCTTCTTCGAGCGCTACGTCGATGCCGGCTTCACCGCCTCGATGGAGGAGCAACTCGACGAGATCAGCGCCGGCCAGCGCGACTGGCGGGCGGTGATGCAGCGCTTCTGGGAGGAATTCTCCCGCGCCGTCGAACAGACCCGCGACCTGAAAATCTCCGATGTGATCGAGGCGCTGGACCGCGATCTCGGCCCGCATTTCTTTCCCGCCCGCGCGGACGGGGCCGATCCGCGCGCCTGCCCGGCCTGCGCGGCGGGGCGGCTCGGCCTCAAGCTCGGCCGCTATGGCAGCTTCATCGGCTGCTCCAATTATCCGACTTGCCAATACACCCGCAAACTGGCGGTGGAGAATGGCGAGGGCGAGGGGGAGACGCTGAAGGAAGGGATGCGCGCGCTGGGCAGCCATCCCGATACCGGCGAGGAAATCACCGTCCGGCGTGGCCCCTATGGACTTTACGTGCAGCAGGGCGAGGCGGAGGAAGGATCGAAGGTCAAGCCCCGCCGCACCTCTCTGCCGCGCGGCATGGACGGGCAGACCATGACGCTGGAGCAGGCGCTGGGCCTGCTGTCGCTGCCGCGCCATATCGGCGTGCATCCGGAAACCGGCCAGCCGATCGAGGCCGGGCTCGGCCGGTTCGGCCCCTATGTGCGGATGGGCAGCGTGTTCGGCTCGCTCGACCGCGACGATGACGTGCTGGCGATCGGCATCAACCGCGCCGTCGATCTGCTGGCCCGCAAGCTCGCCTCGGTGCGCGATCTTGGCGCCCATCCCAAGGACAAGGAAAGCGTGACGATCCGCAAGGGCCGCTTCGGGCCCTATGCGCAGCACGGCAAGACGGTCGCCAACCTGCCGCGCGGCACGACGATGGAGGAGATGACTCTGGATCAGGCGGTCGCGCTGCTGGCCGAGAAGGGCAAGGTGCTGGCCGCGCGCGGCGGCGCACGCGGCAAGGCGGGCAAGGCGAAACCGGCGCGGTCGGCGAAAGCGGCGCCTAAGGCGGCAAACGGCGCGGCGGACGAGCCGGCGGCGACGAAGCCTGCGGCCAAGGCAGCCAAGCCGGCGGCGAAGAAGCCGGCGGCGAAGTCCGCAAAGGCGAAAGCGACACCCGCGAAAGCGACGCCCGCAAAATCGGGTGGAGCGAAAGCCGGCGCCGCGAAATCCCCAGCGGTTAAATCCCCGGTTGCGAAATCGCCGGTCGCGAAATCCCCAGCGGCAAAATCCTTGGGGACGAAGAGCCAATCCGCCGCCAAACCGCCCGCGCGCAAGCCTGCCGCAAAAGCATGAAGAAGGGCGGCAAGCCCACCCGCCCGTCGGCCCGCCGTGCCGGCCCCGCCGGGGTGCTGCCGCCCGGTGGAAAAGGCGCGCGCAAACCGGGTCCGGGCAAGCTCCCCAGGGATGCAGCCCGCTCGGCACACGCCCCGGGCGGCAAGCCGCCTCGCCCGCGGCGGGCGGCTGACGGCGAATTTCCTGCGCCCTCCCCGGTCTCGGCGCGGATCCAGCCCGGCATCCTGCCCGATGCGGAAACCCTGCGCCGCTTCATCGCCGAAAGCCCGGGCCGCGTCGGCAAGCGCGAAATCTCGCGCGCCTTCCATTTGACCGAGGCTGACCGCCCGGCCCTGCGCGCCCTGCTCCGCCGTCTCGGCGCGGCAGGCGCGATCGCCCCGGCCGGGGCGCGGCGCTATCACGAAACCGGCCGCCTGCCGGAGGTGATGACGCTGCGCATCACCGGCACCGATGCCGATGGCGACCCCATCGCCCGGCCCGTCCCGTGGGAGGAGGCGGCACCGCCGCCGCTGATCCTGATGGCCGCCGAGGCGCGTGGCCAGCCGGCGCTCGCACCGGGCGATCGCGTGCTCGCGCGGCTGCGGCCGATCGGGCGCGGCCGCTATGAAGGGCGCACCATCAAGCGCCTGTCGGATGCGCCCGGACGCATCCTCGGCGTGTTTCGCGCCGCCGCAGCGCGCCCGGGTGCTGCCCCTCGCCATGCCGAGGCCGGGCGCATCGAGCCCACCGACCGGCGCGCCAAGGCGGAATGGAGCGTGCCAGCCGGCGAGACTCATGACGCACAGGACAATGAGATCGTGCTGGCCGAGCCGCTGCCCCGGCTGGGCGGCCTCGGCCTGCGCCCGGCCCGCGTGGTCGAACGCCTGGGGCAGATGGGAGAGGCGCGCTCGATCAGCCTGATCGCCATCCATACCCATGCCATTCCCGTCGATTTCCTGCCCGAGGCGCTGGCCGAGGCGGCGGCGGCCGGCGCGCCGGGCCTGGCCGGGCGGGAGGATCTGCGTGCGGTGCCGCTGATCACCATCGACGGCGCGGATGCCCGCGATTTCGA
>JAGWRU010000039.1 GCA_028869595.1 Rhodospirillales bacterium
ATGACCGCCCCCTTCCCCGCCGCCGCGCTGGAGCCTGAAGCCACCGCGCCGCTGATCCTGGCTTTGCCCAAGGGCCGGATCCTCGCCGAATGCGGCACGCTGCTGGCCCGCGCCGGCATCAACCCCGACCCGGACTATGCGGATGAGGATAGCCGCCGCCTGCGCTTCCCCACCGACGATCCGATGCTGGACGTGGTGCGCGTGCGCCCCTTCGACGTCGCCACCTTCGTCGCCTTCGGGGCCGCCGCCATGGGTATCTGCGGCGCCGATGTGCTGATGGAATTCGATTATCCGGAAATCTACGCCCCGCTCGATCTCGGCATCGGGCGCTGCCGCATCTCGGTCGCCGAACCCGAAGCGACCGCAGGCTCGGACGATCCGGCGCGCTGGTCGCGGGTGCGGGTCGCCACCAAATACCCCAATATCGCCCGCCGCCATTACGCCAGCCGGGGCGTGCATGCCGATGTGGTGCATCTGAACGGGGCGATGGAACTCGCCCCCGGCCTCGGCCTGTCGCGCCTGATCGTCGATCTGGTGCAGACCGGCTCCACCCTGAAGGCCAACGGGCTGGTGGAAACCGAGGTGATCGCCTCCGTCACCTCCCGCCTGATCGTCAACCGCACCGCGCTGAAAACAAGGCCAGAGGCGATCGGCGCCTGGATCGCGCGGCTGCGCGCGGCGCTCGCGCCATGATCCGTCTCGACAGCCGGGCGGCGGATTTCGCCGCGCAATTCGAAACCCTGCTGGCCCAGGCGCGGGAAACCACCGAAGCGGTGGCCGAGCCGGTCGCCGCCATCATCGCCGATGTCCGCACCCGCGGCGATGCGGCGCTGATCGCCCTGACCGAACGCTTCGACCGCCAGCGCCTGACGGCGGCCACGATCCGCGTCGGCGCGGCGGAAATCGACGCCGCGCGTGCCCGCGTGCCGGCGGCGGACCTCGCCGCCCTCGATCTCGCCGCGACCCGCATCGAAACCTTCCACCGCGCCCAGATGCCGGCCGATATCGCGCTCGACGATCCGGCCGGGCTCGCGCTCGGCATGCGCTGGAACGCGCTCGATGCGGTGGGCATCTACGTGCCGGGCGGCAAGGCGGCCTATCCGTCCTCGGTGCTGATGAATGCCGTGCCGGCCCGCGTCGCGGGCGTCGGGCGGATCGCCATGTGCGTGCCGACGCCGGACGGGGTGATGAACGATCTGGTGCTGGCCGCCGCCCATCGCGCCGGCGTGGATGAGGTGTTTCGCATCGGCGGCGCCCAGGCCGTGGCCGCGCTGGCCTATGGCACCGCGAGCATCGCCCCGGTCGATCGCATCGTCGGTCCCGGCAACGCCTATGTCGCGGAGGCCAAGCGCCAGGTGTTCGGCCGGGTCGGCATCGACGGCATCGCCGGGCCGTCGGAAGTGGTGATCCTGGCGGACGCCGCCAACGATCCCGCCCGCGTGGCGATGGACCTGCTGGCCCAGGCCGAGCATGACGAAGCGGCGCAATCCATCCTGATCGCCGACGATGCCGATTTTGCCGCCCGCGTGATCGCTTCGGTGGAGGCGGCGATCCCCCGCCTGGCGCGCGCGGCGATCGCCGGTGCCTCCTGGGCGACGCATGGGGCGGTGATCGTCGTCGCCGATTGGGATCAGGCCGCCGCTTTGGTGGACCGGCTGGCGCCGGAGCATCTGCAGATCATGACCGCCGATCCGCAGGCGCTGTTCGCGCGCATCCGCCATGCCGGTTCCGCCTTCCTCGGCCGCGATGCGCCGGAGGCGTTGGGCGATTACGTCGCCGGTCCCAACCACGTCCTGCCGACCGGGCGGACGGCTCGTTTCGCCTCCGGCCTGTCGGTGTTCGACTTCCTCAAGCGGACCACCTGGCTGTCGGCCAGCCCGGCCGGGATCGCAGCGATCGGCCCGGCGGCGGTGCGGCTGGCGCGCGCCGAAGGCTTGGGCGCGCATGCCGAAAGCGTGGCGATGCGGATTGCCGGACCGGGTTCGGCTTGACCTTCCGGGGCGCGGCCATCATGTTCCGCCCGTTCCGGCGCGGGCGCCGGGTTTTCCGCGCGCGCCCGCCGGCTTCTCCTTCGAACGGGGTCTGATGTCCAAAGAAGACATGATCGAGTTCAGCGGCACCGTTACCGAGCTGCTGCCCAACGCCATGTTCCGCGTCAAGCTGGACAATGAGCATGTGATTCTTGCCCATACCAGCGGCAAGATGCGCAAGAACCGCATCCGCGTTCTGGCCGGCGACCGCGTCAATGTGGAAATGACGCCCTATGATCTGACCAAGGGCCGGATCACGTTCCGCTTCAAGTAATGTCCGCTTCGGGCTCGGCGCGCCTGATCCTGGCCTCCGCCAGCCCGCGCCGGCTGGCCCTGCTGGCCCAGCTTGGCCTGGCGCCCGACACCATCCTTCCCGCCGCCATCGACGAAGCCCCGCTGAAGGGCGAAACGTCGCGCGCCCTGGCGATCCGCCTGGCCGCGGCCAAGCTCGCCGCGATCGACGCGCCGGGCAGCTTCGTGCTGGCCGCCGATACGGTGGTGGGGCTGGGACGGCGCATCCTGGGCAAACCCACCGACCGGACCGAGGCGGGACGCTTCCTCGATCTGCTGTCCGGCCGGCGCCATCGGGTGATCACCGCCATCGCCCTGCGCGCGCCCGATGGGCGGATTGTGCGCCGCGCCGTCGAAACCGCCGTCACCTTCGCCCGCCTGGATGAGCCGGCGCGCGAGGCCTATCTCGATAGCCAGGAATGGCGCGACAAGGCGGGCGGCTATGCCATTCAGGGGCGGGCGGCGGGATTCGTGCGCGATCTCGCCGGCAGCTATTCCGCCGTGGTCGGCCTGCCCTTGTTCGAGACGAGGAACGCCCTGCGCGGCCTCGGCTTTCCCCTGCCATGACGCGGCTGATCCGCGCTTCCGCCAGTCCGGGAGAGGTGCGGATCGCCGTCACCGAGCCTGCGCTGCGGGACTACGCGCTGTGGCGCCCGGGCGCGCCGGATGGGCTGGACGATATCCATCGCGGCCGCGTCCAGGCCCGGGTTCCGGCCATGGCCGGCAGCTTCGTCGTGCTGGCCGGCGGCGCGCAGGGGTTTCTGCCCGATAGCGCGGCCACCAGCCCGCCCGTCGAAGGCCAGATGCTGCTGCTGCGCGTCACCCGCGCCCCGCAAGGCGGCAAGGGCGTCAGGCTGAGCGGCGATCTGGGCGACGATGCCGACCCTGCCTGGCGCGCCGAAGGCCCGCCCGCGCTGCTGCGCCCCGGCCCCGGCCCGCTGCTGCGTCTGGCCATGCGCCACCCGGACGCGCCGGTGCTGGTCGACGATGCCGGCCTTGCGGCGCGGCTGCAGGCAACGCTGGGCGCGCGGGTGGAACGCGTGGCCCATGCCTTCGACGAGGCGACCGAGACGGCGGTCGATGCCCTGGCAGAGCCGGTGCTGAGCCTGCCCGGCGGCGCGCGGATCAGCATCACGCCCACCCCGGCACTGACCGCGATCGACGTCGATGCCGGCGCCGAAAGCGCCGCCGCCGGTGCGAAAGGGCGGATGCAGCGGGCGCTCAACCGCGCGGTGCTGCCGGTGCTGGCGGCGCAGATCCGGCTGCGCAATCTGGGCGGGGCGATTCTGATCGATCCGGCGGGGCTGTCGCTGGCCGCGCGGCGTGCCCTGCTGGCGCCGCTGGCCGCCCTGCTGGCCGACGACCCGGCCCGGCCGCGCCTGATCGGCCTGTCCGGGCTGGGGCTGATCGAAATCCTGCGCCCGCGCGGCAGCGCGCCGCTGCACGATCTGCTTATTGGCCCGCACGCGGCGGGGCTGGCCGGGTTGCGCACCCTGGCCCGCGCCATCGCCGCCGCCCCGGCCACGCCCGCCATCCTGCGCGCCGCGCCCGCCGTGGTGGCAGCGCTGCAACGCGATGCCGTCGCGCTGGAGGAGATGGCCGCGCTGGCCGGGCAGCGAATCGCGCTGCGGGCCGATCCCGCGCTGCCCGCGCATGGCTGGCGGCTGGAGGCCGGGCATGGCTGATCCGCATCGCTGCCCGATCTGTGCGCACCTGCCCGATCCTGCTTCCCGCCCGCCGCTGCCCTTCTGCAGCCGCCGCTGCGCGCAGATCGACCTCGGCCGCTGGCTGAACGAGGAATACCGCATCCCGGCGACGGAGGATGATCCGGAGGATGATCCCCCGGCTTGATCCCGGCGCGGGCATGGGCTATTGCGCTGCCCTCCGGCCGGTAGCGATGCCGCCGCCGATGCCCAGGTAGCTCAGTTGGTAGAGCATGCGACTGAAAATCGCAGTGTCGGTGGTTCGATTCCGCCCCTGGGCACCATTTCCCCCCAGCATCGCCGCTTCTCGCGCCCCCCTCGCATCGGGCCATGGCAACGCGTAATCTCCCCGCACCGAACGACGCAGACGGGGGAAACGATGTCGCTACAGGCGGGACGCGGCCATGCCGCCTATCGCAGCGGTCTTGATCGCAACACGGCGAATTTCGCCGCCCTGACACCGCTTTCCTTCCTCGCCCGCGCCGCCGAGATCTATCCGACGCGCCCTTCCGTCGTGCATGGCGCGCAGCGTTTCACCTGGGCGGACACGTATGCGCGCTGCCGCCGCCTTGCCTCGGCGCTGCAACAGCGCGGCATCGGCAGGGATGACACGGTGGCGATCATGGCGCCGAACATCCCGGCCATGGTCGAGGCGCATTTCGGCGTGCCGATGGCAGGCGCGGTGCTGAACGCGCTCAATACCCGTCTCGATGCCGCCTCGATCGCTTTCATGCTGCGCCATGGCGGCGCGCGGGTGCTGCTGGCCGATGCCGAATACCGCGCCACCATCGCCGCCGCCCTCGCCCTGCTGGACGACAAGCCGTTGGTCATCGACCTCGCCGATCCGGAGGGGCCGCGGGCGCCGCCGCTCGGGGTGATGGAATACGAAACCCTGCTGGCCGGCGGCGATCCCGATTTCGCCTGGGCGCCGCCCGGCGATGAATGGGATGCGATCGCGCTGAACTACACCTCCGGCACCACGGGCGATCCCAAGGGCGTGGTCTATCACCATCGCGGCGCCTATCTGAACGCGGTATCCAACATCGTGAACTGGGGCATGCCGCAATTCCCGGCCTATCTGTGGACGCTGCCGATGTTTCACTGCAATGGCTGGTGCTTTCCCTGGACGCTGGCCGAACGCGCCGGGGTGAATGTCTGCCTGCGCAAGGTGGAACCGGCCGCCGCGCTGGGCGCGATCCGCCGCCATCGCGTCAGCCATCTGTGCGGCGCGCCGATCGTCTATGCCACGCTGATCGACGCCGATCCGGCGCTGTGGGAAGGGATCGACTGGCGCATCGCGGGCCAGGTGGCCGGCGCTTCGCCGCCGGAGCCGATCATCGCCGGGGCCGAAGCACGCGGGATCGATCTGACCCATGTCTACGGGCTGACGGAAACCTATGGCCCCGCCGCGGTCTGCGCCAAGCATCCGGAATGGACGGCCATGGACCTGTCCGAACGCGCCGAACGCAATTCCCGCCAAGGCGTGCGCGTGCCGATGCAGGAAGCGATGGTGGTGCTGGACCCGGACACCATGCAGCCCGTACCGGCCGATGGCGAAACCCTGGGCGAGATCATGTTTCGCGGCAACATCACGATGAAGGGCTATCTCGGCAATCCCAAGGCCAATGCCGCGGCCTTCGCCGGCGGCTGGTTCCATACCGGCGATCTGGCGGTGGTGCAGAAGGATGGCTACGTCAAAATCCGCGACCGCTCCAAGGACATCATCATTTCCGGCGGCGAGAACATCTCCTCGCTGGAGGTGGAGGAGGTGCTCTATCGCCATCCCGCCGTGCAGGGCGCGGCGGTGGTCGCCAGGCCGGATGCGAAATGGGGCGAAACCCCATGCGCCTTCATCGAATTGCGCCCCGGCCAGGACGCCACGCCGGCGGCGCTGACCGCGCATTGCCGCGCCGGGCTCGCGCATTACAAAGTGCCGAAGCATTTCGTCTTCACCGATCTGCCACGCACCGCCACCGGCAAAATCCAGAAATTCACCCTGCGCCAGATGGCGAAGGAGATCGCATCATGAGCGATTTCGTAGCCCCGCTGGCCGATATGCGCTTCATCCTGGATGCGCTGATCGGCTTCGAGGCGATCGCGGCACTCGATGGCTGCGCCGAGATGGGCCGCGATCTGGTCGATCCGATCCTGGAGGAAGCGGCCAAATTCGCCGCCCACCGCCTCGCCCCGCTGAACCATGCCGGCGACCGGGCCGGCGCGCGGGCCGCCGACGGGGTGGTGCGCAGCGCGCCCGGCTTCGCCGCCGCCTATGCCGATTTCGTCGCCGCCGGCTGGAACGCGCTCGCCGCCGATCCGGCGCATGGCGGCCAAGGCCTGCCCGGCGTGCTCGCCGCCCCGGTGGAGGAGATGTGGCAGGGTGCCAATCTCGCCTTCGGTCTGTGCCCGCTGCTGACGCGCGGCGCGGTGCATGCGCTGGAACTCTGCGCCAGCGCCGCGCAGCAGGCGCGCTACCTGCCGAAGCTGGTGCAGGGCAGTTGGACCGGCACGATGAATCTGACCGAACCGCAGGCAGGATCGGATCTCGCCGCCATTCGCGCCCGCGCCGAGCCCGATCCGGGCGGGGCGGGCTGGCGCATTCGCGGCACCAAGATCTTCATCACCTATGGCGAGCACGACATGGCCGAGAACATCGTCCATCTCGTGCTCGCCCGCCTGCCCGATGCGCCGGAGGGGGTGAAGGGCATCTCGCTGTTCGTGGTGCCGAAATTCCTGATCAACCCGGATGGCAGCCTGGGCGCGCGCAACGATCTGCGCTGCGTCTCGATCGAGCATAAGCTGGGCATCCATGCCAGCCCGACGGCGGTGATGGCCTTCGGCGACGGGCCGGGCGCGCTCGGCGAACTGGTCGGCGCGCCGCATCGCGGGCTGGAGGCGATGTTCAAGATGATGAACCTCGCCCGCTTCGCCGTCGGGCTGCAAGGCGTGGCAATCGGCGAACGTGCCTATCGTCAGGCGCTCGCCTATGCCGAGACCCGGCTGCAGGGCAGCGACGTCGCCGATCCGCGCGGCCCGCGCGTCGCCATCCTACGCCATCCGGATGTGCGGCGCATGCTCATGACGATGAAGGCGGAGACCGAGGCGGCACGCGCGCTTGCCTATGTCGCGGCGTTTCAGATGGACGTCGCCGCGCGCCACCCCGATGCGGCGATGCGCGCGCAGGCGCAAAGCCGCGCCGATCTGCTGATCCCGCTGGTCAAGGGCGGCGCGACGGAGGCTGCTTTGCGCACCGCCTCGCTCGGCGTGCAGGTGCATGGCGGCATGGGCTTCATCGAGGAGACTGGCGCCGCGCAGCATTATCGCGATGCCCGCATCCTGACGATCTATGAAGGCACCACCGGCATTCAGGCCAATGACCTGCTGGGCCGCAAGCTGCTGCGCGATGACGGCGCCGCGGCGCGCGCGCTGGCCGGCGAGATCGCAGCAACCGAGCGCGCGCTCCGCGCCATCGCCGACCTCGCCCCGATCGGCGCGGCGCTCGGGCGGGCGCAGGCGGCACTCGAACGGGCGATCGGCTGGATGCTCGCCACCCATGCCGCCGATCCGCGCGCCGCCGCCGCCGGGGCGGTGCCGTTGCTCGATCTGTTCGCGCTGGCCGCCACCGGCTGGCAGATGGGCCGCGCCGCGCTTGCCGCCCATGCCCGGCTGCAGGCCGGCGGCAATGCGGATGCGCCGTTCCTGCGCGCCAAGCTGGGCACGGCGCGGTTTCATGCCGATCACATCCTGTCGCGCGCCGACGGGCTGGCGCACGCCATCGAAGCCGGCGCCGCCGCCACGCTGGCGCTGGAGGAGGCGGCCTTCGCATTGTGAGCCAGAGCATGCACCACGCGCCGAAGCGAACCCAGGTCGGCATCATCGGTGCCGGGCCGGCGGGGCTGGTGCTGTCGCATCTGCTGGCCCGGCACGGCATCGACAGCGTGGTGCTGGAAGCACGCGCGCGCGCCTATGTCGAAAACCGCATCCGCGCCGGGGTACTGGAACAGACCACCGTCGATCTGCTGCGCGCGCTCGGCCTGGCCGGGCGGCTGGAACGCATAGCGGAGGATCACCCCGGGGTGGTGCTGCGCATCGGCGGCGCCGATACGGTGATCGATCTGCGCGCGCTGACCGGGCGCAGCGTCAGCGTCTACAGCCAGCATTTGCTGGTGCAGGATCTGATCGCGGCGCGGCTCGCCGCCGGCGCGCCGCTCTATTTCGACGCCCCGGCCTACGCGATTGACGGGCTGAACGAGGCCCAGCCGGTGATCCGCTATCGCGCGGCGGGCGAGGACCGCACCCTTGCCTGCGACATCGTCGCCGGCTGCGACGGGTTTCACGGCATCAGCCGCGCCGCCATCCCGGCCACGGCGCTGCGGGTGATCGAGCAGACCTATCCCTTCGCCTGGCTCGGTATTCTGGCCGAGGCGCCGCCGGCACCGGATATCGTCTATGCCCGCCATGCGGAGGGATTCGCGCTCGCCTCCCGCCGCTCCGACCAGGTCGGGCGGCTTTATCTGCAATGCCCGCCCGACACCGATCCGGCAAGCTGGGAGGATGCGCGCATCTGGGACGCGCTCTCGGCCCGCCTGGCCGTGCCGGGCGGGCCGGCGCTGGCGCGCGGGCCGATCCTGCAAAAGACGCTGACGCCGCTGCGCAGCGCGGTTGCCGAACCGATGCGCCACGGCCGTCTGTTCCTGCTGGGCGACGCCGCGCATATCGTGCCGCCGACCGGAGCGAAGGGGCTGAACCTCGCCGTCGCCGATGTCGCGGTGCTGGGCGCGGCGCTGGCCGATTTTTTCGCCGCCGGCAGCACTGGCGGGCTCGACGCCTATTCCGATCGCGCCCTGGCGCGGATCTGGCGGGTGCAGCGTTTTTCCTGGTGGATGACGACGATGCTGCATCCGGTGCCGGGACGCGACGGCTTCACCGAAAGGCTGCACGCAGCGGAACTCGCCCAGCTTCTGGAAAGCGAGGCGAGCCAGCGGGCGCTGGCCGAGAATTACGTCGGCTTGCCGCTGCAAGCCGCCCTGTAATCGCCGCCCACCTGTCATCGCCGATCAGGACAAGGCCTTCAGCACCATCGCGCTGGCACCGCTGAGGGCGCCGAGCTTGGCCCCTCCCATCGCCACTTTGCGCTGGGTCTCCAGCCCGCTCGCCTGCTTGGCGATCGCCTTGCGCGCCTCGGCCTCGGCCTCCTCCGGCCCCAGCACCAATACGCCGCTTTCATCGCACAGCACCGCATCGCCCGGCATCACCGCCACGCCGCCGACCGAGACCGGGCGATTGAGCCGCCCGCCGAGATCGTACAGCCGCGTGGTGATCGGCGCGTAGCCGCGGCACCACATCGGAAAATCGGACGCCTCGATCTCCTCCAGATCGGTGCAGGGTCCGTCCACGACCCCCGCCTTGGCGCCGGCCGCCTTGGCCGCCACGGTGACGCCGCCGCCCCAGCAGGCATGCCGGTCATCGCCCAGCCGGTCGACCACCAGCACATCGCCCGGGCGCAGCAGCCCCAGCGCATGGTGCAGCAGCGTCGAATCCGGCCCCGGAATGGCCAGCGTCACCGCCGTGCCGGCCACGCGCCGGCCACGCAGCGCCGGCTGAATGGCGCGGTTGCAGAAGCCCCAATGGCGCCAATGACCGACGGTTGCCGTCTCGGTCTGCTCCAGCAGGGCGATCACCTCGGCGCTGATCTGCGCCGGCATTGCGCCGATTTCGTATGTCGCCATGGCAGTCTCCTTCGCTTCGACGATTGCCGTCAGGATGCGGCGTTTTGGAATGCGGCAATCGGCCGCTCCGGATGCACGAACAGCCACAGCACGATCCCGACCGCGCCGGACAGCGCGATGCCCAGCAGCGCGCCGGCCCAGCTTCCCGTCCAGTGCACCAGATAGGCCATCAGCACCGGCCCGGCGACGCCCGCCGCATTGCCCCAGAAATTGGTCCAGCCCGATACCACCCCGGTTGCGCCCCGGCCGAGATCCTGCGTCGCCGACCAGATCGACACCTGGGTCAGCCCCACCGCGCCGAGCGAGACGCAGAGCAGCACCATCATCAGCCAGATCTGCGGCGTGCGAGAGGCGGCGATCAGCGCCAGGGAGGCAACCGCGAAACCGACGATCGCCACCGGCACCCGCGCCGCCCAGACCGAGCCGGTGCGCCGCAGAATGCGATCGGACAGCGCGCCGGTGACGAACACCATGACGAACAGCGCAACCCAGGGCAGCGAGGAGAAGAAGCCCATCGAAGCCAGCGAGAAATGCCGGTCGCGCATCAGATAGGTGGGCAGCCAGGTGGTGTAGAAGCTCTGGATCATCACCAGACAGAAATACTGCACCCCGAGCGCCCAGAACTGCACGGAACCAAGGCCGCGAACGAACGCGCCGCGCACCGGGGCAGAGCGTTCGGCCGCCTGCCCGTCGGCGATCATGCGCGCTTCGTCCGCCCCCATCATCGGATGATCGGCGGGATTGTCGCGAAACCAGGACCACCAGGCGAAGCCGATCAGCAGGCCGAGAATGCCGAAGCCGTAAAACGCCCAGCGCCAGCCGAAATGCAGGATCACGGCGGCGGTGATCGGCCCCGCCGCGATCGGGCCGAGATAGAGCGCGCCGAGCAGAATCGAATTTGCCTTGGCCCGCTCCTTCGGCGGAAACCAGCGCTTCAGCGCCACCACCGAGCTGGGCCAGTCCGCCGATTGCCCGGCGCCCAGCAGGCCACGGATAAGAACGAAGGAACCGAAACCGGTGGCCAGCGGGGTGATGCCGGTCAGGATCGACCACAGCAGATTGGCCCAATAGAGCATCCGGCGCGGCCCGAAGCGTTCGGCAAGCCAGCCCGACGGCACCTGCAGCAGCGCATAGGTCCAGGAGAATGCCGTCAGCAGAAAGGACATCTGCACCAGGGTGAAATGATACTCGCTCTGGATCGTCGGCGCGGCGATGACGATGGCGGTGCGGTCGAGCGACATCACGAAAGTGATCGGTCCCAGCAGCAATGTCGCCATCCACCAGCGCGTCCTGCCCGGCGCTGCGTCCTGTTCGGCCTTGCCCTGCCCGCTCATGGCGGTGTCCTTTCCGGTTCGATGTTCAGACGACGCGGTCGGTTTCGGGCAGCGCCTCGCCGCGCGCGACGCGCTGGATATTGGCCAGCCACCGGCGCACCCCGGGCACCGAATTCTCGAACGCGGTCGAGGCGCAATGCGGGGTGACGATGACGTTTTCCATGTGCAGCAACGGGTTCGCCGGATCGGGCGGTTCGGGGTCGAACACGTCGATCGCAGCCCCGGCCAGCCGGCCCGCGCGCAATGCCTCGATCAGATCGGCTTCGACGACGATCCCGCCGCGCGCCACGTTGATCAGGATCGCATTGGCCTTCATCGCGGAAATCTGCCGCGCGCCGATCATGCCGCGCGTCTCCGGCGTCAACGGACAGCACAGGCAGAGGAAATCCGCCTCGGTCAGCAGCGTATCCAGCGAACGCCAGGACACGCCGCGCGCCGCTTCCTCCGCCGCGCTCAGCGGCGTGCGGGTGGTGTAGAGCACCGTGCAGCCGAACCCCGCGACGCGGCGCGCGACTTCCTTGCCGATGAAGCCGAGCCCGACAATGCCGACCGTCTTGCCGGACAGCATGATGCTTTTGCGCCAGACGCCGTTCTTGTCCCACACCCCGGCTTGCATCGCGTTATGCGCGGTGACGATGCGCCGACCGGCGGCCAGCATCAGCCCGACCGCGAATTCGGCGACCGGGATCGCATTGCTGCCCGGCGTGCGCGCCACCTGAATGCCGCGCGCGCGGGCGAGGTCGAGATCGATATTCTCCACCCCCACCCCCCATTTATGGGCGAGCTTCAGGCGCGGCGCGGCATCCAGCATCTCCGCCGGCAGGCCGATATCCCAGAACACGGCATAATCGGCATCGGCGAGCTTGGCCTTCAGCTCCGCCGGGTCGGGCGTGTCGGTGAAGCGCACGGCAAAGCCCGGCGGCAATTCCGCCTCCACGATGGCGCGCAATTCCGGGCCGATCGGCTGCACGATCAGGATCGTCTCACTCATGCGTTGTTCCTGTCCCAGGCTGCGATGCGTGCGGCCGCCTGCAGGCCGATCATCACGCAGGTGAAATGCGTATTGGCCCGGCAATCGCCCGGCATGATCGCGGCATCGGCGACGCGCAGCCCGGCCACGCCCTTGACGCCGAGATCGGGATCGACGACGCCGCGAGGGTCTTCGTACGCGCTCATGCGGCAAGTGCCGGCGGCGTGCTGGATGTCGCCCGCCTGTTCCAGCATCAGCGCGTCGAGTTCATCTTCGGAAAGCGCGGCCGCAGCCTCCATCGACAGCGTGGTATCGGCGAAGACGATGCGTTCGGCGATCGCCGTCACCGCCGGATCGGCGCATAGGCGCGCGAGGCGCGCGACGCCGTCGCGCATGCGCAGCCGGTCGCGCGGATCGTCCAGCATATTCTCCTCGACGTCCGGATCGCTCTCGGGATCGGCGGAACGCAGGCGGATTTCGCCGCGCGAAAACGCCTCGAACAAGGCAGCCCCGATCGCGCCCTGATCGGTCGGGCGGCCATCCTCGCTCAGCCCGCGATGGTTGAAGGCGATCATGATCATGTCGCGCCGCCCGCCGCCGCCCAGGCCGGAGCTGTAGGTCAGGCAGCAATTGGTATGGCGCTGGCCCGCATCGCGGCAGGCTTGGGCGGCGCGCAGCGTCAGCGAGGCGCGCAGGATCGGATGATCCATGAAATTGCGCCCGACCTCCGGCAGATCGTGCTGCACCTTGATGCCGTGTTCGGCGAGCGCCGCACCCGGGCCGATGCCCGAACGCATCAGGATCGCCGGGGAATGGATCGCCCCGGCGCAGAGCAGGACGTGACGCGCCGCGATCTCCGTCCAGACACCGCCCAGGCGCACCCGCACGCCGGTGGCGCGCCCGTCGCGCAGCAGCACGCGATCGACCAGCGCATCGCCGCGAATGTCCAGATTGGGCCGCCCGCGCGCCGGCTCCAGATAGGCCTCGTTGGTGGAGATGCGGCGGAAATCGCGGCTGTTGATCGGATAGCAGGACACGCCTTCGCCCTGCGCGGCATTAAGGTCGGGGTTCCAGCCATAGCCGGCGGCAAGGGCGGCATCGCGCAGCGCCCGATCGACCGGCCCCCATGCGTCCGGCGGCGCGCGATAGACCGGGATCGGCCCGCCGGTGCGCCCGGCTTCGGGATCGTCCTCCATCGTGTCGAACACCGCCAGCACGTCGCGTGCCGACCAGCCCTCGCAGCCGGCCTCGGCCCAGGCATCGAAGGCTTCCGGCACGCCGCGAATGGCGATCTGGGCATTGACCGCCGAGGAGCCGCCCAGCGCCTTGCCGCGCCAGTAGAAGCGCGGCTCCTGCACCCGCGTGCGCCGTGTCATCAGGCCCGGCCATTGCCAGGCCGCCTGATGCGCCGGGTCATGCATGAAGGGGATGATATTGGCGCTGCGCATCGCCGCCGGCGCCTGATCGGCGCGCCAGTCGCGCCCGGCTTCCAGCAGCAGCACGCGCCGCGCGGGATCCTCCGACAGGCGCGAGGCCGCCGCGGCCCCGGCCGAGCCGCCGCCGACCACGACGACGTCGTACGCGGCCACGCCCTCAGGCATCCCAGGCGGCGACGCGGGCGGCGAGGGACGCGCCGATCTCCACCAGCCGATCGACCAGCGCCGCGCCGGTGGCCGCCGAACACAAACGCGGATCGCCGTGCATCACGCCATTGGGGGCCAGTTGCGCTGCTTCCAGCGGCACGCCGATCTCCGCGCCATCGAGGTTGAGACTGGCGAAACCCGCGACTTTCAGGCCGCGAAATTCCGGCGCCGGCGCGGCATCGGGCACCAGATCGGGGCGCATCAGGGCGGGGAACAGATGCATCGCCACACTGCTCAGCGGATCGGCGCCGTGCCCGCTTGCCTTGCGCGCCGTCTCCGCCCCCAGGATCGCCGGCAGCAGCCCATAGCCGACGCGCCACAGATAGAAGCTCGGCACCAGCACGCCCTGTTCCAGCCAGACGCGCTGCGTCGCCTCGTGGATCGCCTGGACATTGCCGCCATGGCCGTTGATCACCACGATCCGCTTGAGGCCGTGGCGCAGCAGGCAGGCCAGCATATCGTCCAGCACCGCGCGCAGCGCTGCCTGCGACAGAGAGATGCCGCCCGGCATGCTGGCGAAATAATCGGCCCCGCCAAAGGGCAGAACCGGAGCCAGCAGGGTTTCGGTGCCGGCCTCGCTCGCCCGTTCGGCAATGCGCAACGCCACCGCATCGGCCGAGAGGTAATCGCCCATCGGCGCGTGCGGTCCCTGATCCTCGAAACTGCCCAGCGCCAGCAGCACGACCGGACGGCGCTGCACGGCGGCGCGCATTTCCGCCGCCGTCATTTCCGCCATGCGCCGCTTCACGGCCGGGGAGACGGTCTGGGTCATGCGATGGCGCTCCATCAGTGGCGATCTGTCTTGTATACGCAATGTATCCAGATCGCGTCAACCGAAACACTTGCCGAATGGACGGCCAGACGCGATGGAAGTCGGGCGCACACCGATGCTGGGAGGTATCATGGGCAAAGCCCCGCCCCGTCCGAAAGCCGAACCGGCCTGGCGCCGCGTGCACGCCCATCTGCGCGCCGCCATCATCGCCGGCACCATCCCGCCCGGCAGCTTCCTGGAGGAGGAAGCGGTCAGCGCCGAAGTGGGCGTCTCCCGCACCCCGGTGCGCGAGGCGTTTCAGCGGCTGGAGGCGGAGCAGTTCATCGAACGCCTGCCCCGGCGCGGCGTGCGCGTGCGCGCGGCCACCGCGCAGGAGCTGATCCAGCTGTACGAAACCCGCCGGGTGATCGAGCGTTTCGTGGTCGGCGAGATCGCCGCGCGGCGGATCGCCGTGCCCGATACGCTCGATACGCTGCTCGCCCGCATGGCCGCGCCGCGCCGGACACCCGACCTGACGCTCCAGGCGGAGGGGGATTTCACCTTCCATCGCACCCTGGTCGCGGCGATCGGCAATACGGTGATGCTCGGCGTGTTCGACGGGCTGCATCAGCGCCAGCTGCGCGTGGCGATGCGCGCCATCGCGCTCAACCCCGCCCGCCTCGTGCTGATCCATGCCCAGCACGCGGCGCTGCTCGCAGCGCTCCGCCGTCAAGACGGGGCGGAGGCGGCGCGGATTCTGGAAGCCCATCTGCAGCCGGCGCCGGACATCCTGGCCGGCATGGACGCGGCGGTCTGAGCCGGCAGGTTCAGCCCGTGCCCGGTCCGAACACCGCGTTGGGCAGCCACAGCGTCATGGCCGGCCAGTAGGTGATCAGCGCCAGCACCAGCAGCAGGATCACCAGGAACGGCATGATGCCGCGGATCACCTCGCCCACCGGCGCGTCCGAGATGGTGGAGAGAACATACAGGTTCAGTCCGACCGGCGGATGCACCAGCCCCACTTCCATGTTGTGGGTGAAGATGATGCCGAAATGCACCGGATCGACGCCCATCGGCAGCAGGATCGGCGCCAGGATCGGCATCACCAGCAGCAGCGTGCTGACCACTTCCAGGAAGCAGCCGATGATCAGCAGCAGGATGTTCATCACCAGCAGGAATTCCCAGGTGCTGAACCCGGCGCCGGCGGCGAATTTCACCAATTGCCCGGGAATGCCGGAGCCGGTCATCCAATGGCCGAATACCAGGGCGGTCGCGATGATCAGCATGATCACGCTGGCCGAGGCCATGGCTTCGGCGATCACCTCCAGCGTGCGCCGGACCGGGAAGCCGCGATAGACGAACAGGCTGACGATCAGCGCCGTGACGGCGGCGATGGCGGCCGATTCCGTCACCGTCATGAAGCCGCCATAGATGCCGCCCAGCACCACCACCGGCACCAGCATCGCCGGCATCGCCCGCCACGTCACGCGCAGGCGCTGGGCGAAGGGCATGCCCGGCTCGACCGGGAAATTCTTGCGCCGCGCGTACCACAGCACCCACAGGAAGAACGCGCCGGCCTGCAGCAGCCCGGGCATGATGCCGGCCAGGAACAGACGCGGCACGGATTGTTCGGTCACGATGCCGTACAGGATCAGCGCCAGCGATGGCGGGATGACCACGCCGATCGTGCCGGATGCGCCCAGCACGCCCAGCGCGAAGGAGCGCGGATAGCCGCGTTCCAGCATCGCCGGCAGCAGGATCGTGCCCATGGCCAGCGCAGTGGCGATGGAGGAGCCGGAGATCGCCGCGAACAGCGCGCAGGACACCACCGCCACCAGCCCGAGCGAGCCCTTGATGCCGCCCAGCCAGGCGGTTGCCAGATCGACCAGCGCCTGGGCCACGCCGCCGCGCCGCATGAAGGCCGCCGCCATCACGAAAAGCGGCAGCGACATCAGCGTCGTCGAATTCAGCTGATCGATCATGTTCTGGGCCAGGCCGATCATCGGCTGGCCGGACACGAAATAGAGCACCGACGCACAGGCGCCGAGCACCAGGAAGATCGGCATGCCGGATGCCAGCAGGCCGAAAAAGAGTACCAGGAAACCGACGGTCCACATGCTGCGGCGCCTTTATTCGACCGGGGGAACCAGAAGCTCGGGCGAGGCTTCGTGCGCGGCAATCGTGTGGCCGACCCGCATGGTCACCGGATCGTAGAAGAAGACGAAACGGGTGAGGCGGATCACATAGCGCACCACCATCAAGGCACCGCCGGTCGGCAGGGCGGTGTAGTAGATCCACATCGGAAATTGCAGATCCGAGGAACTGCGCTGATCGAGCAGCAGCGCCGTGCCGACCACGTCCCAGCCGTACCAGACCATGCCGAAGGTGAAGGCCAGGGCGACCAGGCAGTTGAAGATCTCGCAGATCCGCTGCCCGGTCGGCGGCAGCAGGCGCAGCACCAGATCGGGGCGGACATGCCCGTCGGTGCGCGCCAGCTGGCTCGACATGATCATCACCGCCCAGACCATGACGTAGACGATCACTTCCTCGGCCCAGGTGATCGCCTGGGCCGGATCGATATACCGGCCCAGCACCTGCACCACGGCGATGATCAAGGCAAAGCCGCCCAGCAAGCCGACGAGCAACCGCTCCAGCTTGCTCCAGACGGCATCGGCGCGCGCCAGGGCACGCGCCAGGCCAGAGGTCTGCTTCACGTCCCTGGACGCGCCGGAATGCGGATCAGGCACCGATATCCGCCATGACCAGCTTGACCAGCGCCGGCGAAATATGCGCGCCCGACACCGCCTCGTTCTGCCGGGGCAGCATCTTGGCGCGCGTCGCATCCAGCACCGATTGCGGCACATCGACGAATTTCACGCCCTGCTTGGTCAGGCTGGCGCGCCCGGCGTCCTGGGCGGCGGCGGTGTTCTTGCGGTAGGTCGGCAGATTCTCCGCCCACAGCGACAGGATCATCTCCTGGTTCTTCTTGCCGATCTTGGCCCAGAAGGTCTGGTTCACCAGCGGCACGTACAGCCCCATGCCCTGCTGATCCTGCAGCGAATGACGCAGGCCGGAATCATACAGCTTGGAGCTGGCGGCGGAGGCATTGGTAGTGATCAGCCCGTCGAACGTGCCCTGCGACATGGCGAGCGGCACATCCGGCCACGCCGTGACGTTGGGAATGCCGTCGAAGAATTTGATGCGCCAGGAATTCAGCACCCCGCCCGGGCTGCGCAGCTTCATGCCCTTCAGATCGGCCAGGGTGTCGAGCGGCTTCTTGGTCGAGTACCAGTTGTTGAAGCCGAGATCGAACCAGGCGCCCAGGGTTTCGAGATGCAGCTTCTTGGTCATCTCGGCATTGACGAACTTGCCGGCCGGGCCGTCCGTGACCTTGTGCACGACGTCGATCGGGCGGCCGTAAAAGGCCGGCAGCTGGCTGAAATCGGCATCCGGCACGAAGCCCGTCACGGTCCAGGTGCCGGGGCAGGCCATTTCCACCTGGCCCTGCACCAGCGCCTTCACCACATGCAGGTCGGGGAACAGCGCGCCGCTTTCGAACAGCCGCGTCTTGATCTCGCCGTTCGAGCCCTTCTCGATCTTGGCAAGGAAGTCGCGGAAGCCGACATTGCGCGGGTGCGACGGCTCGGTATCCAGCGAGCAGCGCAGCTCGATCGGCGCGGCGGCTTCGGCATTGCGGATGAAGGGCGTCGCCAGAACGGCAGCTGCGGTTGCGCCAAACGCGCGGCGGGTGAGCGTGGCGGACATTGGACGTCCCTCCCATTTGATTGAATAGTGGCGGATTACTGACTGTCCGGCTTGGCGCCGTCAAGGCGGGTCGCGGTCCGGCCTCCGCTTTTTGCCGTGCCGCGCTGCGGAATTTTTTGCCCCGATGCCCCCATCTGTCTTTTTATCGGAACGATGCGCGCCCCGCGCGTCGATGGTAGCGCTAACCAGAAGCGGCGCGACGTTCCGGTGCATGACCCGGGTTTCACTTCCGCCGCGCCGCGCCAGCCAGTATCCTGATCCGATGCGACGTTCCGCCAGCCCCATGCCGCGTGCGATGCCCCGGCCATGAAACAGCCCACCCGCTATCACGACCTGGCCGACCCGCAGGCCTTGCCGCGCCATACCGGCATTGCCAGCTTCTTCCGCGCCCCGATCGCCACAGCCGCGGAGGAGGCGGATATCGCCATCATCGGCATCCCCTTCGATGGCGGCGTGACGCATCGCAGCGGCTGCCGGCACGGCCCGCGCGCGGTGCGCGAGCAATCCTGCCTGCTGCGCCGCATCAATGCCGATGGCGTCGCCCCGTTCCGCAACACGCGGGTGCGCGATCTCGGCGATTGCTGGCTGGAATTCCCGTACGAGCTGCAAGGCGCGCTGGACGAGATCGCCGGTTTCTACCAGCGCGTGCTGGGCGCCGGCGCGGTGCCGCTGTCGGTGGGCGGCGATCACTCGGTCAGCCTGCCGGTGCTGCGCGCGGTGGCCGCGCATCGTCCGGTCGGCATGATCCATATCGACGCGCATTGCGATACCGGCGACGATTACATGGGCTCGCGCTTCCACCACGGCGCGCCCTTCCGCCGCGCGGTGGAGGAGGGGCTGCTCGATCCCGCCCGCGTCATCCAGATCGGCATTCGCGGCACCACCAACGATCCCGCCATGTGGCGCTTCAGCCGCGACAGCGGCATGCGGGTGCTGGGCATGGACGAGTTCCAGGATCGCGGCTGGCAATTCGCCCTGGCCGAGGCGCGCCGCGTCGCCGGCAGCGGCCCGGTCTATCTGAGCTTCGACATCGACAGCCTGGACCCGGCGGAGGCACCCGGCACCGGCACCCCCGAGGCCGGCGGCATCCGGGTGATCGAGGCGCTGCGCCTGCTGCGCGGCCTGGCCGGGCTCGATTTCGTCGGCGCCGATCTGGTGGAGGTGGCGCCGCCCTTCGATCATGGCAGCATCACCGCCTTCAACGGCGCCTCGATCCTGTTCGAGGAACTTTGCCTGCTCTCCGCCGCGCTGGAAGCGCGCCGCCAGGGCTGAGCGGCACCGCATTGCATGCAGCGTCCCGGCTCGCAGCGCCGAGGCTCCGGCGGCAGAATACGGCGCGAGCCCGGTTTCGCCGCGCCGCCCGCGCTGACCGCGCCTGCCGGTTCGGCCACGCCGCCATCGGATCGACGCGCGCCGCTGGTGCCGCGGCCACGGCCACGCCGGCGCTGGCGACGCCTGGCCTGGATCGGCTCGGCCCTGCTGCACGCGCTGCTGCTGGCCGCCCTGGTGCTGATCGGGCTGAAGCGGCAGGCGGCATTCACGCCGCTGCCGCAGCCGGCGAATGTCGCCATGGTGTTTCAAAGCGGCGCGCCGAAATCCCCCTCGGCCAAGGGGGCGGAAAAGCGCCCGGGCGCGCCGCCCATCGCTGCGGAGAGCCCGCCGGCACCGGCTGCGCCGATCCCGCCGCCCCGGACGCCGCCGACCCAGGCATCGCCCCCTCCGGCACCGGCACCGCCGGCCGCGCCACCGCCGGTTGCGCCCGCTCCTCCTATCCCCGCCCCGCCGCCGCCCGCCCCGTCGCCTGCCCCGGCGCCGGAGGTCGCGG
>JAGWRU010000003.1 GCA_028869595.1 Rhodospirillales bacterium
AAGCTGGGGCATCGCGGACCCAAGGCGAGGAGATTCCCGTGCGCCCGATCCCACCATCCCGGTCTCGCCTGCTTCGCTGCGCCGCGGCGATGCTGTCGCTCTCGCTCCTGGCCGGCTGCGGGCAGAACCCCAAGGACCGCACCCAGGGCGGGGCGGCGGCCGGCGCCGGCACCGGGGCCGCGATCGGGCTGGTGGGCGGGCCGGTCGGCGTGCTGGTCGGCGCGGTGATCGGCGGCGGGGCCGGGGCGATCACCGGCGCCTCCACCAGTCCGCACGACCTCAATCTCGGCGCGCCGCCCTGGTCGAATAACGCGCATAACTGACCGCGTCCGGCGGCGGTGCCCGCGTTGCGATGCCGGGCTGCGATCATCGCATGCGGGCGGCGCATGGCTGGCCCGGTTTGGTCCTCCCCCTCGATCTGATGCACTCTCCGGCCCCGACGCCGATCCGGCGCCCATGCGAGAATTGCCCAAGATGATCCGCTGTTCCGATCCGCGCCGGTCCACGCTGCGTCCTGCGGCGACGCGTCGCCGCACATTCCTGGCAGGGGTGCTGGGGGCCAGCATGCTCGCCGGCTGCACGGTCGGGCCTGATTTCCACCCGCCGCAATGGCATGGTCCGACCGCCTGGGGCAGCGCGGCAGCGCCCAAAGCCGGGCCGCGCGTGGCCAGTACCACCAGCCCGGCCGAGGCCGAGGCGGCATGGTGGCAGGCCTTCGGCGACCCGCAGCTCAGCGCCCTGGAAGCCCAGGTGGCGGCGGAAAACCTCGATGTGCGCGCAGCGACGCTGCGCCTTGCCGAGTCGCGCGCAGCCCTCGGCATTGCCGGGGCGGACCGCTTCCCGAGCGTCGGGGGCAATGCCTCCTATCAGCGGGAACTGCCCTCCTCGCGCGGCGTGTTTTCCGCCCTCGGCAGCGATGCGGCGGGGGTGCAATCGGCGGGTCAGGCGGCATCCGGGGCGCCCGGCACGTCGGCGGGCGGGATCAACGGGGCGGCGCAGCAGAATCCGATCGATATCTACCAGTACGGCTTCGATGCCAGTTGGGAACTCGATCTCTGGGGCCGGGTGCGGCGCAAGGTCGAATCCGCACAGGCCGGCGTGACGGCGGCGGAGGAGGCACGGCGCGGCGCGCTGGTCACGGCGCTGGCCGAGGTGGCGCGCGACTATGTCGATCTGCGCGGCACCCAGGAGGAGATGAAGATCGCGCGCGACAACCTCAAGACCGCGCAGGAAAGCCTGAGCCTGACCCGCGCCAGGGCGGCGGGCGGCGTGACCACCGATCTCGACGTCGCCAATGCCGCCGCCCAGGTCGAGACCAACGCCGCCGAACTGCCCAGCCTGCGCGCGAGAGAAGCGCGCGAGATCAACGCGATCAGCCTGCTGCTGGGCAAACCCCCCGGGGCGCTGGCGGCGGAACTGCACAGCGCCCGTCCGGTGCCTCCGGTGCCGCCCCGTGTGCCGGTCGGCGTGCCGTCCGAGCTGGTGCGCCGCCGACCCGATATCCGTGAGGCGGAGGCCAAGCTGCATGCCGCGACCGCCGATATCGGCGTCGCCATCGGCGATTTCTATCCGCGCGTGACCCTGTCCGGCAGCCTGGGCATCCAGGCCTTGCAGCCCTGGAACCTGTTCAATCTCGACAGCCGCCAATATGCCGCCGGCCCCGGCATCACCGTGCCGCTATTCGAGGGCGGGCGTCTGCGCGCCACGCTGCATCTGCGCGAAGCGCAGCAGGCCGAGGCGGCACTGACCTATCAGCGCATCGTGCTGGCCGCCTGGCACGAGGTGGATAACGCGCTGACCGCCTATCGCAGCGAACAGCAGCGCCGCGACGCGCTGACCAAGGCCGAGGTGCAGAGCAATCGCGCTTTGTCCCTGGCGCGGGAGCGCTATCAGCAGGGCGTCGCCGACTTCCTGCAGGTGCTGGACGCCGAGCGCAGCCTGCTGCGCACCCAGCAGGCGCTGGCGATCAGCACGACGGCGGTCTCGACCGATCTGGTGGCGCTATACAAGGCTCTGGGCGGCGGCTGGGAGGATGCGTTTCCCGCCGCGTCGCCGCCGGCGAAGCCGCCCGCCGCCGGCCAGCCCAGCCGGCCGTAGCGTCTTCGTAACCGGCGCTGGGTTTCCTTTTCCGCCGTAATTTCGTTACGGCGAGGAGAGGGATGACTCTGCGCCTGTGGATTGGTCTGGCCTGTTTCCTGCCGCTCGCCCTGGTTGCCGCCGATCCGCTGGCGCTGCTGCGCGCGCTGCGGCGGCGCCTCCGCGGCGGCGGGGGCGGCACGCCGTCGCTGTGGCGCGGCGATATCCCCTCGCTCGCCTGGCTGCCCGCCCTGCTGGTGGCGATCATCGGCACCGGGCTGATCGGGATGGTGCTGATCCCCTGAAGCGCCGCGCCGGGGTAACGCCGCGCCCGGAGCTGCGTTGGACGCTGCTAGCCTTGCGGCTGCACGCCGCGCCGGCGGGCCCGCAGCCGGCGCATTTCCACCCCTTGCCAGGCCAGCAGGATCGGCACCCCCACCACCACATCGCGCGCCCGGCGCAGCAGCGATACGGCCAGCGAGATATCCGGGCGCAGGCCGAACAGCGCGCCCAGCCCGACATAGCCCGCCTCCTGCACCCCGGCGCTGACCGGTACCAGGAAGGCCGCGGCGGCCAGCGCGCTCAGCAATGCCTCGATCGCCAGCGCGGCCAGCACGCCGATCGGATGGCCGAGCAGGCGATAGGCCATCCAGTCGCTGATGCCGGCGGCGATCCAGCCCAGCAGATGGATCAGAAACCCGGCCGCCAGCCGGCCGGGATGGGCATAGATCGCGCTGATCGCGCCCTGGAAGGCGGCCAGGCGATCGGCGGTGCCGGCGAACCAGGCCGGGGCGATGCGCGGGCCTAGCCGGGCGAAGATGCTGCCGGCGCCGCGCTGCAGCCAGACGAAGGCGCCGCCGGCCAGCACCGCCAGGCCCAGGCCGATCGCCGCCGGGATGGCGATGGTCTCGTGCGGCGCGCGCAGTACCACGATCAGCAGACCGATCGCGGCAAAGGCAAGCTGGGCGAGGAATTCGGCGGTGACATCGACCACGGTGGAGGCCGAGGCGAGCGGCCAGGCGACGCCGTGCAAGGTGATCGCGCGCGCGCCGAAGACAAAGCCCCCGACCTGGGAAAAAGGCAACAGATTGGCCGAGGCGTCGCGCACCATCCGGCCCCAGAGCAGGACGCGCCAGGGCGGCCTGGGCTGTTCGGGCGGCAGGATCACCTTCCAGGCAAAGCCCAGCAGCGCGAACATCAGGCATTGCCAGGCCGCCAGCAGCGCCAGCCCGCTCCAGCCGACCGACAGCGTCGCGTGCAGGATCGGATTGAACCCGAACCAGCCGATCAGCAACGTCGCCAGGCCCAGCCCGGCCAGGGCGAGAAGGACCGAGACGGTTTTCACGCGCG
>JAGWRU010000040.1 GCA_028869595.1 Rhodospirillales bacterium
GATGCGGCGATCGGCTTCACCGGCATGGATTTCGAAACCGCGGTGCGCGAGCGCATTCCGATCCTGTCGATCCTGCTGAATAATTTCTCGATGGCGATCGAGCTGAAAGTGATGCCGATCTCGACCGAGAAATACCGCTCCACCGATATTTCCGGCGATTACGCGGCGATGGCGCGCGCCTTCGGCGGCTATGGCGAGCGGGTGACGGAGCCGGGCGAGATCGCCGCCGCCATCCGCCGCGGCATCGCCGAAACCGAGGCCGGCCGGCCGGCCTTGCTGGAATTCATCACCGCCAAGGAAACCCGGGTTTCCAAATTCTGATCGCCAGGAGGCCAGGATGAAGATCACTGCGCTCGAGACCCTGCGCGCCGATGCCGGCTGGCGCATGTTCTCCTTTCTGAAAGTCACCACCGATCAGGGCCTGATCGGCTGGTCGGAATTCAACGAAAGCTTCGGCTCGACCGGGCTTGCCGATGTCATCGACGGGCTCGCCCCGACGCTGATCGGCAAGGACCCGCGCCGTTTCGAGGCGATCACCCAGTTCCTGCACGTGATTACCCGCCAGTCGCGCGGCGGCATCAACCAGCAGGCCATCGCGGCGATCGAGAATGCGCTGCTCGATATCACCGGCAAGGCCTATGGCGTGCCGGTGTACGCCCTGTTCGGCGGGCCGATCCGCGAGCGCATTCCGGTCTATTGGTCGCATTTCGCGACCTATCGGGTGCGCAGCGCGGCGATCATGGGGGTCAAGCCCATCGCCACCTATGACGACATGGCGCGCCATGCCGAGGAGGTGAAGGCGCTGGGTTTCCGGGCGCTGAAGACCAACATCATGCCGGTGGAGAACGGCATACCGGTCGCCTTTACCCCGGGTTTCGGGCGCACTCCGGGCTGGCCGGAGCTGAACTGGGACAACAGGCTGATGGCCGGGCTGCGCACCCAGCTGATGACCATCCGCGACGCCATCGGCCCCGAGATGGGCATGATGCTGGACGTGAATTTCCACTTCAAAACCGAAGGCTTCAAGCGCGTCGCCGAAGCCGTGGCGCCGGCCGGGCTGACCTGGCTGGAGATTGACGTGCACGATGCGCCGAGCCTCGCGGAAATCCGCCGCTTCGCCCCCTGCCCCATCGCCTCCTGCGAGACGCTGCACGGCAGACGCGAATTTCGCCCCTTCCTGGAGCAGTATGCGACCGATGTCGCGATCATCGACGTGATCTGGAACGGGCTGGCGGAATCGCTGAAGATCGCCGCCATGGCGGATGTGTTCGAGGTGAATGTCGCACCGCATAATTTCTACGGCCATCTGTGCAGCGCGATCAGCGCCACGCTATGCGCGGTGGCGCCGAATTTCCGGATCATGGAAATCGATATCGACAGCGCCCCCTGGCGCGACGAATTCTACACCGTGATCCCCACCATCGAGAACGGAGAATTCGTGCTGCCGAGCGGCCCCGGCTGGGGCATCGACATCAACGAAAAGGCGGTGCGTGCCCGCCCGCCCAAGCAATAGAGGAAGCCATGGCCAAATACCGCATCTTCACCCCCGCCGGGGCGAGCTTCACCACGGCCGGCGGCGGCTACGATCTGGAGATCGAAGGCTTAGGCGGGCTCGATGCCGAAATCATCGAAGGCCCGGCCAACGAGACAGGCTTCATCGCCGCCGCGCGCGACGCGGATGCGATCTATGCCAAGGGCATGCCGATCTCCAAGGCGGTCATCGACAGCCTGACGCGCTGCAAGGCGATCGTGCTGGGCAGTGTCGGCGTGGACAGCGTCGATGTCGCCGCCGCCACGGCGCGCGGCATCCCGGTGACCAACTGCCCGCATACCTTCATCGAGGAAGTGGCCGATCACGCCATGGCCCTGCTGCTTTCCGCCCATCGCCGGGTGATCGAGCAGGATCGCATGGTGCGCGAAAGCCGCTGGCGCGAAGGCCGCCCGGCGCTGCTGAAAATCCCCCGGCTGATGGGCCAGACACTGGGCTTCATCGCCTTCGGCCATGTCGCGCGCGCCACCGCACGACGCGCCCAGGCTTTCGGCCTGCGCATGATGGCCTATGATCCGTTCATCGAGGAGCTGGTGATGCCCGATTACGGCGTCATCCCCGCGACGCTGGAGGAGGTTCTGGCGCAATCGGATTTCGTCTCGATGCATGCCCCGGCGACACCGCAGGCGGAGGGCATGCTGACCGAGGCGCATTTCCGCCAAATGAAATCCAATGCCATCTTCATCAATACCGGGCGCGGCCCGACCGTGCAGGAAGCCGGGCTGATCCGCGCGCTCCAGGAAGGCTGGATCGCCCATGCCGCGCTCGATGTGCTGGAGGTGGAGCCGCCGGGCAACAACAACCCGCTGCTGTCGATGCCCAATGTCACGCTCAGCCCGCATAACGCCTCCGCCTCGGCGCGCTTCGATCCGGCACGCAAGCGCCATGTCGGGCGCGAACTGGCGCTGGTACTGTCCGGGCGCTGGCCGATGAGCTGCGTCAACCCCGCCGTGCTGGCCAAATCCGATCTGCGCCGCTGGCAGCCCGTTTCGATGGAACGGGGGCCGAATAGTTGAACCCTGGCTTCGATCTTTCCGGCAAGATCGCCCTGGTCACCGGCAGCTCGCGCGGGCTGGGCGCCGCCATCGCCGAAGGGCTGATGGCGGCCGGGGCGCGGGTGCTGCTGCATGGGCGCGATGCGGCGGCTTTGGCCAAGGCCGCCGAGGGTCGCGCGGGCGTGGCCGGCACGCTCGCCTTCGACGTCACCGATGCCGCCGCGGTGCGCGCCGCCTTCGGCTTCATCGAGGCCGAGCATGGCAGGCTGGATATCCTGGTCTCCAATGCCGGCATCATCGCCCGCAAGCCGGTGCTGGAAACCTCCGACGAGTCCTGGCAGTCGGTCATCGACACCAATCTGACCGCCTGTTTTCGCCTGTCGCGGGAGGCGGCACGGCTGATGGCGCCGCTGGGACGCGGGCGGATCGTGGTGATCTCCTCGATCATGGGCATTCTGGCGCGCCCGACCGTGCCCTCCTATGTCACCGCTAAGGCCGGGTTGCACGGGCTGGTGCGGGCGCTGGCGGTGGAACTCGGCGCGCACGGCATCACCGTCAATGCCATCGCGCCGGGCTTCGTGCCGACCGATTTCACCGCCGGGCTGCATGGCGATGCCGCGTTCAACGCGATGATCGCCGCCCGCACCCCGCTGGGCCGCTGGGGCCGGGCGGAGGAACTGGCCGGCCCGGCCGTGTTCCTGGCATCCGAGGCGGCGAGCTATGTCACCGGCCATATCCTGACCGTCGATGGCGGGCTGACGGCGGCGCTGTAAAGACGCGGCCCTGGCTTTCGCGCTATAGCGCGGCATGCGCACGTCCTACCTGCCCCGCCTTCTCAGCCTCAGTGCCATCCTCGCCGTGGCGCTGCTGTCACTCGCCGCCCGGCTCGCCCCCGTCATCGATCCGACGGCGGCTCCGGCATGGCAGCGCGCCGCCGCCGGGGGGATTTTCCTCGCCAGCTACACCGCGCTCGCGCTCGGGCGCATCCCCGGGCTTGCCATCGATCGGGCCGGCATCGCCCTGGTCGGCGCGGCAATGATGGTGGGCAGCGGCGCGATGGCCCTGCCCGATGCCTATCGCGCCATCGACCTCAACACCATCACCCTGCTGCTCGGCATGATGATCGTGGTAGCGCATCTGCGCCTGTCGGGCTTCTTCACCCTGGCGACCGGCGTCGTGTTGCGCCGGGCCGGCCATCCGCTCGTCCTCCTCGGCGCCATCGTCGCGGTCTCGGGCGTGTTCTCGGCCTTTCTGGTCAATGATGCGATCTGTCTGGTGCTGGCGCCGCTGGTGCTCGATCTGGCGATCGCGATGGGGCGCAAGCCACTGCCCTTTCTGCTGGCGGTAGCGATGGCGTCGAATATCGGCTCGGTCGCGACGATCACCGGCAATCCGCAGAACATGATGATCGGCAGCTTCTCCGCCATTCCCTATGCCCGCTTCGCCGCCGCCCTGGCGCCGGTGGCGCTGGCCTTGCTGGTGCTGGGCTTCGCATTGATCGGCGTGGTCCATCGCCGCGATCTGGGGCGCGCCGGTCCGGAAATTGCCATGCCGGCCGCGCGATTTCCGCTCAACCATGCCTTGATGGGCCGCGCGGTGGCGGCCACGCTGGTGATGGTCGCCTTGTTCTTCGCCGGTATCGTGCCGGCCGAGGCGGCGATCGTGATGGGCGCGCTGCTGCTGTTGACGCGCCGGCTGAAGGCGGCCCGCATCTATGCCGAGATCGACTGGTCGCTGCTGCTGATGTTTGCCGGGCTGTTCATCATCGTGGCCGGCGCCGAGCATCAGTGGCTCAGCCCGCCGGTGATCGCCGCCGTCGCGCGCCTGCATCTGGAGAATGTCGCGGTGCTCACCCCGGTGACGGCGGTGCTTTCGAACATCGTCAGCAATGTGCCGGCGGTACTGGTGCTGAAACCCTTCATTACCGCGCTTGCCGATCCGCAGCGCGCCTGGCTGGTGGTCGCCATGGCCTCGACGCTCGCCGGGAATTTCACCATTCTCGGCTCGGTCGCCAATCTGATCGTGGTGGAAAAAGCCGCTGCGCGGGGCGTGCGGATCGGCTTCTGGGCCTATTTCCGCATCGGCGCGCCGCTCAGCCTCGCAAGCCTTGCGATCGGTGCGCTCTGGCTCGCGCGGTAAAGGATCGGGGCAAGACGTTGCGGGCGGGAGCCTGCGCCCCCGCCCGCGCCGGCCTCAATGCGAGATTTCCTCCAGCCGCAGATTGCGGGTGCGCGGGCCGAACAGGCCGACCACCGCGATCATCAGCGCCATCGCGATGCCGATGAAGATCGCCACCCCCAGCGTGCCGCCCTGGTGCAGGAAGAAGCCGATCATCAGCCCGGCAAAGGCCGCGCTGACCCGGCTCCAGGAATAGACGAAGCCGACCGCACGGGCGCGAATGCGGGTGGGATAAAGCTCCGCCTGATAGTTATGGAAGGCGAAAGAGAGCCAGTTGGAAGACAGCGTCACCATCACCCCGAAGACGATGATCGCGGCGGAATTCTGCTGCAAGGCGAACAGCAGCATGAACACCCCGATGCCGACGCCGGACCAGACCAACTGCCATTTCCGCTCCATCTTGTCGGCGATCAGCATGCCGAGCAGCGGGCCGACCGGATTGGCCAGCGCGATGATGAAGGCATATTGCAGGCTGGTGGTGATGTGGATGCCCTTGGCGATCAGCAGCGTCGGCACCCAGGCGGCGAAGCCGTAGAAACCGATCGTCTGCAGCAGGTTGAATACCGATAGCAGCAAGGTGCGCTGGCCATAAGGCGGCTTCAGCACCTCGCTGAACGCCAGGCTGCGCGAGACGATGTTCAGCGCGGGTTTCGGCGGGGGCAGGCTGGCCCCGCCGAGATCGTTGCGCACCATCGCCTCGATCTTGGCCATCGCCGCTTCCGCCTCGTCGCGCCTTCCGACCATGGCGAGCCAGCGCGGGCTTTCCGGCAGACCCAACCGCATGAACCATGCCGCCAGCGCACCCACCGCCGCGATCAGCGCGACCCAGCGCCAGCCTTCGAGGCCGAGCGGCGAGATCGGCACCAGCAGCCAGCCGAGCAGCGCGACAAACGGCACCACCGCGAATTCGATGAACTGATAGAAGGCGAAGGCCCTGCCGCGCCCTTCGGGGGGCACCAGTTCGGACAGATAGGTGTCGATCGTCACCTGCTCCAGCCCGACGCCGATGGCGGCGATGAAGCGCCACAGATCGACCATGCCGGCGCTGTGCTGAAACGCCATGATCGCACTGGCCAGCGAGTACCAGATCAACGAGATGGTGAAGACCGCGCGCGAGCGGGTTGAGAAATTGCTCAACGAGGGCAAGAGCGAGGCCGAGGTGGTCGCTGCCAAGCCATTGGCCGACCTCGACAAGACCTGGGCGGCGAATGACCAGGCCGCGGACAACTTCGTGA
>JAGWRU010000041.1 GCA_028869595.1 Rhodospirillales bacterium
AAGATGCTGAAGGCCGAACACAATGTCCTGCTGCTCGACGAGCCGACCAACGACCTGGATGTCGACACGCTGCGCGCGCTGGAGGATGCGCTGGCCGATTTCGCCGGCTGCGCGGTGATCATCAGCCATGATCGCTGGTTCCTGGACCGGCTGGCGACCCATATCCTGGCCTTCGAGGGCGACAGCCATGTCGAATGGTTCGAAGGCAATTTCCAGGCCTATGAGGAAGATAAGCGCCGCCGCCTGGGCAGCGAGGCGACCGAACCGCACCGCATCAAGTACCGGCCGCTGGCGCGGTAGCCTGCATTGCCCGGCGCGCATCCGTGATCGGCGGCTGGAGCGTTCAGACCGCGCGCCTGCTGCTGCTGCCGGTGGCGGCCGGCGATCTGGCCGAGATCACCGCGATCAAGGCCGATCCGCGGGTCTTCGCGGTGATGCTGGGCGGGGTGCGCACGCCGGTGCAGAGCGCGGCGGAGCTGGCTGCCGATATCTCCTATTGGGGGGCCAATGGCTACGGCATCTGGATGGTGCGCGACCGCACGGATCGGCGTTTCCTGGGGCTGGTCGGGCTGATGGAACGCCCGGACGGGCGCGGCGTGGCGCTGCGTTTCGCGCTATGGCCGGAAGCGCAGGGCCGCGGCCTGGCTCGCGAAGCCGCCAGTGCGGCGCTGCGCTACGGCCATGAACAGGCCGGCCTGTCGCGCATCGTCGCGGTGGCGCGGGAGGATAATTTCGCCTCCCGTATGGTGCTGGGCAGCATCGGCATGGTGGCGGTGGAGCGATTCCTGCGCCACGGCCACGTCATGCTGACGTACGAAAGCGTCACGCAGCCGGGCTGATCATCCCGCGTTCTGCTGGATCTGGTGCTGCATGGCCGCGATCAGCGCCGGGATGCTGTCCTGGTTGCGGGTCAGATACGAGGCATAGTCGCTGCGCTGAGTCAGGCGCAGGCTGGTGCCCTCGGCGATCACATCGACGATGCGCAGACTGCCATTCACCTTCTGCACCACCCATTGCACCTTGGTCGGCGGATTGTTGGGGCGATCGAGCTCCGTCTCCACCACCGTGCCGTCGGCGCGTGGCACGGCGCGCAGGATCTTGAACTGGACGCCGCGATATTCGCCGATCCGCCCGGTGATGCTGGTCACCAGCACCTGATGGAAAAGCTGCACGTATTGCTGCTGCTGGGCCGGCGTCGCCATGCGCCAGAACCGGCCGAGGCAGAATTTCGCCACCCCGTTCACGTCGACCACATTGTCGATGATGCGGGCCATGGCCGGGCGCTGCTGCGCCGTGGAGCCCGGGCCATTCACCACCGCCAGCAATTGATCGCCGGCCTGCCGGATGAATTGGCTGGCATCGCCGGCCTGATCGGCATGCGCCAGAGGCGGGCGCAGCATCGCCCCGGCCAGACCGGCACATCCCAACAAAAAGAACCGGCGCCCCGGCATCGAGATCATGTTCCGTTGCATCATTGGCTTTGCTGCTGTTTCTGCTGCGCGGCCACCGCCTGGGGGAACCAGATCGGGATGGTGGCGCGGCGGTCATTGCGCACCGTCTCGATCTGAGACTGGCGGTGCTGACGATACAGGCTACGGAAAGTCGCGTACGGGTCCAGTGCCGTTTTCTTGATCTCGTCGACGGCGTTCAGCACCCGTTCCCGCTGGTCGATGGCGTTCAGGCCGAAGCGCGACCAGTTGATCGCCGTGACGGCCGCCCCCTGGCCCAGCCAGGTGAACGGATCCATCACGTTATCCACCCCGAACCCGATGGCATCGCGCGGATCGGACGGGCCGAGCAGGGGCAGGAACAGGAACGGGCCTTGCGGCACGCCCCACAGGGCCAGGGTGATGCCGAAATCGGCATCGTGATCGGGATAGCCCCATTTGCTGGCGACATCGAAGGCGCCCAGCAGCCCGACGCTGGAATTGATCAGGAAGCGCATCGTGGTGTCGCCGGCGCGGCGCGGCTTGCCTTCCAGCATGTCGTTCGACAGCTGGACCGGGGTGCCGGCATTGGCCAGGATGTTATGGATCGAGTTGCGCACGGGCGCGGGAACCGCGAAGCGGTATGCCTCCGCCGCCGGGCGCAGGATCACGGTATCGAGGCCGTTATTGATCGCATAGAAGACCCGGTTGGTGGGCTCCAGCGGGTCGTTCGTATCGTTATACTCGGCCAGCGCCGCCGGATCGGAGGCAGGCGGTTTCTGCGCGCAGCCGGCAAGCAGGCCGATGAGCGTGAGGGCAGCCAGAAGAGTTGGGCGGAAAGCGTCGGGCATCGGCGTCCTCAGCGGCTCCTTGCGCGGCATCCTTGGTCGGCACCCCGCAAGGGGCACGAAGCAGGGCGGGGTCGCTGGGCGCGGATGGGCCGCCGGCCAAAGAGATAGCGCGCCTTTCGCGAAAAGAAAGCGCCGACGGTCCGAAGAGTTGCGGTTGTAGCATGCCCGGCCTTTCTGGCAACGATCCAGGGGGGAACGCATGCCCGGCAAGCGGGCCGCGCCCGCCCCGACGCCCCTTCCGCCTTGCATCGCCGTCGGAATTCGCCCAAGGAATCGCGCCATGAACCACGCCCCGACCGACCGGCCCACCCTGGAGCGCTGGCTGACCGGCCCCCGTTTCGCCGCCCTGCCGGTGCGCGATGCCGCTCAGCCGCCGCCGCTTCTATCCTTCGAATTCTTCCCGCCGCGGACCGAGGCGCTGGAGGCGCAGCTTTGGGGCTGCATCCGCCGGCTGGAACCGCTGCGTCCGCGCTTCGTCTCCGTCACCTATGGCGCCGGCGGCACCACCCAGGCGCGCACCCATGCCACCGTCACCCGGCTGGTGCGCGAAACCGCCCTGGTGCCGGCCGCCCATCTGACCTGCATCGGCGCCAGCCGGGCGGAGGTGGATGCCGTTGCCCGCGCCTATTGGGAGGCCGGGCTGCGCCATATCGTCGCCCTGCGCGGCGATCCGCCGCCCGGCGCCGCCTATGAACCGCATCCGGACGGCTATGCCTACGCAGCCGATCTGGTGGCCGGGCTGCGCCGCATCGGCGATTTCGAAATCTCGGTGGCCGCCTACCCGGAAACCCACCCGACCGCGATCAGCCCGGCAGATGATCTCGATAACCTCAAGCGCAAGCTCGATGCCGGGGCGACGCGGGCGATCACCCAGTATTTCTTCGACGCGCACACCTTCCTCGATTTCCTCGATCGCTGCCTGGCCGCCGGCATCACGGCGCCGATCGTGCCGGGGATCATGCCGGTCTCCAATTTCGCCCAGGCGGCGAAATTCTCCGCCATGTGCGGCGCCAGCATCCCGGACTGGCTGGCCCGTATGTTCGATGGCACCGAGAACGATCCGGAAACCCGTCGCATGGTCGCCGCCGTGGTTGCCGCCGAGCAGGTGCGCGTGCTCCAGGCCAATGGCATCGACGAGTTCCACTTCTACACGCTGAACCGCCCCGACCTGACCTACGCCATCGCCCATATTCTCGGCGTGCGGCCGGGCTGAGGCGATGGGGGAATACCTCGCCAAGCTGAACGCCGAGCAGCGCGAGGCGGTGGAAACGCTGGACGGTCCGCTGTTGGTGCTGGCCGGCGCCGGCACCGGCAAGACGCGGGTGCTGACCACCCGCTTTGCCCATCTGCTGTTATCGGGCAAGGCAAGCCCCGGTCAGGTGCTGGCGGTGACTTTCACCAACAAGGCGGCGCGGGAGATGCGCGAGCGGGTCGGCGCCATTCTCGGCCGCCCGGTGGAGGGGCTGTGGCTCGGCACGTTCCACGCTTTGGCCGCGCGCATGCTGCGCCGCCATGCCCCGCTGGTCGGGCTCACGGCGAATTTCTCCATCCTCGATACCGACGATCAGCTCCGCCTGCTGAAGCAGGTGATGGAAGCCGCGCGGATCGATACCAAACGCTTCGCCCCGCCGGCCCTGATGGCGATCCTCCAGCGCTGGAAGGATCGGGGCCTGCCGCCCGATCGTATCGGCCCGGCGGATGCGTCGGATTTCGCCGATGGCGCGGCACGCGATCTCTATGCCGCCTATCAGGCCCGGCTGCGCGCGCTGAACGCGGCGGATTTCGGCGATCTGCTGATGCTGGCCACCGAATTGCTGCGCACCCAGCCGGAGGTGCTGGCCGAATACCACCGCGTCTTCCGTTATATCCTGGTCGATGAATACCAGGACACCAATCTGGTCCAATATATGTGGCTACGCCTGCTGGCCCAGGCGCACCGCAATATCTGCTGCGTCGGCGACGACGATCAGTCGATCTATTCCTGGCGCGGCGCGGAGGTGGAAAACATCCTGCGCTTCGAGCGCGATTTTCCCGGCGCGAAAATCGTCCGGCTGGAGGCCAATTACCGCTCCACCGCGCCGATCCTGGCCGCCGCATCCGGGCTGATCGCGCATAATGAAGGCCGGCTCGGCAAGACGCTGCGCCCCGGACGGAACGATGCGGCCGGCGAAAAAGTCGCGGTGATCGGCCTGTGGGATTCCGACGAGGAAGCCCGCATGGTCGGCGAGCGGATCGAGGCGCTGCGCCGCGACGGCCATCCACTGGCCGAAATGGCCATCCTGGTGCGCGCCGGTTTTCAGACCCGCGCCTTCGAGGAGCGGTTGATCACGCTGGCCATCCCCTATCGCGTGGTGGGGGGCTTGCGCTTCTATGAACGCGCCGAAATCCGCGACGCCATCGCCTATCTGCGCATCGTGGTCCAGCCCGCCGACGATCTGGCCTTCGAGCGGATCGTCAATCTCCCCCGGCGCGGCGTGGGAGAAGTGGCGTTGCGCGCGATGCACGAACACGCCCGCGGCCACGGCGTGCCGCTGTCGCAGGCCGCCGCCGCGCTTGCCGCCAACGGCGCGCTGAAAGGCCGCCCGCGCGAGACGATGCGCGTTCTGGCCGGGCAGTTCGATCAATGGCGTGCCATGCTGGAAAGCCAGGGCCATGTCGCGACCGCGGCGACGATCCTGGAAGACAGCGGCTATATGGCGATGTGGCAGGAAGACAAATCGCCGGAAGCGCCGGGACGGATCGAAAACCTCAAGGAGATGATCCGCGCTTTGGCCGATTTCGAAACCCTGGGCGGCTTCCTGGAACATGTCGCCCTGGTGATGGAGAATGAGGAGAATGCCGCCGGCGACCGCGTCAATCTGATGACGCTGCATGGCGCGAAGGGGCTGGAATTCGACACCGTGTTCCTGCCGGGTTGGGAGGAAGGGGTGTTTCCCAATCAGCGCGCCCTGGATGAATCCGGCACCCGCGCGCTGGAGGAGGAGCGGCGGCTGGCCTATGTCGGGCTGACCCGCGCCCGCCGCCGCGCCATCGTCAGCCACGCGGCCAACCGGCGCATCTATGCCAATTGGCAAAGCTCCATCCCCAGCCGCTTCATCGAGGAATTGCCGGAAGATCAGGTGGAGCAGGCCGGATCGGCATCGCTCGCCCGCGACCGCCGCCTGGCCGCGCCGGCCTTCACCGCCTTTCCCGTTGCCGCCCGTCGTCCGCGCCTGATCGAGGCATGGGAAAAGCCCGCCCGCCCGGCGCGTGCCGACGCCATCACGGTCGGCACGCGGGTCTTTCACCAGAAATTCGGCCCCGGCACCGTGACGGCGGTGGAGGACGACAAGCTCGACATCGCCTTCGACAAAGCGGGATCGAAGCGGGTGCTCGATCGCTTCGTGGAGAAGGCGTAGCCGAGCCTAGACCTGCCTTTCCTGCATCGCCCGGATCTCGGCGTATTCGGCGTCCACGTCCTTGCCGGTCGGGTCCCATTTGATCGTCACCACCGCGATCATGCCGATGATCGGCACGAGGCTGAGCCAGAGCAGCGTCGGATACAGCCCGATCGAGGCCACCAGGATCGGAAAGAAGAAGAAGCCGACCACGCTGCCGATGCGCTGCACCGCCTGGGTGAAGCCGCTCGCCGCGCCACGGATCACGGTCGGGTAGGAGAGCGAGGCGAGCGTCAGCCCCTGGCTGCCGATGCCGAAGGAATGCCCGAAGATGAACAGCGCCAGACACACCCCGCCCAGCAGTGGCGGGAAATGCTGGCCGAACAGCCCGAGGATCAGCAGCATCGCGATCACCAGGCTGCACCCGGTCATGGCCAGCCGGCGGATGCCCCAGCTTTGCGTCAGCCAGGCCTGCAAGCCGCCGCCCAGCACGCCGAACAGGTTGAATACCAGCGAGCCCAGAATGGCGGTGACGAAATCCGCCCCGAAAATCAGCAGCGCGATGGTCGGCAGATAGAAGCCCACGGCGTAATATTCGAAACTCTGCATCGTGCTGATCACCACGGCCTGCACCGTGCGCAGCCGGTAGCGCGGCGAGAAGATCAGCCGGTACAGCGCCAGCGAATGGGCATGATCGCGTTGTTCGACGAATTGCGCCTGGGCCGCCGGATCGACCGTGGTGCGGACATGGTAGGTGGCTTCCAGGATCTTCGCCGCCGCCGCCAGGTTGCCGCGGGCGGCTTCCCAAAGCGGGCTTTCATCCATCAAGAAATAGCGCAGCACCAGCACCAGCGCCGCCGGCACCGCGCCGAAGCCCACCGCCCAGCGCCAGAGATGATCGCCCGCGCCGAGGCTGTACATCAGCAATGCCAGAATGAAGCAGATCGAGCCGGCGACGTACCACGTTGCCTGCCACAGATTGATCAGCCCGCCCTTGCGGTCCACGGTGTTGTATTCGGCGATGAAGGCCATCGCGACCGGGAAATCCAGCCCGACGCCGATACCCATGAAGAATCGCGCGATCAGCAACACCGAATAATTCGGCGCAAAGGCCGCCACCAGCGTTGCCACCACGAATAGCAGCATGTTCACGAAGAACATTTTGAAGCGGCCCAGGCGGTCGGTGTAGTAGCCGCCGAACAGGCCGCCCACCAGCGCGCCCACCGCCATCATCGCGGTCAATGTGCCCAGCATCATCGGCGACAAGGCGAATTGCTGGCGCAGCTGCACCGCGCCGATCCCCAGGCTGGTGAAGTCGTACGCGTCGGTGAAAATGCCGCCCAAAGCGAGCAGCACGACATAGAGCCCGCCCTTGCGGCGGCGATGCTCGGAGCGGTTGATGAAATTCAGCACGTCTTCGAAGCGGCGGATCTCCAGCCGATCTTGATCCATCGGACGGCCCTTTTCCCCTGTGCGCCGGTCTGTCGCATCCGGGCAGGAGCCCGGCGCCGCCAGCGTCGTTTCGTTTACGCAAGACCAGCTTGCGGAGTACCGCGAATCCCAGTCAAGTGCGCCGATGCAAACCCGCCCGGCCGCCCTGGAAACCGTGTTCGTCGACGTGCCCGAAATAGCCGTGGAGGCCTATGAGGCCGCGCTGGCCAGCGCCTGCGCCACGGTCGGCTTCTTCAAGGACGACGCCACCGGCGATTGGCGCATCGAAGGGGTGAAGCAGGCCGGCGCGAACGAGGATGGGCTGGCCGCCGCGCTGCTGCTGGCCGCCCTGGTCAGCGGCGTCACCGCGCCGCTGCAGCGCCATGCGACGCCGGCCGAAGGCTGGCTGGCCCGCACCCGCGCCGCGTTCCCACAGCAGTTGATCGGCCGGCGTTTCGCCATTCGCGGCAGCCATGTCACCGCCCCGCCCATTCCCGGGCGCGTCACGCTGATGCTGGATGCCGGGCTCGCCTTCGGCTCCGGCGAGCACGGCTCCACGCGCGGCTGCCTGACGGTGCTGGAACGGGTCGCGCGCCGTCATCCGCGGCGGGTGCTGGATCTGGGAACCGGCTCGGGGATTCTGGCGATCGCGGCGGCCAAGGCGCTGCGCCGGAAGGTGCTGGCCACCGATATCGAGCCGTGGTCGGTGCGCGTCGCGCGGGAGAACGCGCGGCGCAACGGCGCGGGCGGGTTGGTGCGGGTGCGCCGGGCCGATGGCTGGGCGGATCGCGCGATCAAGCGCGGCGCGCCCTATGATCTGGTATTCGCCAATATTCTCGCCCGGCCGCTGATGGCGATGGCGCGGCATCTGGCCGTATCGCTTGCGCCTGGCGGGGAGGCCATCCTCGCCGGGTTGCTATCCCAACAGGCCAATGCCGTGCTTGCCGCGCATCGCCGGCTGGGAATGAAGCTGGCCGTCCGGCACCGCGAAGGCGCCTGGACGACCTTGCTTCTTAAACGCTAGTCGACGACCGCTTCAGGCGGCGCGCTTGGCGATCGTGTTGTCCTGCCGGAAGGACTTGGAAAACACGCGCTCGATATCGCTGCGGCCCAGGCCGATATCGGCCAGCTCGCGATCGCTCATGCCGGCCATTTCGGCCATCAGGGCGCGGTTGGCGCGGTAGCGGGCGAAGCTCGCGAAGGCGTCGGCGATGCGGCGAGACAGGCCGCGCGGGGCCGGTGCATCGACCGACAGGGCCGGCTCATCGCTCGCGTCGATATAGCGCGGGATGCGATGCAGCTTTACGGCGAACTCGTCATTGGCGAGGGTGGCGTCCATGGTCGTGGTCCTCAATCCTCCGGTTCGGGTCTGGCGCCGTGTCGGGTTGGCCTGGCGCCCTCGAACCTGATGGCGGGAAGATGGGCGCATGGCTGGCTGTGGATAAGTGCCGAATCGCCGCTCCAGCCATGCTGGAAGCGCATGGATATGTAGGAAGCTATGAATAATTCGACGCCCAACCATTCTCCTGCCGCAGCCCGTCTGGCGGATTTGCGCGCCGAGCTGGCCCGGCATGGGCTGGACGGGTTCATCGTGCCGCGCGCGGATGAGCATCTGGGCGAATACGTTCCCGCTGCGGCGGAGCGTCTGGCCTGGCTGACCGGCTTCACCGGCAGCGCCGGGCTGGCGGTGGTGCTGGCGGATCGGGCGGCGGTGTTCACCGATGGCCGCTATGTGTTGCAGCTTGCCGCCGAAACCGATGCGGCGCTGTGGGCGCGCGGGCATATCGTCGAAGACCCGCCGCCGGGCTGGATCGCCCGGCACGCCGCGAAAGGGGCGGTGATCGGCTATGACCCGATGCTGATCAGCGCCGATGCCCTGGCACGCTATGCCGAGGCCGGGCTTGCCATGCGCGCGATGGACGAGAATCCGATCGATGCGATCTGGCGCGACCGCCCCGCCCCGCCGATGGGCGCTGTCCTGGCCCATGCCCTGACCCATGCCGGGGTCGACAGCGCCACGAAGCGTGCCGGGATCGCGGCCCTGCTGCGCGAAGCCGGCCAGGATGCGGCGGTGCTCAGCGATCCCGCCTCGATTGCGTGGCTGCTGAATATTCGCGGCCAGGACGTGCCGTTCACGCCCTTCGCGCTCGGCTTTGCCCTGATCGACGCCGATGGCGGCGTCTCCCTTTTCATGAACCCCGAGAAGCTGCCTGCGGAAATCCGCGCCTGGCTGGGCAATGACGTGACATGCCTGCCACGCGCGGCGCTGGCCGATGCGCTGGATGCCTGCGCGGGCAAGCGCGTGCGCGTCGATCCGGCCGGCAGCCCGGTCTGGTTCGAACAGCGCCTGCGCGCCGCCGGGGCGGAGGTCGTCGGCGGAGCCGATCCCTGTCTGCTGGCGAAAGCCTGCAAGAACCCGGTCGAGCAGCAGGGCGTGCGCGCCGCCCATCTGCGCGATGGCGCGGCGATGACGCGCTTTCTGCGCTTCGTCGCGGAAACCGCGCCGCAAGGCGTGCTGACGGAGTTGGGTGCCGCCGATGCGCTGATCACCTTCCGCGACGCGCTGGCGGGGTTTCGCGGCGAAAGCTTCCCGGCGATTTCCGGTGCCGGCGATCACGGCGCGATCATTCACTACCGCGTCACCAAGGCGACGGACCGGCCGATCGGCGCCAATCAGGTCTATCTGATCGATAGTGGCGGGCAGTTTCCCGACGGCACCACCGATATCACGCGCACGGTTTGGACCGGCCCCGATCCCGCGCCGGCCGACATCCGCGCCCGCGCGACCCGCGTGCTGAAAGGCCATATCGCCATCGCCACGCTGGTTTTTCCCGAAGGCATCACCGGCGCCCATATCGACGCCTTTGCCCGTCGTGCCTTGTGGCAGGCGGGGCTGGATTACGATCATGGCACCGGCCATGGCGTGGGCAGCTATCTGTCGGTGCATGAAGGTCCGGTCAGCATTTCTCGCGCCGCGCGGCCGGTGCCGATTGCCGCGGGGATGATCCTGTCGAACGAGCCGGGCTATTATCTGCCCGGCCATTACGGCATCCGGCTGGAGAATCTGCTGCTGGTGCAGAACGCCGATCTGCCGGATGCGACCAAGCCTTTCCTGCGCTTCGAAACGCTGACGCTCGCGCCGTTCGATCGCGCGCTGATCGAGCCCGCTTTGCTCGATCCCTGGGAGCGCGCCTGGGTCGATGCCTATCACGCGCGTGTTCTGGCCGTGCTCGGTCCCGCGCTGGGGGCGGAGGATCGCGCCTTCCTCACCGCCGCCTGCGCCGCGCTGGACGCGCCATGACCCGCAAATCCCTTGTGCTTATCTGGGGCTTCGGCATTCTTCTGGCGATCCTTCTGAACGCCATCGGGCCGGAGCATGTGCTGGCCAGCCTGCTGAACGCGGCCGCCGCCTTCGATGCCGCGCTGGCCCGCATGCTGTCGCATCTGGCGGCCAGCCTGGCCCATTGGGTGCGCGCCTTCGCCATTGCGCTGTTCGTGGTGTTCATGGTGCTGGGGATTATCGCGCGCCGGCAGGGGCGACAGAAATCCGGTCCGCTGGTGCTGGGCGCGCTGATCTTTCTGGCCCTTGCCTATGACGTGCTCGGCGCCGATTTGTTTGCGCCCGATATGCGCTGGCTGCTGGCCTTGCTTCTGGCGCTGGCCGGGGCACTGGCCATGACGCGCAAGCTGCTGGCGCCGCCGCCGGCCGGGGCGCGTGTCGGGCCGTGGCCGAAAGCGTAGAAGCCGCCTAATCGCCGGCCTGGTCGATGCCGCGATTGGCGTCCAGCCGCTCCACCAGCGCATCGATGAACAGCCGCACTTTGGCCGACAGGCGATGGCGGTGGGGATACACCACCTCCAGCCGCATCCGGCGCGGCACGTAGGAATCGAGCAGCGTCACCACCCGGCCCGCAGCCAGATCGTCGCTGACCAGAAAGCGTGGCGCCAGCACGATGCCCAGGCCGCGCAGCCCGGCAGCCCGCAACAGGGTGGAGCCGTTGGTGATCAGATTGCCACGCACCGAGACCGTGGTTTCCCCGTCCGGCCCGTCGAACACCCAGTCATCGCCGAACGGATAATTAGAATGGTGCAGGCAGTTATGCGCCGCCAGATCGGCCGGCACGCGCGGCGCGCCGTTGCGCGCAAGATAGTCCGGGCTGGCGCACAGAATATGTCGATAGCCCGACAGCCGGCGCACGATCAGCTGCGAATCCGGATTGGGCACCATGGTGATACCGAGATCGAGCCCTTCCTCGATCAGATCGACCGGGCGATCGGTCATCACCGCATCGACCTGCATCTGCGGATAGCGCACCAGATATTCGGCCACCACCGGCCCGATCAGATGACCCAGCGCATTGGGACAGTTCAGCCGCAGCCGCCCGGTCGGCGTGGTCTGCAAGGCAGCGGCGGTCTGGTCCGCCTCCTCGATCGCCACCAGGATGCGGCTGCACTGGTCGTAATAGGTCTGCCCCACCTCGGTCAGGCTGACGCGGCGCGTGGTGCGGTTCAGCAGGCGCACGCCGAGCCGCTGCTCCAGCTCCTGGACATGGTTGCTGACCATCGCCGGAGACAGGCCGAGCCGGCGCGCGGCGGCGGAGAAGCCGCCCGCCTCCACCACCTTGGCGAATACGGTCAGGCTGGTCAGCCGGTCCAGAGCGCCCTCCGATGATCAAGCCGGGCCGATTATCAAGCCGGGCTGAACAGTGCTTCCGGAACTTACCGGGTTATGCCGCACTGCGTCACGCGCCATGTTCCGCCCCGACAGAGAACCGCCCGGGGCGGGCGAGGAGCGAGAAATGGCCAATAAATCCCTGATCAAGCGTGCTGCCCTGGCCGGTGTGGCGGTAGTGGTGCTGGCTGGCGCGGCGGATTACGGCGTGTCCTGGTGGCGGCACGGGCGCTTCATGGAAGCGACCGACGACGCCTATCTGCAAGCCGATTCGACCATCGTCGCCCCGCGCGTCTCCGGCTACATCGCCAAGGTGCTGGTGGCCGACAACCAACATGTCAACGCCGGGCAGGTGCTGGCCGAGCTGGACCCGCGCGATTTGCAGACCGCTCTGGCCCAGGCCCGCGCTACGGCGGATGCAGCCTCCCTCGCGATTACCAATCTGGATGCTCAGATCACCCTGCAAAAAACGATCATCCAGCAAAGCGCCGCCGATCTGCGCTCCGCCCAGGCAGCGTTGACCTTCGCGCATGACAATGATGCGCGCTACGCAGCACTGGCCCGCACCGGGGCCGGCACCCAGCAAAGCGCGCAGCAGGCCGGCGCCGCCCTGATCGAGGCTACCGCCATGGTGCAGCACCAGCAGGCCGCCCAGATCGCCGCCGCCCAGCGCATCGCGGTGCTGACCACCGCGCGGCAGCGTGCGGCGGCGGAATTGCAGCACGACCAGGCAGTGGCGCATCAGGCCGCGCTCAATCTCTCCTACGCCACCATCACCGCGCCGATCGCCGGCACGGTCGGTGCCCGGTCGCTGCGCGTCGGGCAGTACGTGCAGGCCGGCACCCAGTTGATGGCGCTGGTGCCGCTGCATCGGGTCTACGTCCTGGCCAATTTCAAGGAGACGCAATTGACCCATGTGCGCCCTGGCCAGGCGGTGGATGTGTCGGTGGATACGTTTCCCGGCACGGTGCTGCACGGCACGGTCAACAGCCTGGCGCCGGCCAGCGGGCTTGAATTCGCCCTGCTGCCGCCGGACAACGCAACCGGGAATTTCACCAAGATCGTCCAGCGCATTCCGGTGAAGATCGCGCTTGATCCGAACACCAAGCTGCTCGGCCGGCTGGTGCCCGGCATGTCGGTGGAAGCGAGCATCGACACGCAATCGCAAGGCCAGGGCGCCTCCTCGCACATCGCCGACGCGCGATAGGGGCCGGAATCATGAGCACGCTCGAAAAGCGCACGGCAGCGTTGGAGGAGAACGTCTCCTTCCTCACCTGGCTGGCGGTGATCGGCTCTACGCTGGGTGCCTTCATGGCGGTGCTGAACATCCAGATCACCAATGCCGCGCTGCCCGACATCCAGGGCGCGATCGGGGCGGGGCTGGATGACGGCGGATGGATCTCCACCTCCTATCTGATCACCGAGATCATCGTCATTCCGCTGACCGGCTGGCTGGCGCGGGCGTTTTCGGTGCGCCGCTATCTGTTGGTCAATGCCGGGTTGTTTCTGTTCTTCTCAGCGGCTTGTGCGACGGCGCAGAATCTCGGCCAGATGATCGTGCTGCGGGCCTTTCAGGGCTTTACCGGCGGCGTGCTGATCCCGATGGCGTTCACCAACATCATGATGCTGCTGCCGCGCAGCAAGCAGCCGGTGGGCCTGGCGCTGTTCGCCCTGTCGGCGACGTTCGCGCCGGCCATCGGCCCGACCATCGGCGGCTGGCTGAACGAGAATTACGGCTGGCAGTATATCTTCTACGTCAATCTGGTGCCGGGCATCGCGATGCTGATCATGCTCGCGGTATCGCTGAAGCCGGCGCCGATGCAGCTGCATCTGCTGCGCCAGGGCGATTGGGGCGGGATCGCCGCGATGGCGATCGGGCTCGCCTCGCTACAGACGGTGCTGGAGGAGGGCAACAAGGATGATTGGTTCGGCTCGTCTTTCATCCTGCGGCTGTCGATCATCGCGGTGGTGGCGCTCTCCGCGTTCCTGGTGATCGAATTGCGCACGGCGCGCCCGCTGCTCAATCTGCGGCTGTTGATGCGGCGCAATTTCGGCTTCGGCACGCTGTCGAATTTCCTGCTCGGCTCGGCGCTGTATGGCTCGGTGTTTATCCTGCCGCTCTATCTGTCGCAGACGCAGGGCTATAATGCCGAGCAGGTGGGCGAGGTTCTCGCCTGGACCGGCCTGCCGCAGCTGCTGCTGATCCCGCTGGTGCCGCGTCTGATGCGCCGCGTCGATCCGCGTGCCCTGGTGGCGTTCGGCTTTCTTTTATTCGCCACCAGCACCTTCATGACCACGCATCTCGATGCAAATTTCGCCGGCCCGCAATTCATGCTGCCGAATATCGTGCGCGCCATCGGCCAGGCGCTGGTGATGACGCCGCTTTCGGTGCTGGCCACCGCCGGGATCGAGGCGGAGAATGCTGGGTCTGCGTCGGCCTTGTTCAACATGGTGCGCAATCTGGGCGGCGCGATCGGCATTGCCATTCTGCAAACCGAGTTCACCTGGCGCGAACAATATCATTCCAACGTGCTCTCGGGCGCGGTCAGCATGGCCAGCAATGCGACGCGGCAGACGCTGGCGACGTTGACGCAGTACTTCATGGCGCACAACACCGCCGACCCCGCCACTGCCCAGCATGAGGCGATCGTCGCGGTCGGCCGCTTCGTGCACGGCCAGGCCGCGATCATGGGCTATGGCGACACGTTCTTCGTGCTGGGTGCGGCGCTGGTGCTGGCGCTGGGCGCCGCACTCTGCCTCGGTAAAGCCGCCGGCACCAATGCCGGCGGGGCACACTGATACGAAAACGGGAGACGTGCCATGGGTGAACTCCGCGACGCGCCGATTGCGTTGGCAGCCCAGCCCCGGATGCAGGCGATCCGCATCACCGCCTTCGGTGGCATCGAGCGGATGGAATATGCCGCGATCGAACGCCCGGCGCCCGGGCCGGGCCAGGTGCTGGTGCGCGTCGCCGCGGCCGGTGTCGGGCCGTGGGATGCCTGGGTGCGAGAGGGCCGCAGCGTGCTGCCGCAGCCTTTGCCGCTGGTGCCGGGCGCCGATATCTCCGGCGTGGTGGCGCAGGCGGGGCCGGATGTGCGCGGCTTCACCGCCGGAATGGCGGTGTTCGGCGCGACCAATGCGCGTTTCACCGGCGGCTATGCCGAGTATGCGCTGGCGGATGCCACGATGCTGGCCGGAAAGCCGGCGCGGCTGAGCCATTGCCAGGCCGCCGCCCTGCCGGTGGTGGCCAGCACCGCGCGCCAGGCATTATTCGACGAGGCGCGTGTCGCGGCAGGCCAGCGTGTGCTGGTGCTTGGCGCAGGCGGCAATGTCGGGGCGCATGTTCTGCAACTGGGTCACGCCATTGGCGCGGAGATGATCGCCCTCGGCCGGCCCGGCCAGCAGGAACGCCTGCGCGGGCTGGGGGCCGCGACCGTGCTGGATGCCGAGGCGGACTGGCCGGTACGGATGCGGGCAAGCTGCGATGCGGTGATCGACGCACTGGGCGGCGATGCCCAGCGCCGCGCGTTTCCGACGCTGCGCGCAGGCGGCCATCTGATCTCGATCGTCGGCGAACCCGATGCCGCGCTGGCCGCGCAGCACGGCGTTGCCGCGCGCTTCATGCTGGTATCGGTCACCACGGCCGGGCTGGTGCTGCTGGGGGAACTCGCCGAAGCCGGCCGCCTGCGCGCGCCGCTCGGAGAGGTGATGGCACTGCGGGACGCGCGCCGGGCCCATGCGATGCTGGCCGGCGCGGCGCATCGGCCGGGCAAAATCGTGCTGACCGTCGGGGCATAGATTTGCTTGGCAAATCGGCGACGCCCAGCGCAGACTTCGCGGTGCAACAACTGAAAGGAGGTGATCCAGTGTCTCTTTGTTTGACCCATGGCTCCGCCCTGTGCGGCTGGATCGCGGCCACCCCCTTCGTGGACGCCGCCTGACGAGACGCCTGACGCGGATGCCGTCAGACAATGGGAAGGCTCCGGTCCGCCGGGGCCTTCTTTGTTTGCGCGCTAAAACGTGAAACGCATTCCCCTGCCCCGCGCCGGGCTCTATGCCGGGCTGGCGCTTTTGTTCGGCGTGCTGGCCGCGATTTCGCCGATCGCAACGCCCTTCGTCTGGCTTGCCGCCTTCCTGCTGGCCGTATTGGGGTTGATCGGTTTGCGGCTTGCCGGATTTCCGCGCAGGCAGAAGCAGACGCGGCGCAACGCTGCCAGGCCGCGCGGCAAGAAGCCGCCCGCCCGCGCCGGCCGCAAAGCGCCCGCGCGCCCGCGCGCATCGACCGGTCCGGCGCGCAAATCCCGCCCGCCGCGCTGATCGCGCGCATTGGACCCGATCCCATCCCCGGTCTAGCCTGACCGCGGAAACGGACGGAGACAAACGCGATGATCGACAAGCGCGTGGACACGATCGCCGCCGCGCTGGAGGGGATCGAGGATGGCGCCACCATTCTGCTGGCGGGTTTCGGCGATGTCGGCATGCCGCGCGGCTTGCTGGGCGGGTTGATCGCCCACCGCGCCCGCGATCTGACACTGGTGGTCAATGCCGGCGGGCGCGATGGCAGCCCGATTTCCACCCTGCTGGAAACCGGGCGGGTGCGCCGGCTGGTCTGTTCCTTCGTGCGCGCCGAAAGTGCCGCCGGGCGGCTGTTGCAGGCCGGGCAGCTGGCGGTGGAGATCGTGCCGCAGGGAACCCTTGCCGAGCGTCTGCGCGCCGCCGCATCCGGCATTGCCGCCTTCTATACCCCGACCGGCGCCGACACGCTGCTCGCCGAAGGGCGGGAGGTGCGGGAGATCAACGGGCGCAACTGCATCCTGGAATATCCGCTGCACGGCGATGTCGCGCTGCTCGATGCCTGGGCCGCCGATCGCTGGGGCAATCTGGCGTTTCGCGAAAGCCAGCGCAATTTCAATCCGGTGATGGCGATGGCGGCGAAATGCGCAATCGCCGAGGTGCAGGAATTCGTCGATCTCGGCACGCTCGATCCCGCTGCCGTCGCAACCCCGGGCGTGTTCGTCGACCGTGTGGTGCGAAGCCCCATCGCAACGGAGCGTGCGGCATGAGCGGCATCGTCCCCCGCGACCGCAACGCCATGGCCGCGCGCGTCGCCACCGATATTCCCGAAGGCTGGTTCGTCAATCTCGGCATCGGCATTCCGACGCTTGCCGCCGATTACGTGCCGCTCGAACGCGAGGTGATCTTCCATGCCGAAAACGGCGTGATCGGCGTCGGCCCGGCGCCGCAGCGCGGCCAGGAAAATCCGTATCTGATCAATGCCAGTACCCAGCACGTCACGCTGCGTCCGGGCGGCAGTTATGTCGATCATACCGTGAGCTTCGCGATCGCGCGCGGCGGACATCTCGATCTCTGCGTGCTCGGCGCGTTCGAGGTGGCGGAGAATGGCGATCTCGCCAACTGGGCGCGCGCGGCGGACGAGCCGGTCAAGCAGGTCGGCGGTGCGATGGATCTGGCGATCGGCGCGCGCCGGCTCTGGGTGGTGATGGAGCACACCACCAAATCCGGCGAACCGCGCTTGCGCCGGCGCTGCACCTATCCGCTGACGGCGCGCGGCGTGGTGCGGCGCATCTACACCAACCTGGCGGTGATCGATGTCGCGGCGCAGGGTTTCGTGGTGCGGGAAATCATCCCCGGCCTCGACTTCAAATCCCTGCAGGCGATGACCGAGGCGGAATTGCTGACCGGCACGGATGTGGCCGAATGATCGTGCTGGAAATCCTCTCCCGCGCGCCTTTTCTGGACGGTGCGGAATTCGGCACGACCGGTGCCTATGAACGCATCGTCGCGCGCGCCCATGGCTGGCTGGATGCCGCCGATCCGGCCAATGCGCCGATCGCCGATCTGGCCCTGGCGCAACGCGACGCGCATGGCCGCATCGCCTGGCAGTCCGATGTGCTGATCCTGCGCCCGGCCGATGCCGCGCGCGGCAATGGCCGGCTGCTGTACGAGGTGAATAATCGCGGCCGGGTGATGATCTTCGCCAGCCTGTGCGGCGGCGCCCCCGGCAATGATCCAAGAGAGGTCGCCACGCTGGGCGATGCGCTGCCGCTGCGCCGCGGCTTCACTCTGGTATGGTCGGGCTGGGACGCGGGCGCGCCGCGCGCCGGCGGCGGATTGGGCATCACGGTGCCGGAGGCGGTGCAGCCGGATGGCAGCCCGATCGTCGCGCCCATTCGCGAGGAATTCATCTCCGGCACCCGCGCCGGCACGCTGGACGGTTTTCCGCTGGCTTATGACTGCGCGACCGAGGATCGCGCGCGCTGTCGCCTGTCGGTGCGACCGCGCCGTGACGCACCGGCGCGCACTTTGTCGGACTGGGCCTTCGCGGGTGCGCGTCGCATCGCGCTGCTGCCTGCCGGCACCCGGCCCGATCCCGGCGCCATCTACGAATTTTCCTATCCCGCCTGCCGTCCACGCGTGCTGGGGATCGGCTTTGCCGCGACCCGCGATCTGGTTGCCTATCTGCGCCATGATGGCGCGGCGGCGGCGCTGCTTGGGCGGCGCATGGAGCATGCGCTGGGCTTCGGCATTTCCCAGGCCGGCCGGTATCTGCGCGAGCATATCGCGCTGGGCTTCAATCGCGATCCGCAGGGCAGGCGGGTTTTCGACGGCGTGCTGACGCATGTCGCCGGTACCGGACGGCTGTTCTTCAACACCCGCTTCGCCCAGCCCGGACGCACCCGCACCTTCCACGAGGATCGCGATTTCCCCGAGATCGCGTTTCCCTTTTCCACCGCCCCCTGCACCGATCCGCATGCACCCGGTGCGCCGGCCTCGCTGCTGCGTGGCGATGGCAGCGATCCGAAGCTGATCGAGACCAATACCGGCACGGAATACTGGCAGAAAGGCGCCTCCCTGCTGCATACCGACCCCACCGGCACGCGCGATCTGGCGCTGCCGGCGACGGTGCGCGGCTATTTCCTGGCCGGCACCCAGCATGCGGGCAAGGCCGGCATGCCCGCCGATCCCGGCCCGTGCCGCCTGCCGCGCAACCCGCATGATCCGATGGCGGCGGTGCGCGCGTTGCTGGTGGCGCTGGACGCCTGGGTAAGCACGGGCCGAGCCCCTCCGGACAGCCGTCTGCCGCGGATCGACGATGGCACGCTGGTGCCGGCCGATCGGGTCGCCTTTCCCGCCATGCCCGGCTTCATCGCGCCGCGCGCGGCCAATTCGGTGGCGCCGCTCGCCGATTGGACCGCGCCGGCCGAAGCGCCGGGCTATGCCGTGCTGGTGCCGCAGGTCGATGCCGACGGCAACGAGATCGCCGGTATCCGCCTGCCGGAAATCGCCGCGCCCCTCGGCACCTATACGGGCTGGAACCTCTATGCCGCGCCGATGCCCGATGGCGAGCTGGCCGATCGCGACGGCATTTTTCTGCCCTTCGCCGCCGATGCGGCGGCAGCGAAGGCAAGCGGCGATGCCCGCCTTTCGCGCGGCGAGCGGGCCGACCCGGCACCGGCCCGCGCCGCCATCGCCCGCGCGCTATGCGATGCCGGGCTGCTTTTGGCGGAAGACGCCGCGCGCTGGACTCAGGCGCGATAGCCGAGGCAGAGCGAGATCGCGTTGGCGTTGTGGATGACGATCTTCGACAGCGGCTCGATTTCCGTAACGGGCAGCCGCCAGGCCGGGCCGGAGACGCTGACCGCCGCGAAGACCCGCCCGCTCTGATCGCGGATCGGTGCGCCGATGCAGCGCAGCCCGGGCTGATGCTCTCCCTCGTCCACGGAATAGCCGCGAGCGCGGATCCGCGCGAGGTCTTCGGCCAGCATCGCCGGATCGGCCAGCGTCGCCTCGGTATGGCGATGCAGCCCCGCCGCGCTCAGCCGGGCCAGCACCGCTTCCGGCTGGAATGCCAGGATCGCCTTGCCGACACCCGTGCAATGCACCGGCGCGGATTCGATCAGCGTCAGCGGCGAATTCATCTCCGGCGACGGGTCGGCGCGGTGCACCACCACCGCCTGGCGCCCGTCGAACACCGCCAGATGCACGCTCTGGCCGGAAAGCCGGGCCAGCACATCGACGAAGGGCCGGGCCTCGCGGTGCAGATCCATGTTCGACAGCACGATATTGCCCAGCTCGAACAGTTTCAGTCCCAGCCGGTAGCGGTCGCGGTCGCGGTCCTGATCGAGCAGTCCTTCCTCGCGCATCGCCGCCAGCAGGCGATGCGTGGTGCTTTTGGGCAGGCCGGTGCGCTGGCAGATTTCCGCCAGCGACAGCGCGCGGTCGATGGTGGAGAAGCAATCGAGCAGCCGCATCACCTTGACCAGGGATTTCAACCCATCGGCGGCGTCGGCATTCTGGCGGGCGGCCTGTCGTTCCATAATCAAGGCAATCGTTCTGTTAAGCAGAACAAATGCCGTGCGCGACGCGGGCGGTCAAGTCGCACTCCCTCCCTTACCCCGGCGCGATTCGCAAGCGTATACCCTGACAGTCATGATCCGCTTCGAGGATGTCGGTCTGCGCTACCCCGCCCCTGGCCAGGCCGCCGGGCCGGAAGTGCTGCGCGATATCGACTTCACCCTGCCCGACGGTGCCTTCCGCTGGCTGCTCGGCCCCTCCGGGGCGGGCAAATCCAGTCTGTTGCGGTTGATGTACCTGGCGGTGCGGCCCAGTCGCGGGCGCATTTTCGTGCTGGGCACCGAAGTGGCCAGCGCGCGCCGCGCCGCCTTGCCGCGCCTGCGCCGGCGCATCGGCGTGGTGTTTCAGGATTTCCGCCTGCTCCGCCATCTTTCGGCGTTCGACAATGTCGCCCTGCCGCTGCGTCTGGCCGGCAGGCCGGAAGGGCAGGTCCGCGCCGATGTCACGGAAATGCTTCGCTGGGTCGGGCTGGCGCGCAAGACGGAAGCCGCCCCCGACGCGCTGTCCGGCGGCGAGCAGCAGCGCGTCGCCATCGCCCGCGCGGTGATCACCCGCCCCAGCCTGCTGCTGGCCGACGAGCCGACCGGCAATCTCGACGACGTCCAGGCGGAGCGGCTGATGCAGTTGTTCAAGGAGATGAACCGCCTTGGCACCACGGTCATCGTCGCCACCCATAACGACCAGCTGGTCTATCGCCATCCCGCCCCCTCTCTCCGACTGGAGAATGGGCGATTGACGGGATCCGCCTAATGGCCGGCCCCGATCGCCGTCTGCGCCCTGCCGGCTTCGACGAGCTGGGGCTGCGGCGCGCCCTGGCGGATCGCATCCTGCCCTTCCTGGTGGCGGCGATGGCATTCCTCGCCGCGCTCGCCCTTGCCGGCTTCATCGGCGCGGCCAGCCTGGCGCGGCACTGGCAGCTGGGCGCCGGTTCCACCCTGACGGTGCAGGTGCCCGAGCCTGCCGCTCCGGCGGCGCTGGGCGCGGGCAGCCGGCTGGATCGCGTGCTGGGGCTGCTGCACGCCAGCCCGGCCATTCTGCATGCAAGGGCGCTGGACAAGACCGAACTCGACCGGTTGCTGCATCCCTGGCTGGGGGCGGACGGAGCAACGCTGGGGCTGAAGCTGCCCGGGGTGATCGCGGTGCGCCTGGCGCCCGGTGTGCGCCCATCCGATACGCTGCGCAGCGCCATCCAGGCGACCGCGCCCGGCACGCTGATGGAACGCCAGGGCAGCTGGATCCGCCGCCTGTCCGCGCTCGCGCGCAGCCTGCAAGCCTGCGCCGGCCTGGCATTGCTGGTGGTCGCGGCGGTGGCGGCGGCGGTGGTGGCGGTTGCCACCCGGGCCGGGCTTTCCGCGCGGCGAGAGGCGATCGAGATCGTCCATGGCCTGGGCGCGACGGACGGGTTCATTGCCGGCCGTTTCGCCGCGCGGGCGACGATGCTGGCGGCGATCGGCGGCGGCGCCGGGGCGGTCGCGGCCTTGCCGGTCCTGGTCGAATTGGCGGTGCTGGCCGCGCCTTTTGCCCAGAGCATGCCGGTATCGACGGGCGACAATCCGCTTGCCGCGGTGCCGGCGGTGCTGTGGATGATGCTGCCCGCCCTGCCGCTGGCCGCCGCGCTGATCGGCTTCGTCACGACCCAGATCACGGTGCGCCGCTGGCTGCGGCGTCTGCCGTGATGCTGCGCCGCCTCGTGCTGCTGGCGGTGCTGGCGCTGTTGGCCGGGTTCGGCTGGTTTCTCGGCCTGGCGTTGCGCACCCCGCCGCTGCCCGCCCATGCCGATGGCATCGTCGCGCTGACCGGCGGCGCCGGACGGATCGAGCGGGCGCTGCACCTGCTGGACGAGAACCGCGCCCGGTACCTGCTGCTGTCGGGGATTGGCGGCGGCGCCGATCTGGCGGATATCGCGCGCCAGGCGGGCATGCATGTGCCGCCCGACCGGGCCAGGGTGACGCTGGGGCGCAATGCCGCCTCGACACGCGGCAATGCGTTGGAAACGGCGGCCTGGGCGCGGGCGCACGCGATCCACTCGATCATCGTCGTCACCGCGTTCTACCATATGCCGCGCGCCCTGACGGAGCTGCGCCGCGCTTTGCCCGGGGTGGTGCTGTTTCCCGCGCCGGTGCATCCGCCCGGGCCCGGCGCGCTGGGCTGGACCCGCCTGATGCTGGAGGAATATGTGAAATTTCTGGCCGCGCGCGCCGATCTGACGGGCCTGTCCAGCCCCTGGCAGGGCGTCGCCACCCTGCCGGAAAGCGGCCATTCATGATGGTTCTGCTCCGCTCGGCGCTGTTCAATCTCTATTTCGTCGGCGTCACCATCGCGTTGGGGATTTATGCCAGGCTGCTGCTGCGGCTGGCGCCGGCGCGGTTCGCCGGGATTCCCCGGCTTTGGGCGCGGCTGGTGCTGGGCGGCGCGGCGATGCTCTGCGGCATACGCTATCGCGTGCGCGGATTGGAGCATCTGCCGCAGGAAGGGCCGGTGCTGCTCGCCTCACGCCATCAATCTGCCTTCGATACGATCGTCTGGCTGCTGGTCCTGCCGCGCTGCTGCTATGTCCTGAAGCGGGAATTGCTGCGCATCCCGCTGATCGGGCGGCTGATCGGCGCCGCTCGCTTCATCGCTGTCGACCGCGATGCGGGCGCCAGCGCCATGCGCCATCTGCTGAAGGAAACCGATCGCGTCACCGCGGCCGGCGGGCAGATCGTGATCTTTCCCGAAGGCACGCGCGCCCCGCCGGGCGCGCTGCTGCCGCTGCAGCCCGGGGTGGCCGCGATCGCCACGCGCGGCCGGCTGGCGGTGTTTCCCGTGCGCACCGATTCCGGCCATTTCTGGGGCCGGCGTGCCTTTCGCAAATTCCCCGGCACGATCGACATCACCATCCTGCCGCCGCTGCCGCCCGGCCTGGCGCGGGCCGAGCTGATGACCGCGCTGCGCGATGCGCTGGCCGGTGACGCTTGTGGATAACTCTGTGGGATATCCGGGACGACGGCTATCACGAAGCAGCAATCCAGGGCCATAATTCGTTGAAAAATATCATTTTGAATGAAAGAACCTCATCTGGGGACGAATGCGGGGGCAGCAGCCGATGCGGCGCTTTCTGAGCTTTTTTCTGATCGGCGTGCCGGTGGTGATCCTGCTGGCCGCGACCGGCTATTGGTGGCTGGCCGAGCAGCGCCTGGAGGCGGGCTTCACGGCCTGGCGCCATCAGGCGGAAGCGGCGGGATGGCAGGTCGCCGCCGGCTCGCCCGGGCATGGCGGCTGGCCTTTCGATGCCAGGCTCGATCTGCGCGATGTCTCCCTGACCGGCGGCACGGCGGTGATGCCGGGGGGGCTCGCCCTGCAGGCACCGCGCCTGGCGCTGGATATCGGCCTGTTCAGCCTGCCCTATACGCTGCGCATTCTGCCGCGCGATCCGGTGCTGCGTCTGGGCGCAGCGAGCCCCATCGTGCTGCATGCCGAGCGTTTCACGATCACCGTGACGCCACAGCAGGGAGCGGCGCCGGTGGTGGATGTGGCCGGCAAATCGGTGACGCTGACGCCCCAGGGCGCATCCGCCGATCATGCGGTCGGCATCGGCCTGTTGCAGGCGCATACCGACCTGCCGGCCGCGTCGGGCGGGGCGGTGCTGCACTACACCTCCTCTCTGGAGGCGATCCTGCTGCCGGCGGGCCAGCGCTGGGCGCTGGGGCGGCATCTCTCCTCGATCTCGCTGGAGGGCTCGCTGGGCGGGCTGGCGGCATTGCAGCCCGGCGCGCCCTCGGCGCGGGCGCTGGCGGCGGCGTGGCAGAAGGCCGGCGGGGTGCTGGATCTCAAGCGACTGGCGATGGGCTGGGGACCGCTCGGCCTGTCCCTGGCCGGCTCGGCGCGGCTGGATGATGGCTTGCAGCCGGTCATGTCGGCGACGGCGCGCATCGTCGGCTATGCCGGCACGCTCCAGGCCTTGGCGCGTGGCGGGGTGATCAGCGCCGATGCGGCGGGCGCGGCGGCGGCGGTGCTGGGATTGCTGGCGCACGCGCCGGAGGGCGGTGGCCCGTCCGAGGTGGTGGTGCCGGTGCGCCTGCAAGCGGGGCAAGTGAGCATCGGCGGCGTGCCGGTGGCGCGGCCGGGAAGCGTCGATTGGAACGGCGCGGCGGCGCGGTGACGCCGACCTAACCCGCCTCGCGATTTTCCCGTTCGTAGTGGCGGTAATATTTATCCGTCACCAGATCGGTCTTCACCACCACGGCGACATCGGTGGTGTTGAACTGCCGGTCGATCACCGCCCCGTCGCCGACGAACCCGCCCAGGCGGAGATAGCCCTTGATCAGCGGCGGCAGCTCCGCCAGGGCGCGGCGGGTATCGAGGCCGGCGGCATCCAGGCGGCGCATCTCGACATAGCGTTCGGCGCGGGCGCGCGGACGGATTTCCGGCGGCGCCAGATGATGGGCGTGCAGATAGGTCAGCTCCGTCGCCAGCGCATCGGGATCGGTGCCGGGCAGGCTGGCGCAGCCGAACATCAGGTCGATGCCGTGATGAAAGACATAGGCGGCGATGCCGCGCCACAGCAGCTGCATCGCCGCGCGGTTGCGATAGCCGGCATCGACGCAGGAGCGGCCCAGTTCCAGCACGCGGCCGGCAAATCCCAGCATCGGGCCGATGTCGTATTCATCGGCGGAATAGAAGCGTCCGATCCGCGCCGCCGCCTCCGGCAGGATCAGGCGATACGTGCCGACCACCCCTTCCGGTCCGGCACCGATGGAATGATCGACCACCAGCAGGTGATCGGCCACCGGGTCGAAATCATCGGCATCGCGTCCGCTTGCCAGCGCCGCCGCATCGGGGTGCGCGCCCAGCTCCTGGTAGAAAATCCGGTAGCGCAGCGCCTGAACGGCGTCGATTTCCTCCGCCGTCTCGGCGATGCGCACGCCGAGATTGCCGGCCCGCAATTCCGGGAAGGGGGCTGCCGCGGGCGGGGGGATATCGGGGCTCATCGCCGCGCGCTCCGACCCGGGGCGGCGGGTTCGGCGGCGGGCTCGGCGGCTTCCGCCAATTCCGGCTCGGCGCGGCGGCGGCCGAATAATTCCAGCCGCCACGATACCAGATCGAAGCCCAGACGCTCGGCGATGATCTGCATCAGGCGTTCATGCTCGGCATCCTGAAACTCCACCACCCGCCCGCTTTCGACATCGATCAGGTGGTAATGCCGGCCATGCTCGGTGGGTTCATACCGCGCCCGCCCGCCGCCGAAATCGCGCCGCTCCAGGATGCCTTTCTCCTCCAGCAGGCGCACCGTGCGATAGACGGTGGCGATGGAGATGTGGCGATCCAGGGTGACGGCGCGGCGGTACAATTCCTCGACATCCGGATGATCGCTCGCCTCCGACAGAACGCGGGCGATGACACGGCGCTGGCCGGTCATTTTCAGGCCCCGTTCGACGCAGAGGCGCTCGATCCGCGATTCCATCCGATCCCCATGCCAAGCAGCCGGCAGCCGTCGCGCGGGCGAACGGCAAGGCCGGGCCGACCCTATCGGCAGGCCCGACGTAAGGCAAACCCGGCGAAGCAGGCAGCCCCCGCGCGTTGCCGGCGGGGGTGGTGCGGCAGATTACTTGCGCCCGCGCGGCTTGGTGCCCAGGCCGATCTTCTTGGCCAGAGAGGAACGATGCTTGGCATAGCTCGGCGCGACCATCGGATAGTCGGCGGCCAGACCCCAGCGCTCGCGATATTGTTCCGGCGTCATGTTGTAAGACGTTTTGAGATGCCGCTTCAGCATTTTCAGCTGCTTGCCGTCTTCCAGGCAGACGATGTAGTCGGGAAACACCGACTTCTTCACGGGAACCGCAGGTTGCGGACGTTCGACCGGAGCCGGATCCTTGTCCACGCCGGAAAGCGTGCGATAGACATCCTGGATCAACCCCGGCAGCGCATCCACGGACACCGAATTATTGGCGACATGCGCGGAAACGATTTGCGCGGTAAGCCCCAGAACGGTGTTGTTTGCCGGATGCTCAGCCATATTTTGATCCTCTGTTAGCAAGAATTGTGGCGGTATAGGATGCGCGCAAGGCGTTTCGCAACCTATATTTGGTTTGTCAATACGCAGGTCAATATCATGGACGAATGCTTACAAGCCGATATGGAGCTCGATATCACCGGGGAAATCTGCCCGATGACCTTCGTGCGCACCCGCCTTGCCCTCGATCGGCTGCATTCCGGCGCGCTGCTGCGCGTCCGCCTGAAAGGCGCCGAGCCGCTGGCCAATGTCCCGGCCAGCGCCGCCGCGCTGGGCCATGCGATCCTGGCCCAGGAAACCGCGCCGGACGGGGTTACGTCTTTGTTGATCCGGAAAAAATAGTCCGCCCCTTGGCAATCGCGCCGGCCCCGAAGCGGGCCCGCAGCCGGTCGATGGCGCCCTGGGCGGCGACCAGCTTGGCGGTGTCGCGATCGACCAGATCGCCGCGATCGGCTTCCTCCGCCGGGCGCAACGGCGCCGCGCCGATGCCGATCAGACGGAAATAGGTCCCGTCGATCTCGCGCGCCAGCAGACCCCGCGCCGTCTCGAAGATCAGATCGGGCAGCAGCGTGGGATTGGCCAGGCGCTGGCTGCGGGTGCGCAAGGCGAAGGCGGCGGTTTTCAGCTTCAGCACCACGCCGCCCGCCGCGAGTTCCTGTTCGCGCAGCCGCCGGGCGAGTTTTTCCGCCAGATGCCACAAAGCCGGTTCCAGCGTCGCGGCATCGTTGAGATCGGCGGCGAACGTCGTCTCCGCGCTGACCGATTTGGTCTCCCGCGTCGGATCGACGCGGCGCGCATCCTGGCCCAGCGCGCGGGCGAGCAATGCCGGCCCGTCCGGCCCCAGCCGGGCTAGCGCGCCGCGCGGGTCGAGCGCCTGGATCTGGCCGACCCGGGTCAGCCCCAACCCGGCCAGCCGCCGCGCCTGGGCCGGCCCGACCCCGGGTAATTCGCCCACCGCCAGCGGCGCCAGGCGCGACGGCGCCTCCGCCGCGCCGATCACCGCGAAGCCGCGCGGCTTGTCCCAGCCCGCCGCCATCTTGGCCAGCAGCCGGTTGGGGGCGAGGCCGATGGAAATGCTCACCCCCACCTCCCGCTCCACCGCCAGGGCGAACCGCGCCAGCACCACGGCCGGCGGGGCGCGATGCAGCGCCGCCGTGCCGGATAGATCGAGCACCGCTTCATCGATCGAAAGCGGCTGCACCAGCGGCGTCAGCGCGCCCATCAGCGCGCGGATGCGGCGCGCGGCGTCGGTGTATTTCGCGAAATCGGGGCGGATCACCACCGCCTGCGGACAGGCTTTCAGCGCCTTGAACATCGGCATCGCGCTGTGCACGCCGGACAGGCGGGCGATGTAGCAGGCGGTGCTGACCACGCCGCGCACGCCGCCGCCGATGATCACCGGGCGCGTCGCAAGTTCCGGCCGGTCGCGCTTTTCCACACTGGCAAAGAAGGCGTCGCAATCGACATGGGCGATGGCGAGGTCGAATAATTCGTCATGCGCCAGCACGCGCCGCCCGCCGCATTGCCCGCACGATGGCGCCGGGCCGGGCAGGATGGCCAGGCAGTCACGACACAGCGCGGCCATCATCCTCCCCCGCCTGCCACAGCCAGGCGGCACCCCGCACGCCGGAGGAATCGCCGTGGACATTCTTCACGATCGGGGTTTCCGCCGCATCGCTGAAGACGTGGCGCGGCAGCAGGCCGGGCAGGTCGCGATAGAGATGCACCATGTTCGACAGCCCGCCGCCCAGCACGATCACGTCCGGGTCGATCAGATTGACGATATGGGCCAGGCCGCGCGCCAGCCGTTCGGCGTGGCGGGCCAGCGCCGCCTGGGCGCGCCGTTCGCCGGCTTCGGCGCGGGCTTCGATGGTGGAGGCATCGTGCGCCTCCGGCCCGTCGCAATCGCGGGCCAAAGCGGGGCCGGACAGCACGGTTTCCAGACAGTTCCAGTTGCCGCACCAGCAATGCACGCCCGGCAATTCCCACACGCCCGGCCAGGGCAGCGGGTTATGGCCCCATTCGGCGGCGATGCGGTGCGGCCCGGCATGCAGCCGGCCGCGATAGACGATGCCGCCGCCCACCCCGGTGCCCAGGATCACGCCGAACACCAGATCATGACCCTTGCCGGCGCCGTCGCTTGCTTCACTGAGGGCGAAGCAATTGGCGTCGTTTTCCACCCGCACCGTCCGCTTCAGTCGGGCGCTGATGTCGCGATCGAAGGCATGCCCGTTCAGGGCGTTGGAGTTGGCATTCTTGACCAGCCCGGTCTTGGGGCTGATCGCGCCGGGAATGCCGATGCCGACGGTCGCTGCGATGCTCAGCTTGGCCTCCGCCTGCTCCACCAGCCCGGCAATGGCCTCCACCGCCGCGTCGTAGCCTTTCGGGGTGGGGATGCGATGGCGCAGGCATTCCGCCCCGTCGGGACCGAGAACCGCGATCTCGATCTTGGTGCCGCCCAGGTCGATGCCGATGCGATGCTTGCTCATGGGGATAGAATGGGCGGCTTGGGCGGCTTGCTCAAGCGCGGTGCGCAGCGCCAGGATAGGGCATGAGCGCACCAACCCAAGAAACCCTGCTGGACGTGAAGGGCATGAACTGCCCGCTGCCGGTGCTGCGCGCCAATCGCGCCCTGCGCGGCATGGCCCCGGGCGCGCGGCTGCGGGTGTTGGCGACCGACCGCGCGGCAGTGGCCGATTTCCGTGCCTATTGCGAGGAAACCGGCCACGCCCTGCTGGCCTTCAGCGAGGATCAGGGCGTGTTCTCCTTCCTGATCCGCCGCCGGGCGGAGGATGCGCAGGCCGGAAAAGCGCCATGACCACCGCCCTGATCACCCATTCCGACTGCATCGGCCACGATCCCGGCCCCGGCCATCCCGAATGCCCCGACCGGCTGCGCGCCGTGCTGGCCGCGCTGGATGCCCCGGAATTCGCCACCCTGCTGCGCCTGCCCGCGCCGGAGGCGAGCGAGGAGCAGCTTTGCCGCGCCCATCCGCCCGACTACGTCGCCGCGATCCTGGCGCTGGAGGTGGCGGCGGGGGAGCGCCTCGCGCTGGACCCCGACACGCAATTCGGCCCGGGCACGCGGCGCGCGGCGCTGCTGGCGGCCGGCGGGGCGGTGGCGGCGGTGGATGCGGTGCTGGGCGGGCAGGCGCGCACCGCCTTCGCCGCCATCCGCCCGCCCGGCCATCATGCCGAACCGGCCCGGCCGATGGGGTTCTGCCTGTTCAACAACGTGGCCGTGGCCGCGCAGCACGCCCGCGCGCGCTGGGGCAAGCGGCGCATCGCGGTGGTGGATTTCGACGTCCATCACGGCAACGGGACGGAGGCGATGTTCGCCCGGGATGGCGATCTGTTCTACGCCTCCTCTCATCAATTCCCGTGCTATCCGGGCACCGGGCGGGCATCCGATACCGGCATTGCCGGCAATATCGTGAACCTGCCGCTGCCGCCCGGGGCCGGCAGTGCGGCCTTCCGCGCCGGCTGGGACGCCACCATCCTGCCGGCGCTGGAAGCCTTCGCGCCGGAGGTGCTGATCGTCTCCGCCGGCTTCGATGCGCATCGCGCCGACCCGCTGGCCGCGCTGGAGCTGGAGACCGAGGATTTCGTCTGGCTGACCCACGCCTTGCTGGGCGTGGCGGATCGGCATTGCGATGGGCGGATGGTCTCGGTGCTGGAGGGCGGGTACGACCTTGCCGCGCTGGCCGCCTCGGCCGCGGCGCATGTGCGGGTGCTGATGCAAGGCGCGCCGTAACCATTCGGATGGAACGAGGGAGATCGGATGGAACGAGGGAGAACCGCCATGCAGCGCGCCGTGACGGAAATTCTGCAGGCCGCAAGCCTGATCGACGATGGCGATATGCATTTGCGCCGCGCCTTGCCGCTGGAGGAACGCACCGCGCTGGGGCCGTTCGTATTCATCGATCATTACCGCCATCACAGCCGGCGCGGCATCGGCGATCAGCCGCATCCGCATGCCGGGATCGAGGTGATCAGCTATCTGCTGGAAGGCGGGGTGGAGCATCGCGACAGCATGGGCTTTCGCGACCGGCTGGGGCCGGGCGATGCGCAATTCATCCGCGCCGGGCGCGGCATGCTGCACGCCGAACAGCCGCTAAGCGGGCGGCACGGCTTGCAGCTTTGGGTCAGCCTGCCGCCGGAATTGAAGCTGGTGGAGCCGAGCTACACATCGCTGCCGGCGGCGGAGATTCCGGAACTGGCGGCGGAGGGTTCGCGCCTGCACGTGGTGGCGGGGACAGTGGATGGCGTGCAGGGGCCGATGGCGCTGAGCGGCGGGGCGGTGTTTGCCCGGCTGCGGCTGGAAGCCGGGGCGGCGCGGACGCTGACGGTGGATGCCGAGGTGGAGTTGGGGGTGTACGTGCTGCAGGGGCAGGCGCGGGTTGGCGGCACGGTTCTGCCGACCGGCGCGCTGGGGTTGTTGAGCGGCGGGACGCAGGTGGCGGTGGTGGCGGAGGGGACGGAGGCAGTGGAGGTTGCGTTGCTGGGCGGCGGGACGGTGCAGGGCGCGGTGTTGTTTGCCGGCCCGTTCGTGATGGATACGCCGGAGCGTCTGGCGCAGGCGAAGCGGGATTTCGTGGCTGGGCGGATGGGGCGGTTGGAGGGGGTGCCGTTTTAGGGGGGGGCAAAGCTGACTTGAGTTTTCGGGACCGGGATCATTCCGATTGGCTACGGGCTTGCACAAGATGCCGCCAGCTTACTAGTGAGCGAAGTTGCATAACGTAAAAGGTCGCTCGGGATAACCGTGGTAACTTGCAAAAAGATATTTTGGAGAACGACGACAGTCATTATTATGGAGTAATGATGTTCAATGTTGACGAGACCATCGATGCGTTTCGCCGTGGCGCGCTCGATATTGATTGCAAGCACATGGTGCTGACTCAGCACATGGAGGGCGGCGAGTCCTTTGAAGGTCAGGGCTACATCCGTCAGGCCGATAGTGGCGTATTAATCTTCAAAATCTACGTCGCCAGACACAACGCTAAGCCTCTCGGCCATTTTGAGGCAATGTTCAGCGGGGGCGCCGGAACGATCTACAAGGACGCGGCATTCTACGATCTCAAAGCAACCGATTACGACGGGAAGCTCTGGACTGCAACACGGATTTTGCTCGAGCCGTATTGGGATGTCTCCGATATGACTGTCCTAGCGCAAGGAAAAATGCAGTCGATGACCGGGCGTGTCGGCAAGCCCCGGCACGATCACTATCTCCGCCTACATTTTTTCGAGAAATATCAAGTTCCGCTTCGCCAGATGAGTGAGACGGAAAAGCATGGACATCGCTACTATGTTAGAGACCACACCCAATTCGAGATCTGCGGCGCGAAAATTAAAGTACGGCAGCCCGAAAGCATCGACGACACCATTGTGGAGTTGACCTCCGAGACGCCGCTTCCTGTAGCGTTCGATCTCAGAATTCAGGAGGCGTTTCAATACCTGACAGCCAGGTCGGCGTTTTGGCGTGCTAGATTATGGAGTCATGACGAGGAACTGCATCTTGAACTCTTATCACCACGAAGAAAAGCAGCGCGTACGCAGTTCGGCCCACCAATTTCGCCTGGGTCATCCTATTTTCTTGAACATGGCTGGCGCTTATTCGAGGTGTATCTCGCGTATGTCGTTCAGAAGACCCAAGGTAACGACAGGAACCCTGTAGCCTATCACCTTTACAACGCATGCGAAGCAACAGCGAATTCCGTCGATGCCTGGGCGGTCGGCATTTCCGTCGCGGTGGAAGCTGTAACCGGCTTGATTGACATTGCTAGTGACGGCGACAGGGCAGAGGAACTCACCCTCTATCGGACACGTGCACTTGCGTGGCTAACCGAACAGAAGGACCTGTCAGCAGATATCGTGAGCCGAGCCAAAGGTCAGATCAACGCGATGAGTAACAAGCGCCCTCAAGACACCCTATATGCGCTGGCCGCTATGGGGCGAGTGGAAAAGAACTACATAAATGCGTGGTCATATCTCCGCAATAGGCACGTTCATCCAAGACCACAGGACCTCAAGGAACCGACGCTCGTTGATATGCAGAAACTGCTTGATCAAATACATAGGGTGGAAGTACTTTTGAGGCAACTTACGTTCTACCTGATTGATTATCAGGGACCTTTTACAGACTATGGCGAACATGACTTTCCGTCTAAGCAATACCCGCTGGCTGTTGAGGGTGGCTAGATTATAGTCGCGCAGGTAATCATCTGAACGAAGGGGCGGAAAATCGCCTAACGGCTGTCCGGGGGGAATCGCGGTCATGCTACTCAAGAAATATGCTCGCTATATTTGCGTAGCAGTCGCCCGCAATCAGCCCAGTGTGTCCGCTTGACGCCGCACAGTCGAGCGCATGGCGTGGTTCGAAACCACCCACCCCCCTATCCTCCCCCCCACCAACCCCACTATCCTCCGCCCCATGCGCTACATCTCCACTCGCGGCTCCGCGCCGGTTCTCGATTTCGCCGGCGTGCTGCTGGCTGGCCTGGCCGAGGATGGCGGGCTCTACCTCCCCGAAACCTGGCCGGGTTTCTCGCCGGGTGAATGGCGGGCGATGCGCGGCCTGCCCTACCCCGAACTCGCCGCCCGCGTCATGGCGCCCTTCATCGGCGATGCCGTGCCGCCCGACACGCTGCGTTCCATCACCACCGCCGCCTATGCCGGCTTCAACCACCCCGCCACCGTGCCGCTGGTCCAGCTCGATCGCGGCCTGTTCGCGATGGAGCTGTTTCACGGCCCCACCCTCGCCTTCAAGGACATGGCGATGCAGGTGCTGGGCCGCCTGTTCGATCATGTGCTCACCGCCCGCGATGCCCGCGTGGCGATCGTCGGCGCCACCTCCGGCGATACCGGCTCGGCCGCGATCGAGGCTTGTGCCGGGCGCGCCCGCGTCGATATCGCCATCCTGCACCCGCATGGCCGCACCAGCGACGTGCAGCGCCGGCAGATGACCACCGTCACCGCGCCCAATATCCGCAACATCGCGATCGAAGGTACGTTCGACGACTGCCAGGACATCGTGAAATCGCTGTTCGCCGATGCCCCGTTCCGGCGGGAAATGCACCTCTCGGCGGTCAATTCCATCAACTGGGCGCGCATCACCGCCCAAATCCCCTATTACGTCGCCGCCGCCCTGGCGCTCGGCGCGCCCGACCGGGAAGTGGCCTTTGCCGTGCCGACCGGCAATTTCGGCAATGTGCTGGCCGCCTGGGTGGCGCGGCGCATGGGCCTGCCGGTGGCGCGGCTGATCGTCGGTTCCAACCATAACGACATCCTGGCGCGCTTCCTCACCGCCAACGACATGTCGGTGCGCCCGGTGCTGCCCAGCCTGTCGCCCAGCATGGACATCCAGGTCTCCTCCAATTTCGAGCGTCTGCTGTTCGAGGCGCTGGGCCGCGACGGTGCCGCCACCGCCGCCGTGATGGCCGGCTTCCGCGCCACCGGCCGCATGGCGGTGCCCGATGCCGCCTGGCGCGGCCTGGGCGGGGTGTTTACCGGCTTCGCGCTGGACGATGCCGCCACCACGGCGGAAATCGCCCGGCTGTACCGTGAAACCGGCTACCTCGCCGATCCGCACAGCGCCATCGGCATCGCCGCCGCCCGCGCCGCGCGGCCCGATCCGGCGATCCCGGTGATCGCCATGGCCACCGCCCATCCGGCCAAATTCCCCGAGGCGATGCGCGCCGCCACCGGCCAGGATTGTCCGCTGCCGCCGCGTCTGGCCGATCTGTTCGACCGGGCGGAACATTTCGACGTGCTGCCCAACGATCCCGCCGCCGTGGCCGGGGCGCTGCGGGCGCTGGTCGGGCGGAATCGGGCGGGATGATGCCAAACCGGGCGGGAACGCCTATATCCACCGCTCCCGCCTGCGCGCCGTCCTGGTTTCGCGTGCCCACCGAAAGGCAAGTTCCGTGAACGATATCGCTTCTCGCGACCCGATCCGCCTGACCCGCCTGCCCTCCGGCCTGACGGTGGTCACGGAACGTATGGAGCGGGTGGAGACGGTCTCGCTCGGCGCCTATGTCGCCTCCGGCTCGCGCAACGAACGGGCGGAGGAGAACGGCGTTTCCCACTTCCTCGAACACATGGCCTTCAAGGGCACCGAACGGCGCACCGCGGCCGCGATCGCCGAGGAGATCGAGGCGGTGGGCGGGCAGATCAACGCCTATACCGCGCGCGAACAGACCGCCTATTACGTCAAGGTGCTGAAGGAAGACACCGCGCTGGGCGCCGACATCATCGGCGACATCCTGACCCATTCCACCTTCGAGCCGGAGGAGCTGGAGCGCGAGCGCGGCGTCATCCTGCAGGAAATCGGTCAGGCCAACGATACGCCCGACGACATCATCTTCGACCATTTCCAGGAAGCGGCCTTTCCCGCCCAGCCGCTCGGCCGGCCGGTGCTGGGCAGCGAAACCGGTATCCGCGCCATGCCGCGCAGCATGCTGACGCAGTATATGCGCACCCATTACGCCGCCTCGAACGTGGTGGTGGCGGCGGCCGGCAATCTCGACCACGACGCGATCCTGGCCCTGGCCGAAAAACACTTCGCCGATCTGCCGGCCGAGCCGCCGCCGGCCATCGCGCCGGCCAGCTACACCGGCGGGGACTTCCGCGAGGGGCGCGACCTCGATCAGGTGCATATCGTGCTGGGCTTTCCCTCGGTCGGCTATTCCGATCCCGATTACTACCCGACCCTGCTGCTCTCCACCTTGCTGGGCGGGGGCATGTCCTCGCGCCTGTTTCAGGAAGTGCGGGAAAAGCGCGGGCTGGTCTATTCGGTCTATTCCTTCAGCGCGCCCTTCGCCGATGGCGGGCTGTTCGGCATCTATGCCGGCACCGGGGAAAGCGAAGCGGCGGAGCTGATGCCCGTCACCCTCGCCGAACTGCGCGCGGTGCAGCAGGATGTGACGGCGGTGGAACTCGACCGCGCCCGCGCCCAGGTCAAGGCCAGCCTGCTGATGTCGCTGGAAAGCACCGGTAGCCGCTGCGAGCAGATCGCCCGCCAGATCCAGGTTTTCGGCCGCGTCGTGCCGACGGCGGAAACCGTGGCGAAGATCGCCGCCGTCACGCGGGAAGATGTGGCCCGCGCCGCCCGCCGCCTGTTCCGCGCCAAGCCGACGCTCGCCACGCTGGGGCCGACCGGGCGGGTGCCGGGGCTTGCCGATATCGCCGAAAAACTGGCGGCCTGAGCATGGCACACGATCCCCTGACCCTGCTGGCCGATCTGATCGCCCGCGCCCGCGCCGCCGGGGCGGATGCGGCGGATGCGCTGCTGCTGTCCGGCACCTCGCTGTCGGTGCAGCGCCGCGCCGGGGCGGTGGAGCATATCGAACGCAGCGAGGGCCGCGATCTCGGCCTGCGCGTCTTCGTCGGGCAGAAATCGGCGATCGTCTCCTCCACCACCGTCGATCCCGCCGCCTTTGCCGAGATGGCGGCACGCGCCGTGGCGATGGCGAAGGTCGTGCCGGACGATCCGTTCGCCGGGCTTGCCGACACCGCCGCGCCGCCGCGCGACGCGCGCGCCCTCGACCTCGATGACGGGCAGGAGCCGGCCGCGGCTTCGCTGGCCGAGCAGGCGGCGGTCGCCGAGGACGCGGCCCGCTCGGTTGCCGGCGTGACCAATTCCGAGGGTGCCGAGGCCGGCTTCGGACGCAGCGAGGCAGCGCTGGTCACCTCGGCCGGTTTCGCCGCGACACTGACCCGCAGCGCGCATACCGTCGCCGCTACCGCGCTGGCCGGCACCGGCACGGCGATGCAGCGCGACTACGAGTATCACCGCACCATCCATCGCGCCGATCTGGAGGATCCCGCGCTGATCGGCCGGCGTGCCGGCGAACGTGCGGTAGCGCGCCTCAACCCGGTGCGCGCGCGCACTGCGCGCCTGCCGGTGATCTATGACCGGCGCGTCGCCGCCGGGCTGCTCGGCCATCTGGCCGGTGCCATCAACGGCGCCAGCGTGGCGCGCGGGTCGAGCTTCCTGAAGGACCGCATGGGCCAGCGGATTTTCGCCGCCGGCATCACCGTCACCGACGATCCGCACCGGGTGCGCGGCCTGCGTTCCCTGCCCTATGACAGCGAGGGCACGCCCACCGCGCGGCGCAACGTGATCGAGGATGGGGTGCTGACCACCTGGTTCCTGGATAGCCGCGCTGCCCGCCAGCTCGGCCTTGCCTCCACCGGCCATGCGGCGCGCGGCACTGGCGGGCCGCCCTCGCCCAGCCCGAGCAATCTGTTTCTCGCCCCGGGCAGCCTGTCGCCCGCCGCGCTGATGGCCGATATCAAGGAAGGCCTTTACGTCACCGAGCTGATCGGCATGGGCGTGAACGGCGTGACCGGCGATTACAGCCGCGGCGCGGCCGGCTTCATGATCCGCGACGGGCAACTGGCCGAGCCGGTCGCCGAAATCACCATCGCCGGCAATCTGATCGAGATGTTCGCCCATCTGACGCCGGCCGATGATCTGGTATTCCGCCACGGCACCGACGCGCCGACGCTGCGGGTCGACGGGCTGACCCTGGCCGGCGCCTGAACCAGCCCGATGGAGCGCAGCATGCGCCGCCTGATCGCCTGTCTTTCCGTCCTGACGCTGCTTGCCGGCCTGGCCCTGGCGCCGCACGCGGCCGAGGCGCGGGCGGGCTATGGCAGCTCCTTCGGCAGCCGGGGCAGCAATACGTGGTCGGCGCCGCCGGCCACCCGCACCGCTCCCTATGCCGCGCCGATGACCCGCAGCACCACGCCGTACGGGCAGAATTACAGCGGTTCCGGCTATCGCAGCGGCTTCGGCGGCGGTCTGCTGGGCGGGCTGATCGGCTTCGGCCTGGGCAGCATGCTGATGGGCGGTGGCTTCGGCATGATGGGGCTGTTCGGCCTGATCATCCGCATCGTGCTGATCGTGATGCTGGTGCGCTTCGTCATGCGGCTGTTTCGCGGTCCGAGCATGGTGGCAAGCGGGCCAGGCGGCGGCGGTTTCGTCGGCCCGATGGGCGGGGCGGCGGGCGGGTTCGGCGCGCGCGCCGCGCCGCAGCCCGGCCCGCCGATCGCTATCACCCAGGTCGATTACCAGGCCTTCGAGCAGATTCTGATCGCCGTCCAGACCGCCTGGAGCAACCACGACCTCGCCACGCTGCGCGCCCTGACCACCCCGGAGATGCTGGGCTATTTCAGCGAGCAACTGGCCGGGCAGGCAAGTCGCGGGGTGCGCAACGTGGTTGCCGATGTGCGCCTGCTGCAAGGCGATCTGGCCCAGGCCTGGGCCGAACCGGGGCGCGATTATGCAACGGTTGCGATGCGCTTTTCCATGACCGACGTGACCTATGATGCCGCCGGGCGCATCGTCGACGGCAATCCCGGCGAGCATGTTACCGCCACCGAGATCTGGACCTTCCTGCGCGCATCGGCCGGCGGCGGGCGGTGGATTCTCTCGGCGATCCAGCAGGCCAGCTGAGCCGCACCGCGCGAGCGTCGGCGGCTATGCGCGCGGGGCCGGGCCGAGCGCGCGGTCCAGCATGGCCGCCAGCGCCGCCGGATCGGCGAATTCCAGCGTCACGCCAGCCACCCGCACGCGGCGGCGGAAGGCCACGGGCAGGCGCATCGCATCCTTCGGCGTGGTGACCAGCACGGCGCGGCGCAGATCGGCGCGTTCGGCCAGGAAATCCAGCTCCGCCCCGGAAAACCGGTAGTGATCGGGGAAGGAATGGCGCTCCATCACCTGGGCGCCGGCTTCGGCCAGCGAGGCAAAGAATTTCTCCGGAATGGCGATGCCGGCGAAGGCGACCACCCGTCTTCCGGCCAGTGCCGCCTGCGCGGCATCGGGGCGCAGTGCGGCGTGCAGCACCGGCAGACCGGCCGGCAGGCGCGCCAACGCCCCGCTGCGGTCGGCGCCGACCAGCACCGCGGCATCGGCGCGCGCGGCACCCGCGGCCACCGGTTCG
>JAGWRU010000042.1 GCA_028869595.1 Rhodospirillales bacterium
TGTCATAAACCGTGTCAGCCGGCGTCTTATACGGGATCGCCTCCGGCTGGATGTGGTTGCGCCGGCGGATTTCGGCACGGTCGATGTTCATTTCGCGCGCTGCGGTATCGAGCAGGCGTTCGATGTAGTAATTCCCCTCCGGCCGCCCGGCGCCGCGATAGGGACCGACCGGCGTGGTGTTCGTGAACATGGCTTTGGTGGCAACTTCCTGCAGCGGCGTCGCATAGACGCCGATCGTGTTCTTCACGATGTTGCCGGTCGGCTGCAATACCGTGCCGTTCGACAGATAGGCGCCGATATTGCCGTAGCCCGTCACCCGCAGCGCCAGAATGCGGCCATCGGCATCCAGCGCGATCGACTGCTCCATGTCGTGATCGCGCCCGTGGCTGTCCGACAGAAAGCTTTCCGACCGCTCATCGGTCCATTTCACCGCCCGGCCCAGCGTGCGCGCCGCATGCAGGATGGCGATATATTCGGGATAGCAGGAGGATTTCATCCCGAACGAGCCGCCGACATTGCCGGTCAGCACGCGGATCTTATCGACCGGGGTCTTCAGCGGGATCGACAGGAGCTGGCGCATCGGAAACACGCCCTGACAGCCGAGCCGCAGCACCCAGCGCCCCGTCTCGACCTCGAACTCGCCAATCGCCGAGCGCGGTTCCATCGGACAGACCACGACCCGGCTGTTGCGGATCCGCAGGCTGGTGACATGAGCCGCCTTGGCAAAGGCCGCTGCCACCGCCGCCTTGTCGCCGTGGTGGAAATCCAGGATGACGTTGTCCGGCGTGCTCTCATGCACCAGCGGCGCGCCCGGGGCAGCGGCGTCGGCGGCATTGGTCACCGCCGGCAGGGCGTCGATGTCGAGCATCACCGCTTCCGCGGCGTCCTTGGCCTGCTTCGCGGTTTCGGCCACCACCACCGCGACCGGATCGCCGACGAAGCGCACCTTATCGGTGGTCAGCGGCGGCTGGACCGGCTTGGGCATGGCCGAGCCGTCGTGATTCTTGAAATCCGCGCCAGAGGGCATGTTGCCGATCCCGGCGTCCAGCAGATCGGCGCCGGTATAGATGCCCAGCACCCCCGGCATGGCGCGTGCCGCTTCGGTGTCGATGCCGAGGATCCGTCCATGCGCGATGCGGCTGCGCACCATTACGCCATAGGCCTGGCCGGGCACGTTCAGATCGTCGGTATAGCGCCCCTGGCCTTGCAGCAGGACAGGATCCTCCTTGCGGGAGACGGGCTGGCCGACGGCATATCTCTCCTGGCCGGCGCGATCGAAAACGACAGGAGCATTCATCGGGATGGTCCTTCGCATGCAGGGCGCCCGTCGGGCAGGGCACGCAATCCGGCAGGCTGGCGGGACGGCGCGAAGCGCGACGGGCGGGATGACCCAGCATGGCGCGCCCGGCAATTGTCGACAAGGGAGAGCGCGCAGGCGTGCCACATGCCGGGACGCGGCGACCGGCACGGCGGCGCCAGGGCGAAAGGCGCGCGATGCGATGCGCGCGGGGCGGGATTGCGCGGAGGTTATGGCAGAATTCTTGACTTACCTTGCCCGGATCGCCTTATGTTGCAGCGCAGCAAATGCTGTGTTGAGAGTAAGGAGACTGCGTCATGGCAATGGCGATTTCGAGCGGCGTTTCCCGCTCCACCCTTCCCGCCTCCCGCAAGACGAGCGGTCTGTTCCAGCGCCTCGCGGCTGGTTTCGCCGCGTATCGCGCCCGCCAGCGCGAACTCGCGGAGCTTGCGCGCATGAGCGACCGCGACCTGCATGACCTGTCGATCAGCCGGGCGGATTTCCGGGCGATCGCCGCCGGCACCTTCCGTCGCGGCGTCTGATCGACGATTTCCCGCCCTGCGCGGCCGCGGGCAAGCCCGAAAGGGCGATGCCCGCCGCCGCGCTCGCGGGTTCGGGTTGATCGCCGCATCGCAAGCCCAGCGCATACGGCGGAGGGCGGCGATTACAGATTGCCCTTCACGTGCCGGGCGAACAGATCGAATAGCTGGCGCGTGACCGGACCGATCTTGCCATCGCCCACGGCTGCGCCATCCACCGTGACGATGGGCTTCACGAAGCTGGTGGCGCTGCTGATGAAGGCCTCGCGCGCTTGGCGCAGGTCCGCGACACTGAAGCGCTCCTCGGAATGGGCAATGCCTGCCTGATCCAGCAGGGCGATCAGCGCACCGCGGGTGCAGCCAGGCAAAATAGCGTGATCCAGGGCGCGGGTACGCAGGACGCCGGCGGCATCGACGATCCAGAAGCTGGTCGCGGCGCCCTCGGTCACCATGCCATCCTGATCGACGAGGATCGCCTCGTTCGCCCCCTGTTCGCGCGCCGCCTGGCGGGCCAGCACATTCGGCAGCAACCCGACCGATTTGATGTCGCAGCGCCCCCAGCGGATATCGGGGGTGGTGATCACGCTGCCGGCCCAGCCATCGGGGGAAGTCGGATAGGGCGGAATCCGGCGGATCGTCACCACCAGAGTGGGGCGCGGCGCGGGATTCGGAAATGGATGATCCCGCCGGGCAACGCCGCGCGAGACCTGCATATAGAGCAATCCTTCACGCAGCCGGTTGCGTCGTGCCACCTCATTCAGCACCGCGATCAGGGCGCTGCGCCCCATCGGCGCCGGCAGGCGGATTTCGCGCAGCGAGCGATCCAGCCGGTCCAGATGGCGGTCCGCATCGATGAATCGGCCGTCGAAAAGATGCACCACCTCGTAGATCGCATCGGCGAACTGAAAGCCGCGATCCTCGATGTTCACCGCTGCCTCGCTCTGTGGCAGGTAGCGACCGTTGACGTAGGCGAACCGACTCATGTGATCGTCCCTATGCCGCGCGGGCCTGCCCCGCGATGCGCACCAGATTGTCGAGCAGATCGCGCGCCGCCGCCAGACGCGCCCGCAGATCCATTTCGCGCACCAGGGCCAGCTTGTGATCGGGCCGCAGACGGATGCTGCCGCCGCGCGTCGCCAGCCAGGCGATCAACCCGGCGGGATTGGCGAAGACATTGCCGCGGAAGCCCACCACCATGCCCTTGGGGCCGGCCTCCAACTTCTCCACCCCGGCGATCCGGCAGCCACGCTTGAGCGCGACGACGGCGAGAAGATTTTCGACCTCCCCCGGCAGCGGGCCGAACCGGTCGACCAGTTCCGCCGCCATCGCCTCGCTCTCCGCATCGGTGGCCAGCGCCCCGATCCGCCGATAGAGGCCGAGCCGAACCGGCAGGTCGCGCACATAGGCCTCGGGGATCAGGACTGGCAGTCCGAGGCTGATATTGGGCGTCCAGTCGCGCGCATCCGAGGCGCCGCGCCCGTCTCCGGCCCGCACCTCCATGACCGCGTCTTCCAGCATCTGCTGATAGAGCTCGATACCGACTTCCCGGATATGGCCGGATTGCTCGTCGCCGAGAAGATTGCCGGCGCCGCGTATGTCGAGATCATGGCTGGCCAGGGTGAAGCCGGCGCCCAGCGTATCGAGCGTCTGCATCACGGTCAGCCGCTTTTCCGCCGCGACGGAAAGCCGATGGGTCTGCGGCCAGGTGAGATAGGCATAGCCGCGCTGCTTGCCGCGCCCGACCCGTCCGCGCAGCTGATAGAGCTGTCCAAGGCCGAACATATCCGCGCGATGGATGATCAGCGTGTTCACCGCCGGCATGTCTAATCCACTTTCGACAATATTCGTCGAAAGAAGAATATCGTAGCGCCCGTCGGCAAACTCGGTCATCACCCGTTCCAGCTCGGTCGGCGGCAGACGGCCATGGGCGGCGATCAGCCGCGCCTCCGGCACGATTTCGGCCAGGCGCGTCGCCATGCGGCCGAGATCCTCGATGCGCGGCACGACGCAGAAGACCTGGCCACCGCGGAAACGTTCGCGCTGAATGGCTTCGCGCGCGACCACGCTGTCGAACGGGGCGATGAAAGTACGCACCGCCAGCCGGTCGGTCGGCGGCGTGGCGATCACGCTCATTTCCCGCACGCCGGTCAAAGCAAGCTGCAGCGTGCGCGGGATCGGCGTCGCGGTCAGGGTCAGCACATGCACGTCCGATTTCAGGGCTTTCAGCCGCTCCTTGTGGGCGACCCCGAAATGCTGCTCCTCATCGACGATCAGCAGGCCCAGCGTGGCGAAGGAAATTCCCTTGGCGAGCAATGCATGGGTGCCGATGACGATGTTGATGCTGCCATCGGCGATCCCCTTGCGCACCTCCGCCGCCTCCTTGGCCGTCACCATGCGGGAAAGCTGCGCGACGGTGACCGGCAGGCCCTGGAAGCGGGCGGTGAAGGTGCGATGATGCTGGCGGGCCAGCAGCGTGGTCGGCACCACCACCGCCACCTGCGCACCCGACATGGCGGCAACGAAGGCGGCGCGCAGCGCCACCTCGGTCTTGCCGAAGCCGACATCGCCGCAGATCAGCCGGTCCATCGGCCTGCCCGCGGCGAGATCCTCCAGCACATCCGCGATGGCGCGAGCCTGGTCCTCGGTCTCGGCAAAGGGGAAGCGCGCGCAGAATTCGTCGAAACTCCCCTCGCTTGCCATCATGCCCGGGGCTTCGCGGACTTTGCGTTCCGCCGCCGTGCGAATCAGCGCCGCAGCCATGTCGCGGATGCGGCTTTTCATCCGCGCTTTGCGCGCCTGCCAGCCCGCCCCGCCCAGCTTGTCGAGCGCGACGCCCTGCCCCTCGGCGCCGAAGCGCGACAGCATCTCGATATTCTCGACCGGCAGGAACAGTTTTTCCTCGCCGTCATAGATCAGCCGCAGGCAATCATGGGCGGCACCGGAAACCGTCAGTGTCGCCAGCCCGTCATAGCGGCCGATGCCGTATTCCTGGTGCACCACCAGATCGCCCTCGGCGATTTCGGTCGCTTCGGCAATGAACTGGTCGGCACGCTTGGGACGCCTTGGCGGGCGGCTGATGCGCTCGCCCAGCAGATCCTGTTCGGCCACGATGGCGAAGCGCTCGAATACGAAGCCGCGCTCCAGCCCGAGCGTCATCAGGGAGACCGAGCCGGCGGGGCGGGCAAGCAGCGCGGCAGCGTCCGCCACGACCGCGACATCGCTGAAGCCATGCTCGCGCAGCAAGGCGCCGAGACGCTCACGCGAGCCCAAGCTCCAGGCGGCGATCGCCACACGGCGCCCCTCCTGCCCCCAGCGGGCAATGGCAGGGCGCAACTGCTCGAAGACCGAGATGCGGGTCGCGCCCGGATCATTGGCGCGGGCGAAGATCGGCCCCGGCCGCCCGCCTGCTTCGAGGCCGTCGGCCCCCTCGGCCTTGGCGAACGGAGAGAAGGCGATGCAAGGTCGGGCGCCCAGCATCGCATCCCATTCCGGGCGGTCCAAATATAGCGCCGCCGGCGGCAGGGGGCGATAGGGCACCTCCCCTTCCCGCACCGGGCTGCGCCGCGCCGCGTAATGATCGGCGATCATTTCCAGCCGCGCGCTCAGCGCATCCTCGGCCTGATGGTCGAGACTGATCGCCGCATCGGGAAGATAGGCCAGCAGCGTGGCCAGTTCGGGGTAAAACAGCGGCAGGAAATGCTCCATGCCGGGATGGCGCCGTCCCTCCGAAAGGCCGAGATAGGTCGGATCGGACGCGGCATCATTGCCGAACTGCTCGCGCCAGCCGGTGCGGAAGCGCGCGATCGCCGCCTTGTCCATCGGCACTTCAGAGACCGGGCGCAACACCAGCCGCTCCAGCCGGGCCGTGCCGCTGCGCTGGCTCGCCGGATCGAAGCGGCGGATCTGCTCGATCGTATCGCCGAACAGATCGAGGCGGACGGGCTCGCTTTCGCCGGCGGGAAACAGATCGATGATGCCGCCGCGCATCGCATATTCGCCCGGCTCCATCACCGTGCCGGCGCGGGCATAGCCATGGGATTCGAGAAATTCCGTTAAGATTTCCGGCCGCACCTCGCCGCCGCGGCGAAGATCGAGCCCGGCGTCGGCAAAAGCCGCGGGAGGCGGCACACGCTGGACCAGCGCATTGACCGTGGTCAGCACGATGCGCGGATGCCGCGGATCGGCGGGCCCCAGCAATTCTCCCAGGGTGGCGATCCGCTCGGCAATCAGCGCGGCATTGGGTGACACCCGGTCATAGGGCAGGCAGTCCCAGGCGGGAAAGCGCAGCACCCTGTGATCGGGCGCGAAAAGCGCCAGCGCCTCGGCCATACGCGCCATGCGCTGGTCGTCGCGCGCGACATGCAACAGGCTGCCGCGATGCTCGGCCCGGCGGCGGATCAGCAGCAGCGCATCCGCCCCTTCCGGCGCGCCGTGCACAATCAGGGGCGCGCTCATGCCCCGGCCGCCGCACGCATGAGACGCAACATCGGGCAATCATGCTCGGCCGGAATGGGGCGCCGCCCGGTCAGCCAGTCGGCCAGATCGGTGTCGGGAAGCTCCATCACCGCCTCCAGCGCGTCCAACTCGGCCGCCGTGAAGCGCGCAAGTCCGGCGGCGACGAAGCCGCCGATCAACAGGTCGGTTTCGTGCGTACCGCGATGGGTGGCGCGATAGAGCAGCCTTCGGCGGCGCAAATCGGGGACGTCTTGGGCTGGCTGTGTCATCGGCGCGATGTCATATAACGCCGGCCCAGATGCTGTCAGCCCCACCTTCAAGCAGTTCCGCCCTTCGCGACGCGCAATCGCCCGACCCGGCGGACCTGCTGGCCCCCCTTCTCGCCCCGCTCCGTGATCTTCGCGGGGTCGGTCCGGCGCTGAGCGCGCCGCTGGCACGGCTGATCGGCGGCGAAAGGGTGATCGATCTGCTGTTTCACCTGCCAAACGCCTATGCCGCGCGCCCGCTGATCCGGCGGCTGGCCGATGCGCCGCCGGGACTCGGCGCTACGCTGGTGCTGCGCCTGATCGGGCGCTTCGCCCCGGAATCGCCGGCCCGCGGCGGTGCCAGGCGGGTCTGGCGCCTGCTTACCGCCGACGAGACAGGGGCCGAAATCGACCTGGTTTTCTTCGCCGAGCCACGCTGGATCGCCCATCCGCCCGGTACGGAGCTTTATGTTTGCGGCACGCCGGAACGGCGCGGCGGACGGATGGTCCTGATTCACCCCGAGTCGCTGAGCGCCGCCGAAGCCGGCCCACCCCCTGCCATGGCGGTGCAATGGCCGCTCGCCGCACCGATCGGGCGGGGCCATCTGCTGCGCCTGATGCCGCAGGCACTCGGCCGACTAAGGGAGCTTGCGGAGTGGCACGACGCCGCCCTGCTGCGCCGGGAGGGCTGGCCCGGCTTCGCCGCCGCCCTGCGCGCCCTGCAAACCCCGGCGCCCGAGCAGGAAACGGCGCGCGTCCGAGCCCGCCAACGCCTCGGCTATGACGAGATGTTGGCCCATCAGGTGGCGCTGGCCCTCATTCGTGGCCGCGCCCAGGCTCGGACGGGGCGGGCGCTGGTCGCCGATGGCAGCCTGCGCGCGGCCTTGCGCGCGCGTTTCGGCCACAGCCTGACCCAGGCGCAGGAACGCGCCGCCGCCGACATCGCCGCCGACATGACCGCCCCACGCCGCATGCTGCGCCTGCTGCAGGGCGATGTCGGCTCCGGCAAGACCCTGGTCGCGGCGCTGGCCATGCTGCACGCGGTGGAAGCCGGCGGTCAGGCGGCGCTGATGGCCCCGACCGATGTTCTGGCCCGCCAGCACCATAAGACGTTGTCGCAGCTATTCCCGCTACCGGTCGGGCTGCTGACCGGCAGCCAGCGGGGCGAAGCCCGCAGGGAAATCGCCGAGCATCTTGCCGATGGCCGGCTCAGGCTGGTGGTCGGCACCCATGCGCTGTTTCAGGACCGCATCGTCTTTCAGGATCTGGCGCTGGCCGTCATCGATGAGCAGCACCGCTTCGGGGTGGCCCAGCGCCTGCGACTGAGCGGCAAGGGAACGCATTGCGACATGCTGGTGATGACGGCGACACCGATCCCGCGTTCGCTCCTCCTGACCCGCTGGGGAGAGATGGCGGTGAGCGTTCTGAACGAACGCCCCGCCGGGCGGCTGCCCATCACCACCACGCTGCATCCGATCGCGGCGATGGCGCGGGTGGAGGAGGCGCTGGCCCGGGCGCTGGCGCAAGGCGGGCGCATCTACTGGGTGTGTCCGCTGGTGGCCGAGAGCGAAACCAGTGACCTTGCCGCCGCCGAGGCCCGCGCCGCCGCCCTGCGGGAACGCTTCGGCGAGATCGTCGCGCTGGCCCATGGCCAGATGGCGCCCGAACTGCGCAACGCGGCACTGGCCGGCTTTGCCGAAGGCAGCAAGCGCATCCTGGTCGCCACCACGGTGATCGAAGTCGGCGTCGATGTCCCGGAGGCGAATGTCATGGTGATCGAGCAGGCGGAGCGGTTCGGCCTTGCGCAGCTGCATCAGTTGCGCGGCCGCGTCGGGCGCGGTGAGGCGCGCAGCTACTGCCTGCTGCTGCATAACCCGGCGCTGGGCCAGACAGCGCGGCGACGCCTCGCCTTCCTGCGCGATACCCAGGACGGATTTGCCATCGCCGATGCGGATTTCGATCTGCGCGGCGGCGGCGATGCGCTGGGCACACGTCAGGCCGGCGATCTGGGGTTTCGCCTGGCTGATGCCGCCGATACCGGCATGCTCGGCATGGCCCGCAGCGATGCGACCCTGTTGCTGCAGCGTGACCCCGCCCTGACCGGTCCGCGCGGGCGGGCGATTCGCCAGTTGTTGCGCCTGTTCGATCGCCGCGCCGCAATGGCGACCCTGGCCGCCGGCTAGGACAGGATCGCTTACTCCTTGTAGTCCGGTTCCTGCCGATCGAGGATGCGCTTCAGCGCGTTGAAGTGCCACTCGCAATTGGGAATGCCGCCATAGGTCGTGGGGTTGCGGAATTCCCGCATCGTAACCTCGACGACCTCGGCCGGCAGATGCTTCAGGCGCTGGCCGGTCCACATGGCGTAGAGCTGAATCTGGGCCACGCGCTCCACGTAATAGAGGCGGTCATAGGCTTCCGCGACGCTGCGTCCGACCGTTGCCACCCCGTGATTGGCCATCATCAGCACGGTCTTCTCGCCCAGGACCTGCGCCAGGCGCGCGCCTTCACCGGGGTCGAGGGCGGGACCGGTATAGTGGTCGTCATAGGCGGTATGCATCATCGTGCCGATCTCGGTCTGGCCGATCGGCAGGATGCGCGGGTCCTCCAGCCGGGCCAGCGCGCTGGCGAAGGGCATATGCGTGTGAAACACCGCCGCCGCGCCGGCATTGTCGCGATGGATCGGCGCGTGGATGCAGTAGCAGGAGCGCTCGATCTCTCCCTCGCCCGTGCGATGCGTGCCGTCATAGCCGATTTCCATGAAGGTGCTCGCCCGCACCTCCGACCAGTGGGTGCCGAACGGGATCTGATAATACCGGTCGCTGTAGCCCGGAACCCGCAAGGTCAGGTGATTGAAGATGCCTTCATGCAGCCCGTGCATCACCGCCAGGCGATGCGCGGCGGCCAGATCGATACGGGCCTGACGGCGCGCGGCGGCCAGATCGGCGACATGTTCCACGGATTCAAGCGGCATGACTTCCTCCCGTTTCCCTATTTTGCAGGGGATGTTCTCCCTGTCCGAGCCCGGCGTCAAATACGCCCTTCCGCCGATCGGGGCGGGCCTGGCGCTGCCTACCGCCCCCACGGTGCCGGCGACGGGTGACGTGCGGGTTAATCCTTGGTCATCCGTCCGCCGTCGCTTGGGGTTGCGCTTGCGCCGTGGCGCGGTTGCGGTATCTCGGACGCGCCGCGACAGAGGATCGGGTAGCCATGGCGGAAGCGTTGATCGAGATCGAGGGGCTGAGCAAGCGTTTCGGCGACCTTACCGCCGTCGACGACGTAAAATTCTCGGTCGCGCGCGGCGAGGTCCTGGGGTTTCTCGGTCCGAACGGCGCCGGCAAATCGACCACGATGCGGATGCTGGCCGGGTTCATGACCCCTTCGGCTGGAATCGCGCGCATCTGCGGCCATGACGTGGTGCGCGACAGCATCGCCGCGCGCCGCGCGCTTGGCTTTCTACCCGAAGGCGCGCCTTGCTGGCCGGACATGCAGGTTGCCGCCTTCCTCGATTTCTGCGCCGGCGTGCGCGGATACCGGGGCACGGCCCGCACGGAGCGGGTCGCCCAGGCGATGGCACTGACCAGCCTCCAAGCCGTGGCGCGCCAGCCGATCGAGACGCTATCGAAAGGATTTCGCCGCCGCGTCGGCCTTGCCCAGGCGCTGCTGCACGACCCGCCCGTGCTGGTCCTCGACGAACCCACCGACGGGCTCGATCCTAATCAGAAGCACGAGGTGCGGACGCTGATCACCCGCATGGCCCCGGACAAGGCGATCATCATCAGCACGCATATTCTGGAGGAGGTGGAGGCGGTGTGCTCGCGCGCCATCATCATCGCCCGCGGTCGTGTGATCGCCGACGATACCCCTGCCGCGCTGGCCGCGCGCCATCCGCAGGGAAAGCTGGAGGCGGTGTTCCGCAGCCTGACCGCGCCGCACCGAGAAGCGGGGACCGACTGAGATGCGCACCATGCTGATTGTCGCGCGGCGCGAACTCGCCGGCTATTTCGCGACCCCCGTGGCCATCGTGTTCATCGTGATCTTTCTCGTCCTGCAAGGTGCGCTGACGTTCAATCTCGGCAATTTCTTCAGTCGGGGCCAAGCCGACCTGCTGCCCTTCTTCACCTTCCTGCCCTGGGTCTTCCTGCTGCTGATCCCGGCCATCACGATGCGCCTATGGGCCGAGGAACGCAGGCTCGGGACGATTGAATTGCTGCTCAGCCTGCCGATCACCAACGGCCAGGCGGTAATGGGAAAATTCCTCGCCGCCTGGGCGTTCTGCGCGCTGGCCCTGACGCTGACCTTTCCGTTCATCGTGACGGTCAATCTGCTCGGCCACCCCGATAACGGCGTCATTTTGGCGAGCTACATCGGCAGCTGGCTGATGGCGGGGGCGTTGCTGGCGATTGGCGCCTGCGTGTCGGCGGTGACCAAGAACCAGGTCATCGCCTTTGTCGTCACCGCCGCCATCGCCTTCGTCGTCACCGTCGCCGGCACGCCGGTGGTGCTCGGGGTACTCGAGGGCTGGGCCCCCGAATGGCTGATCGGCGCGGTGGCACAGGCGAGCCTGATCGGCCATTTCGACGCCATCACCCGCGGCGTCATCGATCTGCGCGATGTCGTCTATTTCCTATCGATCACGATCGCCTTCCTGTGCGCGAACGCGATCCTGATCGACCTCGAA
>JAGWRU010000043.1 GCA_028869595.1 Rhodospirillales bacterium
CACGCCGCCAGCCTTTCGCGCGGCCGGCCCGGCGTGCTGCACGGCAACCGCACCTATCTGCTGCAGAACGAGGACGGGCAGATCGAGGAAGCGCATTCGATCTCCGCCGGCCTCGATTATCCCGGCATCGGGCCGGAGCATTCCTGGCTGCATGAGATCGGCCGCGTCGAATATGTCGCCGCGACCGATCAGGAGGCGCTGGCGGCGTTTCAGCTCTGCTCCCGCCAGGAAGGCATCATTCCGGCGCTGGAGCCCTCGCACGCGCTCGCCCATGTCGCCAAGATCGCGCCGGCGATGGACAAGGAGCAGATCATCCTGATGAATCTCTGCGGACGCGGCGACAAGGATGTGTTCACCGTGGCCGAAATGCTGGGGGTGAAGCTGTGAGCCGCATCGCCGCGCGTTTCGCCCAGCTCGCCAGCGCGGGTCGCGGCGCGCTGATCCCGTTTCTCGAAGCCGGCGATCCCGATCCCGAGACCTCGATGGCGCTGCTCGCCGGCATGCCCGATGCGGGCGCCGATCTGATCGAGATCGGCATGCCCTTCACCGATCCGATGGCCGACGGCCCGACCGTTCAGGCGGCCGGCAAGCGCGCTCTGGCGGCCGGGGCCAGCCTTGCCGGCACGCTTTCCATGGTGCGCCGCTTTCGCGCCCAGGATGCGGCGACGCCGATCATCCTGATGGGCTATCTCAACCCGATCCTGTCCTATGGCACGCAGCGCTTCTGCGTCGATGCCGCCGCCGCCGGGGTCGACGGGCTGATCGTCGTCGATCTGCCGACCGAGGAAGCCGATCTGCTGGCCGCCGATGCGCGGGCCAACGGGCTCGACATCATCCGTCTGGTGGCACCCACCACCGACGATGCGCGCATGCCGCGCGTGCTCGATGGCAGTTCGGGCTTCATCTACTACGTCTCGATCACCGGTATCACCGGCACGCGCACCGCCTCGGCCGATGAACTCGCCGCCGCCATTCCGCGCATCCGCCGCGTCTCCGCCCTGCCGGTCGCGGTCGGGTTCGGCGTGCGCAGCCCGGCCCAGGCGGTGGCGGCGGTGCGCGCCGCCGATGCCGCGGTGGTCGCCTCCGCCCTGCTCGATACGCTGGCGGGCACGCTGGATGCACAGGGCAGGGCGCAACGCCACACGGTTTCCGCCGTGCTCGATCAGGTGCGCGCCCTGGCCGATGCGGTAAGGGGAGCACGCGCATGAGCTGGCTGACCGAATTCGTCCGGCCGAAAATCCGCACCTTGTTCGCCCGGCGCGAGGTGCCGGATAATCTCTGGCATCAATGCCCGGCCTGCCAGCAGATGATCTTTCATCGCGACATGGAAGCCAATCTGAAGGTCTGCCCGCATTGCGCCCATCATATGCGCGCAACCGCCGCCGATCGCCTGGCCTGGAGCTTCGATGACGGCGCCTTCACCCGCGTGGAGCTGCCGAAAGTGCCGGCCGATCCGCTGCGCTTTCGCGATTCCAAGCGCTATTCCGACCGGCTGCGCGAAGCGCGCGAACAGACCGGGCTGGAGGATGCGATCCAGGTCGGGCATGGCCGCATCGGCGGGCGGCGCGCCGTGGTCGCGGCGATGGAATTCGCCTTCATCGCCGCCTCGATGGGGGCCGCGGTGGGCGAGGGGATCGTCACGGCGGCCCGGCTCGCGGTGATGCAGCGCGCGGCCCTGGTGCTTTATGCGACTTCCGGCGGGGCGCGCATGCAGGAAGGCATGATCAGCCTGATGCAGATGCCGCGCACGGTGATCGCCGCGCAGATGGTGAAGGAAGCCGGCCTGCCCTACATCGTCGTGCTGACCGATCCCACCACCGGCGGCGTGACCGCGAGTTTCGCGATGCTGGGCGATATCCATATCGCCGAGCCCGGCGCGGTGATCGGCTTTGCCGGCGCGCGGGTGATCGAGCAGACGGTGCGCGAGAAGCTGCCCGAGGGGTTTCAGCGCGCCGAATATCTGCACGAGCATGGCATCGTCGACATGGTGGTGCCGCGCACCGCGCTGCAGGCGACGCTGGCGCGTCTGCTCGGCCTGCTGATGGCAGCGGATGAGCCGGCGGCGCCGCTTGCCGCCTGAACCGCCCGCGCCGTGAATACGCGTGCCATGAGTAGCCGCATCGACGGCATCGTCGCGCGGCTGCAAAGCCTGCATCCGGTGCTGATCGATCTCAGCCTCGATCGGCTGCGCCGCCTGCTTGCCGCACTCGGCCATCCGGAGCGGCGCCTGCCGCCGATCCTGCATGTCGCCGGCACCAACGGCAAAGGCAGCACCTGCGCCTTTCTGCGGGCGATCGGCGAGGCGGCCGGGCTGCGTGTGCATGTCTATACCTCGCCGCATCTGGTGCGCTTCAATGAACGCATCCGCCTGGCCGGCGAGCTGGTCAGCGACGAGGCGCTGGAGCGCGCCTTCCTGCATGTGGAGGCGGTGAATGACGGCGCGCCGATCACCGTGTTCGAGGTGATCACCGCGACCGCCTTCCACCTGTTCGCGACCACGCCCGCCGATCTTTGCGTGCTGGATGTGGGGCTGGGCGGGCGGGGCGATGCGACCAATGTGATCGACGCCCCCGCCGCCTCGGCGATCACCGCGATCTCGATGGATCATCGCGAGATGCTGGGCGATACGCTGGCTGCCATCGCCGCCGAAAAAGCCGGCATCATCAAGCCGGGTGTGCCGGTCGCGATCGGCCCGCAGACGGCGGAGGTGATGGATTTGCTTGCCGCCATCGCGACGGAACGCGGCGCGCCGCCCCATCGCGCCGGCACCGAATGGCATATCGCCCGCGCCGGCGCCGGGCTGCGCTATGAAGATGCCGATGGCGCGCTCGATCTGCCGCTGCCGGCCTTGCCGGGCGCGCATCAATGGGACAATGCCGGCATCGCCATTGCCGCGTTGCGCGCGGCAGGCCTGGCACCAGGCGCGGCGGCGATCGGGACGGGGCTGGGCAATGCCACCTGGCCCGCCCGCATGCAGCGCCTGAACGGGAGGCTGGCCGCGCGGCTGCCGCCGGGCTGGGAGTTGTGGCTGGATGGCGGGCATAATCCCGGCGCCGGGGTGGTGCTGGGCGGGCATCTCGCCGGCTGGTCGGATCGGCCGGTGCATCTGATCGTCGGCATGAAGCAGGCCAAGGATACGGCGGAATTTCTTCGCCCGATCCTGCCATACGCGGCCAGCCTGTGGGCGGTGGCCGAGCCCGGCCAGCATCTCGCTTTGCCGGTCGCGGCGATCCGGGAAGCGGCGGCGCAAGCCGGTGCGCGGGCGAGCCGGCCCGGCCCGACGGTTGCCGCGGCCTTGGCGCAGATCGCCGCCGAGGCAGGGCCGCAACCGGCCCGGGTGCTGATCTGCGGCAGCCTCTATCTGGCGGGAGAGGTGCTGAAGGCGGATGCGGCCGCGGGGTGAGGGCAGTGGCGCTCGATCCCCGTCCATTCGGGCGGTAAGCGGAATATTCGCCGTCCCTGGCTTCCTCCGATTGGACCGCGCCGGTATTGCCGCTAGGCTTGATCCATGTCCGACACCGCGCTGATCCCGCACGCCGCCCATTGGGGGGCCTTCCTCGCCGAAACCCGCGCCGGGCGCATGGTCGCCGCGCACCCGGTTCCGCAAGACCCCGCGCCCTCGGCCATTCTGAGCGGCATGGCCGAGGCGGTGCATGCCGCCAACCGGATCGATCAGCCCTATGTGCGCGCCGGCTGGCTGGCCGGCGACCGGGCCGGCGGCACGCCGCGCGGGGGGGAGCGTTTCGTGCCCCTCTCCTGGGATCGCGCCATCGCGCTGGTTGCCGGGGAGATCGCCCGGGTGCGCGAAACCCATGGTCCGGCAAGCATTTTCGGCGGCTCCTATGGCTGGTCCTCGGCCGGGCGGTTCCATCACGCCAAGACCCAGCTCCAGCGCCTTCTGGCGGCGGCGGGCGGCTTCACGGGCCAGATCCATTCCTATTCCTACGCCACCGGCCAGGCGCTGCTGCCGCATCTGGTGGGCGATCAGGCCCCGGTGGTCGGCCCGGTCGTCGATTGGCGGGCGATCGAGCGCCACGCCAAGCTTCTCGTCTGTTTCGGCGGCATTCCGCTGCGCAACGGCCAGATCATCAATGGCGGCGGCGTGGTCCATGATATGGGGATGTGGCTGCGCCGCGTCGCCGATGCCGGGGTGCGCATCGTCAATATCTCCCCCCTGCGCGCCGACCTGCCGGGCGATATCGCTGCGGACTGGGTGCCGATCCGTCCCGGCACCGATGCCGCGCTGATGCTCGCCATCGCCCATACGCTGATCCGCGACGGCGCGGTCGATCATGCGTTTCTCGATCGCTGCACGGAAGGCTACGCGACCTTGCGCGACGAAGTGCTGGGCTGCCATGACGGGGTGGAGAAGACGCCGGCCTGGGCGGCGGCGATCACCGGCGTGCCGGCTGAAACCATCAGCGCTTTGGCGCGCGATTGCGCCGCCAACCCGACCATGCTGACCGCCGCCTGGTCGTTGCAGCGCGCGGAATTCGGCGAGCAGCCTTATTGGATGGTGGTCGCGCTCGCCGCCATGCTGGGCGGCATCGGCAAGCCCGGCCAGGGTTTCGGCTTCGGCCATGGCTCGATCGCCGGCATGGGCTCGCCGCATCCGCGCATCCCCTCGCTCGGCATGCGCCCGCTGCTCAATCGTTCGGGCAGTTTCATCCCCGTCGCGCGCCTGACCGATATGCTGGAAAAGCCAGGCCAGGACTATGATTTCAACGGCAGGCGGCAGGCCTATCCGGATATCCGCCTGATCGCCTGGGCGGGCGGCAATCCGTTCCACCATCACCAGGACCTCAATCGTCTGCTGCGCGCCTGGGCGCGGGCCGAGACCATCGTGGTGACCGATCCGTGGTGGACGGCCACCGCGCGCCACGCCGATATCGTGCTGCCGGCCACCACGACGCTGGAGCGCAACGACATCGCCTGTTCGGCGCGCGATCGCTTCACCCTGGCGATGAAGCAGGTGCTGGCGCCGCAAGGCCAGGCGCGCGACGATTTCGCGATCTATGCCGATATCGCCGAAGCGCTGCAGGTTCGCGCGGCATTCACCGAGGGCCGCGACCAGGATGGCTGGCTGCGCCATCTCTACGGCGAATGGCGGGCCGGTGCGGCGCGGGCCGGTATCGCGGTGCCGGAATTCGACGCGTTCTGGACGGCAGGGCGCTTCGAACTGCCCGATACGGGCAAGGATTTCGTCCCCTTCGCCGATTTCGTGCGCGATCCAGCGGCCCATCCGCTCAATACCGAAAGCGGACGCATCCAGATCGCCTCCGCCCGCATCGCGGGCTTCGGCTATGCCGATTGCCCCGGCCATCCGGTCTGGCGGGCGCCGCGCGAATATCTCGGCGCCCCGCTTGCCGCGCGGTTTCCGCTGCATCTTCTCTCGGTGCAGCCGAGCTTTCGCCTGCACGGGCAGATGGACGGGGTGGGGGCGAGTGCGGCCGACAAGATCGCCGGGCGGGAGCCGATCACCCTGCACCCGGCGGATGCCGCCCAGCACGGCCTGGCGGCGGGGGATGTGGTGCGCGTCTTCAACGATCGCGGCGCCTGCCTGGCCGGCTTGCGTCTGGATGACGGCATGCTGCGCGGCGTGGCGGTGCTGGCCACCGGGGCGTGGTTCGATCCGCAGGCGCCGGGCGTGCCGGGCAGCCTGTGCGTGCACGGCAATCCCAACGTGCTGACCCAGGATGTCGGCACGTCGCGCCTCGGCCAGGGGCCGGTGGCGCAAAGCTGTCTGGTGGAGGTGGAGGCGTTTCGCGGCGCCTTGCCGGAAGTCAGCGTGGGAAGGCCACCGCCCGGGGCGCGGGAGTAGCGCGTTCTACCCCGCCGATTGCGGCCAGAACGCCTCGGTGCGCGGTTCCGTATCGGCCTCGGTCAAGGCCCGCCACACCCCGCCGGAGAGGATCTCGCTCGGCCGGAAGCGCGCCTTATAGGCCATCTTGCGACTCTCAGGCACCCAGTAGCCGAGATAGACATAGGGCAGCCCCAGCGCCTTGGCCCGCGCGATGAGCCACAGCACGGCATAGGTGCCGAGCGAGCGGCGGGCGAGTTCGGGGGCGAAATAGCTGTAGACCGCCGATAGCCCATCGCCCAGCCGGTCGGTCAGGCAGGCACCCAGCAGCGGGCCGTCCGGATCGCGGAATTCGACCATGGTGGTGGTGATCGGCGTGTCCTCCACCATCGCGCGGTAGTCGTAAAAGCTCATGCTGGCCATATCGCCCTCGCCGTGGCGGGCCTGCTGGTAGCGCTGGAATAACTGGAATTGCTCGGTGGTGGCCCGGGCCGGCACCTCGAAGCCCTCGCTTGCCGCATTGGCGCGCGCGATGCGGCGCAGCGTGCGGTCGGGGACGAAGCGGGCGACCGGAATGCGGATCGGCACGCAGGCCTGACAGGACGGGCAGACCGGGGCATAGGCGATGTTGTGGCTGCGTCGGAAACCGGCGCGCGACAGCCGGTCATGCAGCGCATCCGCCTCGGGCCCGGCGATTTCGGTCACCACTTTCCGCTCCGTCCGGCCCGGCACGTAGGGGCAGGGCAGCGGCGCGGTGGTGTAGAAAAATTGCGGCCGGCGCGGGGATTTATAGGTCATCGGGCTCCGCTCACACGATGCCCATCGTCCAGCCGGGCGCCGGCCGGGTCAAGCGGGATGCGCGCAGCACCACCAGCCCGCTCACGAACTCGTGCAGGGTGCGGTGGCGTTCGGTGACCAGCGCCACCGCCAGCCACAGGCCGGAGGTGGCAAGCGTCAGCGAAAAACCGATCGTCGAGATCAGCGCCTGGCCCATGCCGGGCCGCGCGCGGGTTACCGCATCGCGCACCGCGAGTCCCAGCATGGCTTGGCCCGGCGTCGCGCCGAACGCCGCGAGGGTGAGGAAACCATAGCAGAACGGCACCAGCGGCAGCAGCACCAGCAAGGGCAGCGACAGCCCCAGCGTGATCACCCCCAGCGCCAGCAGCAGGCCGCACAGCACCGCCCAGAGCATGCCGGTCAGCAGCAGATCGACCCCCCAGGCGATCACCCGGCGGAACATCACGCCCTCGGTCATGTCCGGGGTGAAGGCGCTGGGCAGGGCATAGATCATGGCGTCAACACGATACGGGCCGAAATCTCGGCGGGTTGAGCGGGCAGGCGGATGCTAGCACCCTGGCGCCAGCGTTGCAGAAAATCCCGCGCATGGGCGGAGAACGGATTGCCAGACTGCCCGGGCACGATGACGAAGCGGCTGCGATCGAGATCGGCAAGGTCGTACAGCCCGCGATAGGCCGGCCCATGGACATCGCCGAGCCTGGCATCGATGCCGCCGCGATCGAGGGTGGAACCGTCGCCGGAGGCCGCCAGATGCGGCGCCAGCATCCAGCCGAGCAGCGGAATGCGCGCCAGCATGGGCAGGGCGCGCACGAATGGATGGGCGAACACCACCTGATGCACCGCCCCCCAGCGCCAGCGATCGGGATCGGGGCCGAGCCGCGCGGCAAGCCCGGCCAGCGCGCGATCGAGCGCCCCGCCCAGCAGCGCCGGGCAGCGCGCGCCGCAGGACAGCGCGCCGGTCGGGGCGAGGCTCGCTGCGACGAACAGATCGGTGGGCGCCGGTGCATCCGCGGGGAAGCCCCGCGCGGCCAAAGCGGCGGTGCGGAACGCCTCCACCCAGGCATTGAAGATCGCCGGTTGCGGCAGCGCGGCTTTCATCTCGCCGTGCCAGGTGGCGAGCATCGCCCGCGTCCAGTCGCGCAGTCTTGCGGCGTCGGCGTCCCTCGGCGGCGATGCCTGGGCAAGGCCGGACAGCATGGCCGGCAGCACGGCGCGCGCGAACAGGCTGGTCGTGTCGCGTTGCATGCGCGCGAACCGATCGAGGCTGGCTTTGCCATGGCGGTCGAGCAGGACGCGGATGCGCCGGGCGCGCCAGTCATCGGGCCAGTCGCGGCCGAGAAAGACGGGAAATCCGGGTGGGGCAATCCGCTCATTGCCATTGACCAGCCGGCCGGAGGCGGGGGCGATGACGACCGGCAGTTGCGCCCCTCCCGCCTGGCCGATCCAGTCATGCGCCGCATCCGCCCCTGCCGCCGGCATGGCGCCGGCATTGCCGCCGCCCGCGCCGTCGCGGCGGATCGGCACGCGCCCGGTGGTGAACAGGCCGATGCGCCGGGGCGAGGCGACCAGCAGATTCTGCACCGGGCTGGTGATGCGTGCCGCCGCGATCCCCGCTGCCGCCAGCGTGCCCGCCCGGTTCAGCGCGAGCAGGCCGCTCGCCGCGCTGTCGGCGTGCACGAGATTATCCATCGCCACCGACAGCACCACGCCATGCGTCGCCGCCGGCACGCCGGCCAGCAGATCGCTGATCACCGGGCCGTGGCGGGTGCTGCGGATCGTCAGTATTTCGGGCTTGCGGCCGCGAATGCGGATGACGCTGTGACGGATCGCATAGGGGCGCGGTCCGTCCGGCGTCTGGTAATCATTCGGCCCGTCGGGCGTTTCGATGAACACATCCTGCACATCCGCCCCGGTCGAGGTGAAGCTCCAGGCGATCCGCGCATTATGGCCCAGTACCAGAAATGGCACGCCGGGCGCGGTGGCGCCGGCCAGGGTTTCGCCCGGCGTGTCGATGCGCGCCAGGTACCACAGCCCCGGCAGGCCGAAGCCCAGATGCGGATCGCCGGCCAGCAGCGGCGCGCCGGTCGTGCTGTGCGCGCCATCCACCGCCCATTCATCCGATGCGCTGGCCGGCATCGTGAGGGGCGCGGGGAAGGCGGGCAGGGCGGCCAGCAAGGCGCGCGCGGTGCGGCGCAACGGCCCGATTTCGCCCCCCGGCACGGCCGCTGCTTCCGGCCGGCCGGCGCCGCCGGCATCGGCCGGCCACAGCGCCAGGATCGCGGCCGCGTCGTGCTGGCGCAGCAGGGCGAGACGCGCCAGCTCGGTGCGCCAATTGCCGGACAGCCACAACCCCATCATCCGGCCCCAGAGCAGGCTGTCGGTCGGCCGCCAGGGCTTCGGCGCGCCGAGGGCGATGAATTCCGGCGCCGCGAACCGGCCCTTGCGCGCGATCCAGGCATTCACCCCGCGCGCATAGGCGATGAGCATCGCCCGCGTCGGCGCATCGAGATCGGCCCATTCCGCCCGCACCGCGCGGCGCACCCCCAGCGTGCGCATCAGCCGGTCATTGGCCAGCGCCGCCGGGCCGAACAGCGCGGCCAGCCGGCCCGCAGCGGCGCGGCGCATCAGATCCATCTGAAACATCCGGTCGCGCGCATGCACATAGCCGAGCGCGGTTGCCGCATCCGTGGCATTCGCGGCGCGGATATGCGGCACGCCATCGTCATCGAAGGCGATGGCGACCGGCGCGGACAGGCCGGGAATGGCGAGATGGTCGCGCCGCGCCGGCAGGCTCGCCCAGATCGCGCCAGCGAGCGCCAGCAGAACCACCAGCGCGCCACCGCCGACCAGACCTGCCGCCCAGCCCAGCGCGCGGCGCAGCACGTGGCGCCGGCGCGCGCGCGGCGGATGCGGCCGCAAAACCCTCATGCGATCGGCGGCAGATCGAGCCGCACGATATTCGGATTATCGCCCGCCATCGGAAAGCGCTGAAGGATCAGCGGATCATGGCCGGGAATGACATGGTCGGGCCCGTCGGCTAGGCGTTCCAGCAGATCATAGCCGGCCAGCATGCGGGAGAGATCGACGACGATGGGAAACGGGTTGCGCTTGCGGATATTGTCCCACAGATGCACCGCATCGCCGGCCAGCACGACATGGCCGCGCCGTGTCGGCACCCGCACCGACTGGATGCCGCCGGAATGCCCGCCGATCAGATGCAGCGTGACACCCGGGGCAATCTCGGCCGGAGGCTCGCCGGCGCCATCATGAAAGGCGATGCGCTGCGCGTACAGCGCGCGCACCGCGCTTTGCACATCCTCGACATCGAAGGGCCGGCGCAGGAAGGGCTGACACATGCAGCGCCCCGTCGCGAAGCTCATTTCGCTGTCCTGGAGGTGGAACACGGCATTGGGGAAATATTCCATCCCCCCCGCATGATCCCAGTGGAGATGGGTCAGGATGACATCGCGCACCGCATGCGGATCGATCCCGGCCTGGCGCAGGATCTCGTCGGGATTGCACAGCACGCTGCGCCCGCGCCGGGCCGCCGAGGCGGGGTTGAAGCCGGTATCCATGACGATGGTCCGCGCATCCGGCGCGCCCACCGGCCCCTGAATGGCGAACAGGTAGAAATCGAGCGGGCTGGGCGCGAGGTGATCCTCGGCCATCAGGAAATTCTGCGCCTGGATGCGGCCGTCGAAAATACCGAAACGAAGCGCCAAGATTTCATAGACGGGATCGGTGGCCTGCATGGTCGGCGTTCCTTCCGGGGAATTTCGCGCCAGTCAACCGCTTGCCGGGGCGGGAGGCAATCTCTACCGTCCGCCGGTCCGATCAGGGGGTAGCCATGGCCGAGCGTCCGGAATTCCAGAGCGATCTGTTCAAACAGGGTCTCGCGGTGCGGCGCGAGGTGCTGGGGGCGGAATACGTCGACGGCTCGCTCGCCCGCGCCGATGATTTCAACGCGGCCTTCCAACAACTGACCACCGAGGCGGCCTGGGGTCTGGTCTGGTCGCGCCCGGGGCTGGAACGCAAGACGCGCAGCATGCTGAACATCGCGATGCTGACCGCGCTCAATCGCGGCGCCGAATTGCGCCTGCATCTGCGCGCGGCGATCACCAACGGCGTGTCGCGCGAGGAGATCAAGGAGATCCTGCTGCAGACCGGGATCTATTGCGGCATTCCGGCCAGCCTTGAATCATTCAAGATCGCGACCGAGGTGTTCCGCGACCTCGACGGCGCCGCCGCGCCAGCCGGCCCGGGCGGGGAGACGCGCGGCAATGGCGATTGAGCCAGGCAGGGACACGCAGCCGATCATGACCGATTTCCCGCCGCGCACGGCGCTGCGCATCTGCTTCGCCCATGCCGCCTATCGGATGCAGGAACGCTTCGCCGCCCGCGCCACCGGCCTTGCCAGTTTCGAGGTGCGCGACGCGGCAAGCCTTGCCGCGCGCATCGGCGAGGCGGATGTGCTGGTCGTCTCCGGCCTGTGGCGCAACGATCTGATCGCCGCCGCGCCGAAGCTGCGGCTGATCCAGTCGATCAGCGCCGGCACCGATCAATATGACCGCGCTGCCCTGGCCGCTGCCGGCATCCGCCTGGCGAGCGCGGCCGGGGTGAATGCCGAGGCGGTGGCCGAGCACGCCATCGCCCTGACCCTGGCACTCGCCCGCCGCCTGGGCGAGGCGCGCGATAACCAGAGCAAGCGCCATTGGCGCGGCATGATCGGCGACCTCGCCCAGCGGGAGGATGAGATCGCCGGCAAGACCATGCTGATCGTCGGGCTGGGACGCATCGGCGGCAGGCTGGCCGGGCTTGCCAAGGCGTTCGGCATGCGGGTGATCGGGGTGCGGCGCGATCCGGCGGGCGGGCTGAACGGGGCCGATGAAATCCATGCCCTGGCCGATCTGCCGGCCCTGCTCGGGCAAGCGCATTATGTCGTGCTGACCTGCCCGCTGACGCCTGCGACCGAGAGGCTGATGAATGCCGCGACGCTGGCGGCGATGCGCCCGGGCAGCTTCCTGATCAATTGCGCCCGTGGCCGCTGCGTGGAGGAGGCGGCGCTGGCGGCGGCGCTGCATGCCCGCCACCTCGCCGGCGCCGCGCTGGATGTCGCCGTCACCGAGCCGCCACCGCCCGACTGGCCGTTCTGGGCGATGGAGAATGTGCTGGTCAGCCCCCATAGCGGCGGCGAGACGCGCGCCTACGAGGATAACGTGATCGATCTGCTGATCGAAAACCTCGCCCGGCTGGGGCGCGGGGAGATGGTGCTGAAGAACGGCGTGGTGTGAGCCTGTCACGATGATGCGAGCGGGGCTGGCGCGGGCGCGCGGTTTGCCCGCCTTCGTCCCATGGGGGAGTAGTTTCCGCCCCTGACGCTGCATGGCGCAAACGGCGATGATCCGCGAACCGGCGATGTGCCGGCAATCGCGGGTTGGCAGTGGCCAGCCTGACTGGCCGGCGGCCAGATCGCCTCGAAAGAATGCACCCATGCGACGCGCGGCACGATTGCTTCCGATGATGGCCGGCTTCACCTTCGGCGCGATGCTGCCGGCGCTGGCGGCCCCACCGGCACCGGCCGCGCCCAGCGCTTCCACCGCCAGCGCCGCGACGCCGATGGCCGCCATCCGCCCGGCGAAGAAATGCCTGTCCGATCTGCGCGTCTTCAGCCGCCAGATGCACAAGGACGGCTACTGGCTGAACGATGCGGGCTATGCCGATCCGATGGGACCGGCCAATGGCGCCGGGATGCCAGCGGCCCCGCCGATGCCGCGCGCTGCGCCCTCCGCATCGGCCATGTCCGGCTACCAGAATGTGCGCCCGCGCTATGATGTCAGCACGCTGCTCGCCGCGACGGATATTCTCGGGCGGGACGGCGAGCAGCGCGCCTGCGAGGATGTGCTGGCGGCAACGCGGATGACCTACAAGCGCTACGCCGCCGCCATGCATGGCGGGAAGATGCGCATGGAGGACGCCCAGGGCTGGCGCAAGCAGCAGATCGCGGCGGCACAGCCGGTCACCGCGCGCAGCATGTCGTTTCGCTCCGACGAGCTGATCGGCACCGAAGTCCGCAGCACCCATCAGGATGTCGAACTGGGCAGCGTCGATGACATCGTCATGAGCCCGCATGCCGGCAAGATCGCCTATCTGGTGATCGCCCGCGGCGGAATTTTCGGCATCGACGAGCAATACGTCGCGGTGCCCTGGGCCGATTTCAGGGTCAGCCCGGATGCCAATCTTCTGGTGCTCGATGCGACCAAGGCCGATATGGCGGCCGCGCCGCAGGCGCCGAACGACCGCTTTGCCGGGGCCGGGCATTTTCAGCAGGAAAGCCGGAAGGTCGATGCCTACTGGCAGGCGCATAAGGCCAGCGCCACGCCGCCCACCGGTACTGCCACGCCGAAGCTCTGAACGCAGGGCCTTCGACCACACCGACCATGCCACGCATCAGGAGTATTCCATGTTAAGAGACGCCTCGGCGATCACGTCCAGCACCATTCGTGCCAGTGATGGCGATATCGGCACCGTCGCCGATTTTCTGTTCGACGATACCGGCTGGTCGATCCGCTGGCTGGTGGTCGAAACCGGCTCCTGGCTGTCCGGGCGCAAGGTTCTGCTGCCGCCTTCGGTGCTGGGTCATCCCGATCTGAAGGAGAAGAATTTTCCCGTCCGTCTGACCATGCAGCAGGTCAAGGACAGCCCCGCGATCGATACCCAGCAGCCCGTCTCGCGGCAGATGGAGACCGATGTCTACGGCTATTACGGATGGAACCCCTATTGGAGCACCGGCGGATATATGGGCGGGGGCATGGGTGGCATGGGTAGCGGGTTCATGGGCGGGCCGCTGAGCGGCGGCACGATGGCGGCGACCCCTGGACTGGCGGCGGCCCCGGCATCGGCGGGATCGGCATCGGCGGCGCCAGCGCGGCATGACGGCGACCCGCATCTGCGCAGTACCAAGACGGTGACCGGATATTATATCGAGGCCAGCGACGGCGCGATCGGCCATGTCGAGACATTCCTGGTGGAGGATGCCGATTGGACGATCCGCTATGTCGTGGTCGATACGAAAAACTGGTGGCCGGGGCGGAAAGTTCTGATCGCCCCGCACGTGGTGCGCGACATCGACTGGGCCGACAAGAAGCTCCACCTCGCCTTCGATCGCCAGAAGGTGAAGGACAGCCCTGCCTATGACCCGGATGCCACCAAGCTCGATCGGCCCTATGACGATGCGTATCGGAACTATTACGGCATCGGCAATGCGTCAGACCGGAGCGCGCGGCCGGGAACCTAGCCGCCCGCCGGTCCGATCTCTGCCGGCAGGCCTTGGGCAGGTGGGGCGGCGCGCGCCGTCCCGCCGTCTGGGTGTGTCGCTATTCGCCCTCGGCCGCCAGCCGCGCGAGCAGCCCTTGCACCACCGCCTCGAACATCGCCTCCGTCAGGCGGCCGGTATTCGTGTTGTAGCGCGACACATGGTAGCTGTCGGCCAGTAGCAACCCGTCCGGCAAACTGTGGATGGCGCCGTGGCGGAAGCGGATCCGGGTGGCGGGAATGCCGCAGGCTTTCAGCACCGCTGCATGCGCCAGCACGCCGAGTGCCAGCACCGCGCGCAGCCCTGTCATGGTGGCGAGTTCGGCGGCCAGGAAGCGGTTGCAGGTGCTGACCTCGGCCGGTTCCGGCAGATTGGCCGGCGGCACGCAGCGCACCGCATTGGCGATGCGGCAATCCTGCAGGCGCAGCCCGTCATCGATGCGCGCCTCGTAGCGGCCCAGGGCGAGGCCGAATTTCAGCAGCGTCGCATAGAGCAGCATGCCGGCATGATCGCCGGTGAAGGGCCGCCCGGTGCGGTTGGCGCCTTTCAGCCCGGGGGCCATGCCGGCGATCAGGATCGGCGCCTCGCGCGGGCCGAAACCCGGCACCGGGGCGTTGAACCAGTCGGGATGCTGCGCGGCATTGCCGGCCCGGAATTCCGCCAGCCGCGGGCAGAGCGCGCAATCGGACGGCGGTTCCACGGCAAGGGCGAGGCTGGCGGCCATGGCGGTGCTTCAGACCGTATCCTGGGCGCCGGCGAAGGGTTCCGCCGGGGTCTGGCGCGGCGGCGTGCGCGGGGCGCGCGGCTCGGTCTGGCGGCGGGTGAATTCGGGCGCGATCTCGGCCAGTTCGACGAAATGATCGGCCTGGCGGCGGAGTTCATCGGCCACCATCGGCGGCGTGGTACGAATCGAGGAGATCACCGACACCCGCACGCCGCGCCGCTGCACCGCTTCCACCAGACGGCGGAAATCCTGATCGCCGGAGAACAGCACCGCGTGTTCGACATGGCCGGCGAGTTCCAGCATGTCGACCGCGATCTCGACATCCATATTGCCCTTCACCCGCCGCCGCCCGGTCGCGTCGGTGTATTCGCGCGCCGCCTTGGTGACGAGGGTATAGCCGTTATAGGCCAGCCAGTCGGTCAGCGGCTTGAGCGGCGAATATTCCTCGGTCTCCAGCAGGGCGGAGTAGTAATAGGCGCGCAGGATATTCGTCTTGCGGCGGAAGAATTCCAGCAGGTTGCGGTAATCGACGTCGAAGCCGAGATTGCGCGAGGCGGAATAGAGATTGGCGCCGTCGATGAACAAGGCGGTACGCTCGTTCGGAAGGAAATGCATGATGGAACCCTTGGTATACCCGGATGGCGGGGCTGTTGATGTGGCGCTATGCAAATGAGTCCCGACCGGCGCGGGCCTTCGTGCCGGAGCGATGATGCGTCTTATAGACGCGCATATGCTTGCCGCAAAGTAAACGCCCCGCGCGCGGCGATGCCATGATCCTGATCGCGCTGGGTGCCAACCTCGTCGACGCGGCAGGACGGGCGCCGCTCCTCGCCCTGCCGGCGGCGGCGGCGGCGCTGGACGGGCTGCTCGGCCTGCGCCTCTCGGCCGTCTCCGCCCTGTATCGCAGCCCGGCCTGGCCGGAGGTGGCCGATCCCGCCGCCCGCCAGCCCGATTATGTGAACGCGGTGGCGCGGCTCGATGGGGCGGCCGATCCGGGCGCGCTGCTGGCCGCGCTGCTGGCGATGGAGGCGGCGGCGGGACGCCGGCGCGGCCAGGCCAATGCCGCCCGCCCGCTCGATCTCGACATCATCGCCATGGGGAAGCGCGGGGCGATGCTGCGCGCGGCACCCGATCCGATCCTGCCGCATCCGCGCGCCCATCTGCGCCGCTTCGTCCTGGCGCCGCTGCTGGATGTGGCGCCCGGCTTCGTCCACCCTGTGCTGCATCGCAGCGCCCGGCAGCTGATGGCAGCCCTACCGCCGACGCGGATCGAAAAGATCACAATGGGTTAGCGGCAGGCTTTCGCACCGATCGCGGGGGTCTGCCCTTGCATTTGGCGGCGCGAGTGCTTAAACAGGGCGTTTACCCGAGCGTTTTGGCTGGAGGATCGGCGCATGGCGCGCGTGACCGTTGAAGACTGCGTTGAGAAGGTTCCGAACCGGTTCGAGCTGGTTCTGTTCGCCGCGCAGCGTGCGCGCAACATCAGCCGGGGGGAAGAACTGACCGTCGCGCGCGACAATGACAAGAACCCCGTCGTCGCGCTGCGCGAAATCGCCGAGGAGACGATCACCCTCGGCAAGCTGGAGCAGGATCTGGTGAAGTCGCTGTCGCGCGCCCCGGAGCCGGAGCCGGCGGACGAGGAAGTGCTGGATCTGATCCCGACCGACCAGAATATTTTCGGCCTGCAGGACGTCGCCGCCGAGGACGAGGCGCAGTCTTTGCCGGCCGAGGCCGACGACATGACCGCCGAGGATATGGCAGCGGCGATCGAGGCGGAGCTTGGCGGTCGCGGCCTGCGCTGAGCCGCCTCCGCCCGCGCGGGCCGGATCGCCCGCGATGTCGCTCGTCCGCCCGGCCGTCCGTTACGGCGGCGGAGATTTGCCGGGTTTGCCGCCGTCTGGTTTGCGGCCGTATGGGCTGAAGCGAGGGGAGGCGTGCCCATGAGCCCGCCTTTCCTGCCGCCCAGCGCCCCAGACGGCACTGCCCAGGGGCCTTCGTCTCCCCAGGTACCGGTGGGGCCGCACTCCCCCGCCGCGCCGCCGCTGGCCGCCGATCCGGTCGAGGCGTCCACCCGTCCCGATGGCACGCTGCGCCCGCGGGTGATCCGCCAGTTCGAACTGACCGAGAAAATCCACGCCTATGATCCCAAGGCCGATACCGGCCTGATCGACGCCGCCTATGTGCTGGCGATGAAGGCGCACGGCGCGCAGAAGCGCGACAATGGCGACGCCTATATCACCCATCCCGTCGCGGTGGCCGATATCCTGGCCGGCTACCGGCTGGACACCGCCTCGATCGCCACCGGCCTGCTGCATGACGTGATCGAGGATACCCCGGTCACCCTGCACGAGATCGAACGCCGCTTCGGGCGCGAGATCGCGGGCCTGGTCGATGGCGTCACCAAGCTGACAAGGCTGGAGCTGCAATCGGACCGCACCAAGCAGGCGGAGAATTTCCGCAAACTGGTGCTGGCCATGAGCCGCGACATCCGCGTGCTGTTGGTCAAGCTCGCCGACCGGCTGCACAATATGCGTACGCTGCATTTCGTCGCCGATCCGGCGCGCCGCCAGCGCATCGCGCGCGAGACGATGGAGATCTACGCCCCGCTCGCCGAACGCATCGGCATGGATGCGGTCAAGACCGAACTGCAGACGCTGGCCTTCGCGCAGCTTGAACCGGAAGCGCATGACACCATCCAGGCGCGGCTCAATTTCCTGCGCGGCCAGGGCGCCGATGTCATCGAGGAGGTGAAATCCGAACTCAGCCGGGTGGTGCGCGAGGGCGGCGTCGATGTGGTCTCGGTCAGCGGGCGGGAGAAATCGCTCTATTCCATCTGGGAGAAGATGCAGCGGCGTAAAGTGACGTTCGAGCAGCTCTCGGACATCATGGCATTCCGCATCGTCGTGCCGACGCGCGAGGCCTGCTACGCCGCGCTGGGCGCGGTGCATGCCGCCTATCCGGTGATTGCCGGACGCTTCAAGGATTACATCTCCACGCCGAAATCCAACGGCTATCAAAGCCTGCATACCGGTGTGACGCTGCGCGAACCGCGCAACCAGAAGATCGAGGTGCAGATCCGTACCGCCGAAATGCACGATGTCGCGGAAAACGGCGTTGCCGCGCATTGGCACTACAAGGATGGCGAAGCCGGCGCGCCGGCCGATCATGCCGAGGTGCAGCGCTTCCGCTGGGTCGCCGATCTGCTGGAAATTCTCGAGAACTCCACCGCCGAGGAGTTCCTGGAGAACACCAAGCTCGAACTCTATGAAGATCAGGTCTTCTGCTTCACCCCCAAGGGCCAGCTGATCCAGCTGCCGCGCGGGGCGACGCCGATCGATTTCGCCTATGCGGTGCATTCCCAGGTCGGCGATACCTGCGTCGGCGCCAAGGTCAATGGCCGCCTGCTGCCGCTGCGCCACGTGCTGCAGAATGGCGATCAGGTGGAGATCATGACGGCGCGCGGCGGCACGCCCTCGCCGGCCTGGGAACGCATCGCGGTTACCGGCAAGGCGCGCGCGCGCATCCGCCGCTATGTCCATCAGCAGCAGCGCCAGCAGAACCTCGATGCCGGCAAGGCGGAGATCGCCAAAGCCTTCCGCCAGGCCGGCGTGCCGGGCAGCGAGAAGATCCTCGATGCCGTGCTGAAGGGGCTGAAACAGGCGAGTCTCGACGATCTCTACGTCGCCGTCGGCACCGGCGCGGTCGGGCCCAAGGACGTGGTCCACGCGGCCTATCCCGAATTGCGCCAGACACCGCGCGCGCCGCGCATGATCCCGACGCTTGCCGCCCGCCCCGGCGCGCGCGCGCCCGGCGCACGCGATCGCGACATGCCGGTGACCGGGCTGGTGCCGGGCATGGCGTTTCATTACGCCGGCTGCTGCCGGCCGCTGCCGGGCGATCCGATCCTCGGCATCGTCAATACCGGCAAGGGCGTGACCATCCATACCCGCGACTGCCAGACGGTGCAGGGATTTGCCGCGACGCCGGAGCGGTTCATCGATGTCGACTGGAACCCCGATGCCCGTCCGGTCGCTGCGCCCGGGCAGACGGGCGGACGCTTCACCGGGCGGATCAGCGTGATCGCCGATAACGAGCCGGGCGTGCTGGCCGGGCTGACCAATGCCGTGCCGAAGCAGGAAGCGGCCATCGAGAATTTGAAAATCGTCAATCGTCAGCAGGATTTCCTGGAAATTCTCCTGGATGTCGATGTCCGCGACCGGGCGCATCTGGCCAAGGTGGTGGGCGGGCTGCGCGCCGTTGCCGGCATCAAGGATGTGGAGCGCGCGCGCGGATGATCCTCGGCCTGGGTTCGGATATCTGCGACATCCGCCGCATCGAGCGCGCCATTGCCCGCCACGGCGACCGCTTCCTGCTGCGCATCTTTACCGAGGCGGAGCGGGCGCGGGCGATGCGCCGCACCGAGACGATCCGGGCGGCGACCTTCGCCAAGCGCTTCGCCGCCAAGGAGGCGGCGGCCAAGGCGCTGGGCACCGGGTTTCGCCAGAATGTCTTCTTCGCCGATCTCGGCGTCGTCAACCTGCCCAGCGGGCAGCCGACGATCCGCATGTCCGGCGGCGCGGCGCGGCGGCTGGCGGCGATCACGCCGCCCGGCATGGAGCCCGCCATTGCCCTGACCATGACCGACGAATACCCCTATGCCTATGCCCAGGTACTCATCTCGGCAGTACCGGCTGCAGAACGAGCCGCCCGGCCCGCTTGACAGCGCCCCCCCCGCTCGGCTTCATCCCGCGCAATTCAGGTCGGAATTTGTTCCCCTATGGCTCAGCGTAGCGGCGGCGGCTTCCTCGACAACGTCAAGACCATCCTCTATGCCGGGCTGATCGCCATCGGCATCCGCACCGTTGCGTACGAGCCGTTCAACATTCCTTCGGGCAGCATGATCCCGACGCTGCTGGTCGGCGATTACCTGTTCGTCGCAAAATACAGCTACGGGTATTCGCGCTATTCGCTGCCGTTTTCGCCGCCTTTGTTTCATGGGCGCATCTTCGGCAGCCTGCCGCGGCGGGGGGATGTCGTGGTGTTCAAATACCCGCCCGATCCGTCGATCGACTACATCAAGCGCATCGTCGGCCTGCCCGGCGATCACATCCAGGTCACCGACGGGCAGCTTTACATCAACGGCAAGGAACTCCCCCGCGTGCGGGAGGGGGATTACACGGTCGATGACGACGGCATCCACATGGTGCTGCGCCGCTACCAGGAAACCATGCCGGACGGGCGCAAGCACGATATTCTGAAGGCCACCGACCAGGGGCCGATGAACAATACCCAGGTCTATGTGGTGCCGCCCGGCCATGTCTTCGCCATGGGCGATAACCGCGACAACAGTGCCGACAGCCGCTTCCTGAACGGGGTAGGATATGTGCCGCTCGCCAATCTGGTCGGGCGGGCGGAATTCATCTTCTTCTCCGTCGATGCGCGCTATCCGCTGTGGGAATTCTGGGAATGGCCGTTCGAGATCCGCTGGAGCCGGCTGTTCACCGTGATCCATTGAGCAGCGCCACGCGCGCTGCCTCCGGTATGCAGCCAGGCCTCTCCCCGGATGCGGCCGCCCAGGCCTTGCTGGGCCATAGATTTGCCCGCCCGGCTTTGCTTGCCGAAGCCCTGACGCATCGCTCCGCAGCGCCTTCGGGGCGGGGCAGGCGCGGCCGGCCGGCCGGGGCCGGGTCGAATGAAAGGCTGGAATTTCTCGGCGACCGGGTGCTCGGCCTGCTGGTCGCCGAATGGCTGACCGAGCGCTTCCCCGAGGAGCAGGAAGGCGGGCTGGGCCGGCGCCTCGCCGCCCTGGTGTCGCAACCGGTGCTCGCCGAGGTCGCCGAGCGGATCGGCCTGCCCGAGGCGCTCTCGGTCTCGCCCGGTGAGGCGCGGGCCGGCGTCAAGCGCCGCGCCACCGTGCTGGCCGACGCGCTGGAGGCGGCGATCGGGGCCTTGTTCCTCGATGGCGGGCTCGACCCGGCGCGCCGCTTCATCCGCCAGGCCTTCGCCGCCGCCATGGAAGGCCAGGCCGCGCCGCCCAAGGACGCCAAGACCGCCTTGCAGGAATGGGCGCAGCGGCGCGGCCATGATCTGCCCGCCTATCGGCTCGCGGCGCAGAGCGGGCCGTCGCACGCCCCGGTTTTCACCATCGCGGTGACGGTGGCCGGGCAGACCGGCACCGGCCAGGCCGGCGCGAAGCGTGCCGCCGAACAGCTTGCCGCCTCTGCCCTGCTGGCGCTTCTCGAGCCGGAGACAAGCCCATGAGCGATGCCGCCGACCCCGCCTCGCGCTGCGGCTTCGCCGCGATCATCGGCGCGCCCAATGCCGGCAAATCGACCCTGCTCAACCGCCTGACCGGGGCGCGGCTTTCCATCGTCACGCCGAAAGCGCAGACGACGCGGTTTCGCGTGCTGGGCATCGTCATGCATGGGCCGGCGCAGATCCTGCTGGTCGACACGCCGGGGATTTTCCGTCCGCGCCGGCGGCTGGACCGGGCGATGGTCGCCGCCGCCTGGACCGGCGCGCAGGATGCCGATCTGACGCTGCTGCTGGTCGATGCCAAGCTCGGCATCACCGAGCAACTGCGCGAGATCGTCGCCGGGCTGAAGCAGGCGGGCCGCCCGGCCTGGCTGGTGCTGAACAAGATCGACCTGCTGGGTGCCGCCCAGCTGCTGCCGCTGATCGCCGAGTTGAATGCGATGCTGGCATTCGCCCATACCTACATGGTCAGCGCCACGACCGGCGCCGGGCTCGCCGAATTGCTCGACGCGCTGGCCGCCGCCCTGCCGGCGGGGCCGCATCTCTATCCCGATGACGATCTGACCGACATGCCCGACCGGCTGCTTGCCGCCGAGCTGGTGCGCGAGCAGATTTTTCTGCAGACCCATGAGGAAGTGCCCTACGGCACCACGGTGGAGACGGAGAACTGGCAGGCGCGCGCCGATGGCTCGGTGCGGGTGGAAGCGACCATCTATGTCGCCCGTGACGGCCAGAAAGCCATTCTGATCGGCGAAAAAGGTGCCCGCATCAAGGCGATCGGCGCCGCCGCCCGCGCCGCGCTGGCCCAGGCGCTGGAGCGGAAGGTGCACCTGTTCCTCAACGTCAAAACCCGCAGCGGCTGGGACGAGGAGCGGGCGCGGCTGCGCGCGATCGGCCTGGAAGATCAGGGCTAGCGGATGGAGTGGCAGGCCCCTGCCATCGTCCTGGAAACCCGCCTGTACGGCGAGCATGACATCATCGCCGCCGTCTTCACCGAGGAACACGGCCTGCATCGTGGCCTGGCGCGCGGCGGCGCCGGGCGGGCCGGTGCCGCGCTGTGGCAGGCGGGCAATCTCGTCACCGCGCGCTGGGTCGGCAGGCTGGCCGATCAGCTCGGCCATCTCAGCGCCGAGCTGGTGCATCCCGCCGCCGCCCTGGTGCTGGAGGACGCGCTGGCGCTGGCCATGCTGCGGGCATTGACCGCCACCGCCGCGGGCGCCCTGGCCGAGCGGCAGGCCCATGCCCGGCTGTTTGCGCCGATGCTGTCTTTCATCGCCGCCCTGACCGGGGAGGAGGAAAGCCGGCCGGCGCTGCTTGCCGATTATGTGCGGCTGGAGGCGGCGCTGCTGGGCGAACTCGGCTACGGGCTCGCGCTCGACGCCTGCGCCCTGACCGGGGCACGGACGGGGCTGGCTTTCGTCTCGCCGCGCAGCGGGCGGGCGGTGACGGCGGATGCGGCCGGGCAATGGGCGGGCAGGCTGCTGCGCCTGCCGGGCTTTCTCGCCGGCGGCAATGCCATGCCGGGGCCGGCGGATTGGCGCGACGGGCTGGCGCTGACCGGGCATTTCCTCGCCCGCGACGCGTTCGGCCATCACCACCGCCCGCTGCCCGCCGCGCGCATCGCCCTGTTCGACAGGGTGGCCGCGCTGGCCGGGGATGCTACACAGGCGCCCCGCCCCGCAACCGAACCTTCCGAGTCGCCGTAAATGCCCGACGATCTGATCGGCACCATCCAGGATACCCCGCTCGCCGAAGCGCTCAGCCAGCGCTACCTCGCCTATGCGCTGTCGACGATCGTCTCGCGCTCGCTGCCCGATGTGCGCGACGGGCTCAAGCCGGTGCATCGGCGGCTGATCTACGCGATGCACCAGCTGCGCCTCGATCCGGCCTCCGGCTTCAAGAAATGCGCCCGCGTGGTGGGCGATGTGATCGGCAAATATCATCCGCATGGCGATGCCTCGGTCTACGAGGCGCTGGTGCGTCTCGCCCAGGAATTCGCGGTGCGCTATCCGCTGGTCGAAGGCCAGGGCAATTTCGGCAATATCGACGGGGATAATCCGGCGGCGATGCGCTA
>JAGWRU010000004.1 GCA_028869595.1 Rhodospirillales bacterium
CGCGGCGCAATCGGCGCAGGCCGTCGTGTCGGCATCGACGGGCAAGGCCGCCATCGCCCCCTCGCCCGCCGCCACCGCGAGCAATGCCGCGAGCCCCGCCTCGGCCGAGGCGGCTGCGGCGGCATCCAGCGCCCAGGCGCCGTCGACCGGCTTGGCGCAGGCATATTCCAGCGAGTGGGAGCGATCGTGCAGCACCTTGATCGGCCCATGGCGGACATAGCCGGCCTGGGCATAGAAACGATGCGCGCGGCTGAAGCGGGTATCGGTGTGCAGCACCAGATGGCGGGCGCCGGCGGCGATGGCATGGCGCTCGGCCCGGTCCATCAGCGCCTGGGCAACGCCGGTGCCGCGCGCGGCGGGCGCGACATAGACGCGGGCGATCTCCCAGGCATCGGCCAGCATCCAAGGCGGGCCGGCGCGGCGCACCCCGGCCATGCCGAGCGGCGTGCCATCCGCCGCCTCGGCGATCCAGAACATGCCGCCGCGCGCGGCAAAGGCGCTGGCCAGCGCGCGCAGATCCGGCTCCTCGCCATCGACGTCCAGCACGATGCCGGGATATTCCCGCCAGGCCGCGTCGATCAGGGCGATGATGAAGGACGCATCCTCGTCCCGGCCCGGACGCAGCCGCAGCGTCACGCCAGATGCCGGCAGAATTCCACGATGCGGCGCAGCCCCTCGGCCAGGGGGGCATCGTCGGTCGCGGTGCTGACCCGGAAATACGGGCTCATGCCGTAGGACGCGCCGGGGACGGTGGCGACATGCGCCTCCTCCAGCAAGGCCAGGGTGAAATCGGCATCGGTTGCGATCCGCCGCCCGCCCGGCGTGGTCTTGCCGATGCAGCCGGCGATATTGGGAAACACGTAGAAGGCGCCTTCGGGTTTGTGGCAGATCAGACCCGGCGCGCCGTTCAGCATCTCGACCGCGAGATCGCGCCGGCGGCGATAGGCCGCGACCTGCCCGGCCACCGCATCCTGCGGTCCGTCGAGCGCCGCCGCCGCCGCCGCCTGGCCGGGCGCGGAAACCCCGGCCGAGACCTGGCCCTGCATGTTGACCATCGCCTTGATCAGCCGCGCCGGGCCGGCGGCGAAGCCGATGCGCCAGCCGGTCATGGCATAGGTCTTGGAAACGCCGCTGACGGTCAGGGTGCGATCGGCGAGATCGGGCGCCACCGCGGCCATGGTGGCATGGGCGAAGCCGTCGAAGATCAGATGCTCGTACATGTCATCCGAAAGGATCCAGACATGCGGATGGGCGCGCAGCACGGCGGCGATAGCGGCCAGTTCCTCGGCCGAGCAGGCCGCCCCGGTGGGATTGTTCGGATTGTTCAGCACCAGCCATTTGGTGCGCGGGGTGATCGCCGCGGCGATCTCCTCGGCACGCGGCTTGAAGCCGTTATTCTGCGGACAGGGAACCTCCACCGGGGTGCCGTCGAGCAGTTTGGTCATCAGCACATAGGCGTTCCAGGACGGCACCGGGATCACCACCTCGGAGCCGGGATCGACGGTGGCGGCGAGCGCATTGAAGATCGCCTGCTTGCCGCCATTCGATACCGCGATCTGATCGAGGCCGAAATCGAGGCCCTGATCGCGGCGGAATTTCCGCTGGATCGCTTCCTTCAGCGCCTTGGTGCCGTCCTGCGGCGGGTATTTCGTCTCCCCCCCCAAGGCGGCGCGGTGCGCGGCCTCGATGGCATGTGGGGGAGAGGCGAAGCCGGGCTCGCCGATGGTCAGCGCGATCACATCGACGCCGGCGGCGCGCAATTCGCGGGCCCGCATCGTCATCGCCACCGAGGCCGAGACCTGGGCGCGCGAAACCCGCGCGGCCAGCCCCGGACGGACGCCCTCCCCCTGATCCGCCACCTGATCCATGCTCAGTGCAGGCCCTGGCAGAAATGCTGGATGCGCGCGCAGGCCTTGCGCAGGGTTTCCGTATCGGTCGCGTAGCTGATGCGGAAATGCCCCGGATAGCAGAAGGCCGCGCCATGCACGGCGGCCACCCCTTCCTCGTCCAGCAGGGCCACGACGAAGCTTTCATCATCGGTGATCTTGACGCCCTTGGCGGTCGTCTTGCCGATGCAGCCATGCACCGAGGGGAAGACGTAGAACGCGCCCTCGGGCTTGTGGCAATGGATGCCCGGCGCGTCGTTGAGCATCGACACCACGAGGTTGCGCCGCTCCTCGTAGACCTTGCGCATCGCCTCGATCGAATCCTGCGGGCCGTTCAGCGCTTCGACCGCCGCGGCCTGACCGATCGAGGAGGTGTTGGAGGTCGACTGGCTCTGCAGCTTGTCCATCGCCTTGATCAGCGCGACCGGGGCGCCGGCGAAGCCGATGCGCCAGCCGGTCATGGCATAGGCCTTGGAGCAGCCATTCATGGTGATGGTGCGCTCCTTCAGGCGCGGCTCCACCTCGACCACGGTGGCCGGCTTGAAGCCGTCATAGGCGAGTTTTTCGTAGATATCGTCGGTGAACACCCAGACATGCGGGTGGCGCATCAGCACATCGGTCAGCGCCTTCAGCTCGGCCGCGTCATAGGCCGCCCCGGTCGGGTTGGACGGGTTGTTCAGCATAAACCATTTGGTCTTGGGCGTGATCGCCGCCTCCAGCTGCTCCGGGCGCAGCTTGAAGCCGTTATTCTGCCCGCACGGCACCAGCACCGGCTTGCCGTCGGCCAGCGCCACGATATCGGGGTAGCTGACCCAGCACGGGCTCGGGATGATGACCTCATCGCCCTCGTTCAGCGTCGCCAGCATGGCGTTGAAGATCACCTGCTTGCCGCCGGTCGAGACGATGATCTCCTCCGGCTTGTAGTCGAGGCCGCTATCCTTGCGGAATTTCTCGGCCACCGCCTTGCGCAGGGCCGGGGTGCCGGCGACGTCGGTATATTTCGTATCGCCGTTCTGGATGGCGCGGATTGCCGCGTCCTTGACGTTCTGGGGGGTATCGAAATCCGGCTCGCCGGCCGACAGGCTGATCACGTCGCGGCCTTCCGCCTGCAACTGGCGGGCCTTGGTGGCAATCGCGATGGTCAGGCTGGGATTGATCCGGTCCAGACGGTCGGCAGTGGGCTTGGCAGACATGGGATGGCATCGCTCTCTGGTTGCGGCGGCGGCAAGCTAGAGCGGTTTGGCGCAAAGGAAAACCGTCCCCGGCGAAAGGGTGGGTTTCGCTGCCCGCGCGGGTGCCCAGGGGGGGTGTCAGGGGCTGCCAGGGGCTGCCAGGGGCGGCCGTCAGGCAACCGCGCCGAACGCCTCCAGCAGGCATGCCGTCTGCGCCGCCGCCGAGAATCGGGTGCGGGCATAGTCCAGCCCGGCTTCGCTGCGTGCTGCCCAGGCCGCGTCGTCGGTCAGCAGCGCGGCCAGGGCGGCGGCAAAGCCGGCCGGCCCGTCCTCGACCGCGGCAACACGGTCGAGGCCGGGCAGGCCCTGGGCGCCGACCCGGGTGGTGACCAGCGGCAGGCCATGGCGCAGCGCCTCCACCACCTTCATCTTCACCCCGGCGCCGAAGC
>JAGWRU010000044.1 GCA_028869595.1 Rhodospirillales bacterium
CCCGCGGTGATCTCCTCCAGCCCCGCGATCATGCGCAGCGTCGTGGACTTGCCGCAGCCGGAGGGGCCAACCAGCACGACGAATTCCTCGTCGGCAATCTCGAGGTCGATGATCACGAGTTCGTCGTGTTCCTGGGGCCGTCGGGCTGCGGCAAGTCGACCATCCTGCGCATGGTCGCCGGGCTCGAGGACATCACCTCGGGCGAGATCGCGATCGGCGGCCGCGTCGTCAATGCGGTCGAGCCGAAGGACCGCGACATCGCCATGGTGTTCCAGAACTACGCGCTCTATCCGCATATGAGCGTCTTCGACAACATGGCCTTCGGCCTCAAGCTGCGGAAATTCCCGAAGGATGAGATCAAGAAGCGGGTGGACGAGGCGGCCCGCATTCTCGACATCGGAGAGCTGTTGGAGCGCAAGCCCAAGGCGCTTTCCGGCGGCCAGCGCCAGCGCGTCGCCATGGGCCGCGCCATCGTGCGCAACCCCAAGGTCTTCCTGTTCGACGAGCCGCTGTCGAACCTCGACGCCAAGCTGCGCGTGCAGATGCGCACCGAGATCAAGAAGGTGCATCAGACGGTGCGCACCACCACCGTCTACGTGACGCATGACCAGGTCGAGGCGATGACGCTGGCCGACCGCGTGGTGGTGATGAACCAGGGCCGGATCGAGCAGGTCGGCCCGCCGCAGGAGCTGTACCACAACCCCGCGACCCGCTTCGTCGCCGGCTTCATCGGCAGCCCGGCGATGAATTTCATGAAATGCCGCATCGTGCAGGCGGGCGGCGGCGGGCTTTCCGCGCGGGTGAACGAGCAGGTGACGCTGGCCATCCCGCCCGAACGCACCGCCCGCTACGGCGCTTTCAAGGATCGCGAGATGATCCTCGGTCTGCGCCCCGAACATCTGAGCGGCACGGCCGAGCAGATGAAGCCCGGCGTGGTGCCGATGCATGCCCTGGTCGATGTTGTGGAACCGATGGGGATGGAGACGATGATCCATTTCTTCATCGATGGCGCGGCGATGTGCGCCCGCGTCGAGCCCACCGTGCAGACCGCGCCCAACCAGACCCTGCCGCTGGCCGTCGACATGAATCACATGCATCTGATGGAGCCCGATACCGGGCGCGTCGTCTAAGCGCTGCAACGGGATGGCCTCGCGCAAGCGACGCCATCCCGCCCGGACGGTGGCGGAAGAAGCGCGCGGTATCATCGCAGGCACCGCGTTTGCCGGGACACCGCGTTTGCCGGGGCACCGCGTTTGCCGGATTTGCCTTGCGCGGCATTGGGTGCCTAGATCGACTTCCAGTCGACAGCACGGATCCATGCCATGGCCGATCTTCCCTCCGTGACGGTTCCCGTCGGGGCGCTGCGCGATTACATCGCGGCGATCTTCACCGCCGCCGGATGCGCCACGACCGAAGGCGGGCGGATCGCCCATCACCTGATTTCCGCCAATCTCACCGGCCATGACAGCCACGGTGTGATCCGCACACCGCGCTATATTCTCTGGCTCAAGGAAGGCAAGGTGCGGGCCGGCCAGCAGATCGCCGTGCTGCACGAAACCCCGACCCATGCGGTGCTGGACGGGCAATACGGGTTCGGCCAGACGATCGGCCCGCAAGCCGTCGATTTCGGCATCGAGAAGGCGCGCGCCGCCGGCATGGCGGCGATCGGGCTGCGCAATTCCGGCCATATCGGGCGGATCGGCGACTGGGCCGAACGTGCCGCCGCCGCCGGGCTGATCTCCCTCCATTTCGTCAATGTCCAGGGCGGCGAACTGGTCGCGCCGTTCGGCGGCGTCGACCGGCGTTTTTCCACCAACCCGATCTGCATCGGCGTGCCGACGCGCGAAGGGCCGATCATCCTCGATTTCGCCACCTCGCTGGTGGCCGAGGGCAAGGTGCTGGTTGCCTCCAATGGCGGCAAACCCGTGCCGGAAGGCGCGCTGATCGAACCGGATGGCCGGCTGTCGCGCGATCCCGCCACGCTGTACGGCCCGATCGCCGGCACGCATCTGCGCGACTCCGCCAGGGGCGAAGGCGCGCTGCGCAGTTTCGGCGACCATAAGGGATCGGGGCTGGCCTTCATGTGCGAAATGCTGGCCGGGGTGCTGACCGGCGGCGGCACGTCGGGGCCGATCCCGGGCGGCAAGCGCGGGCGCATCGCCAATGGCATGTTCTCGCTCTATCTCGACCCGGACGGGTTCGGCGCGGCGGATTTCGCCGTCCAGGCGCGCGCCTATGCCGAATACGTCAAATCCTCCCGCCCCGCCGATCCGGCGGTCGCGGTGCTGCTGCCAGGGGAGCCGGAAAGCCGCACCCGCGCGGCACGGTTGAAAGACGGCATCCCGCTGCAGCCGGAAACCTGGGAGGCGATCGCCGCCACCGCCCGCGACCTTGGCGTCACGCCGCCCGCGGTTGCGATGCCGAATGGCTGAGCCGGGTGCTCAGAGCACTTCCCACGGTTCCAGATCGACACTGACCGACACGGCGTGCTTACCGCCGCCCAGGATCACCCCGCGCACCGGGCTGATATCGCCGTAATCGCGCCCCCAGGCCAGCACCACATGCTCGTCGCGCACCACCAGCGCATTGGTGGGATCGAGGCCGATCCAGCCCTGCCCCGGCCCTAGCCAGGCCTCCACCCAGGCATGCGACTGATCCGCGCCCCGCCGCGGCGCCTTGCCCGGCGGCGGGCGGGTGCGCAGATAGCCCGAGACATAGCGCGCGGCCAGGCCCAGCCCGCGCAGCCCGGCGATCATCAAATGGGTGAAATCCTGGCAGACCCCGGCACGCTGGCGCATCACCGTGGCAACCGAGGTGGAAATTCCCGTCACCCCCGGGCGGAAGGCGAAATCCTGGCGGATGCGGCCATTGAGATCGAGCAGCCCGTCCAGCACCGGCCGGCCCGGCGGAAAGGATGATGCGGCATAGTCGCGGGCCCCGGCATCGCGGGCGAGCATCGGCGAGGGGAAGGTGAATTCGCCCGCCCTGCCCTCCCGCGGGGCCTGCGCCTCGGCGCTGAGCGCGGCGGCGGCCAGCTCCTCCCACGCCATGCTGCGCGCCGGCGGGGCGGGAAAAGCGACATCGACCACCGCCTCGGCGGTGACGGTGAAGCGGTCATGCGGCGCATCAAGGAACAGCCAGCTCACCGGATTGCCGAAATAATCCACCCCGTCGCGCCGCCGCCCGCCCCGCGGGTCGATCGTCATGCCGCTTGAGAGCACGCTTTGCGCGGCCAGGACACGCGGCGAAAGATGCAGCATATGGCTGGCGATATCGACGCTGTCGGCATATTCGTAGGTGGTGGTGTGGCGGACGCGATAGCGCATCGTCAGGCCGCCGCCCCGCGCGCGAGACCGGGTTCGGCCTCCGCCGCCTCGCCTGCCTCGACCTCGACGCCGACCGCGCGCGCCAGCGGCAGCAGCGCGAAATAGCGCCGGGTGATGCGATCGGACAGCGCCCCCAGCCCGTCATCCAGGCCGCGCAGCGCGGCCGGCAGGGCGGCGGCGGCGGCGGCCTGATCGGGCGCGTCGATCACCTGGCGCACCAGCACGCCAAGCTCGGCCAGCAAGGCCGCGACCGACGCCGGCAGCCCCGCGCCCTCCGCCGCCTCATCGCCATCGCCGACGCTGTTCAGCAGATGCCAGATCGCCTCCAGCTGAAACGCCGCGGCGCGCGGATTGCCCTCATCGGCGAGCACCAGATCGAGCACCGGCGCCGGCTGCAGCACGGTCAGATAGCGCGAGCGATAGGTGATCGCCGAATCGCAAAGCTCCAGCAGCAGACGCAGCCCCGCCTCGATGCGCGGGGCCGGCTGATCGAGGGCGAAGGCGACCGCGGCCAGCACTGCCTGGGCGCGCTCGATGCGCCGGCCGAGATCAAGGAACAGCCAGCCGCCGCCGCGCACCATGTTTTCGGCGGCAACCCCGGCAACCGAGGCGGCAAAGCGCAGGATCGAGGCCATCGCATGCGCCATCTGATCGGTGCTGCGCCGGGCGCGGGCGGCATCGGCATGGGCGTGGCGCAGGGCATGGGTGATGGTCGCGTACATATCCCCGGTCAGGCGATCGCGCACCAGTTCCACCAGCCGTGCCACCTCGCCGAACAACGTGGCGATCGCGCCGCCCTCGCGCAGCCCGGCCAGCAGCGCCTCGGCCAGCGCCGTCTGGCTGCCCGCGCCGGCGCGCATCTCCGCCGGCACCAGCCCGGCCTTGGCCAGGCAGGCGGCCAGGATGCGCAGCTCCATCTCCTCGCGCGGCAAGGGCTGATCGCGCCCCATCCGCGCCAGCGTCGCGTGCACCAGCCGCGCCGCGCCCTCCAGCCGTTCCACGTACCGCCCGAGCCAGAACAGATTATCCGCGACCCGGCTGGGTAGCTCGCCAGAGGTGCGCCGGATCGGCATCGGCGCCATGGCAAGCCCGGCCGGGCCGATGATATCCGCGCGCTCCTCGCTCAGAACCCAGACATCCTTGGCAATGCCGCGCCGTGGCAGCGCGCCGGCCAGCGCGGCGCCAGGCTCGACCACCCGGGCAAAGCCGCCCTCCATCGCCCGCCAGGAAACGCCGTCATGGATCAGGAACAGGCGCAGCACTACCGGTTTTGCCTGCAGCCCGTCCGGCCCGGCACAGGGGGCGAGCGAGGGGGCGAGCGCGGCGCTTGCGGCATATTCCCCGCCCTGGGCGGCGATGCGCGCAAGCAGGGCGGCGCGCGCCGGCGCCTCCAGCCCGGCCAGTGCGACCGATGCCGGGCGCCCATCGGTTGCCGGGCGGATCAGCCAGCGCTCCGGCGCTTCGGCCAGCATCGCGCGCGCCCGCGCGGTGCCCAGCCACATGGTCGGCACGCTGGCGACCAGCAGCCTTTCATCGAGCAGGCGCAGCGCCAGCGCCGGCAGCCAGGCGGCCAGGGCCGGCGCTTCCACCGCCGCCGCGCCGGGATCGTTCGAGATCCGCACCGCCCCGCCGCGTGCCGCATCCAGCAGCCCGGGCGCGCCAAGCAGGCTGGCCGGATCGAGTTCCAGCGGATCGATCATCCGCCCATCCAGGCCGCGCAGCAGCAGATCGACCGGTTGCAGCCCTTTCAGCGTCTTGAGGAAGACCGCGCCCTCGCGCACCGTCAGATCGCCGGCCTCGACCAGGGCGCAGGATAATTCCCGCGACAGGAACATATGCTCGAACCAGTGCGGGCTGGCCGTGCCTGGCGTCAGCAGGGCGATGCCCGGGCTGGATCGCCCGGCCGCGCGGGCGCTGGCCACCGCGCGCGCCATGCGTTGCAGCGCATCCTGCCAATGATCGAAGAAGGGGCGCAGCTGGCGCACCTGCATGCCGCGCCCCGCCTCCGGCATGACGCGTGCCACCAGCCGGCGATTCTCCCGCGCATAGGCGATGCCGCCGGCGACGTTGCAGCGATCGGCCAGCACCACCCAGGCACCATCCGGGCCGCGGATCAGATCGGCGGCATAGAAATCGAGGAAACGTCCCGCACCGGGTGGCCGCGGCGGCAGGCGGAGAAAGCCGGGATTGGCAAAGACCAGGGCGGGCGGCAGGATCCCGTCGGCCAGCAGGCTCTGCCGGCCATAGAGATCGCCCAGCACCGCCTCCATCAGGCTGGCGCGCTGGGCGAGCCCCGTCTCCAGCGCCGCGAATTCGCGCGCCGGGATGGGCAGCGGCACCGGATCGCAGCGCCAGGCGGCATTTTCCAGCCCCGGCGCGGCGCCGGGCAGCATGGCGGCGATGCCCTCATCCTCGAAGGCGGCGTCCAGGCGGCGGGCGCGCTCGGCCAGCCCGCCTTCGCCGAGGCCGGCAATGGCACCGATCAGGGCGCGCCAATGCGGGCGCAAGGCCCGCGCGCCATCCACCATCTCGTCGATGCCCTCGGCGCCGGGCAGGAGAATGCCGTCGGTCATACCCCTGGGTGGATCATGCGAAGCGGCGAAGATCAAGGGTGCGCGGATGTTCGGTCCCCGGCATCGCGCGCGGCGCATCCATCAGCCCTGGCGTATGGCCGAACGGCAGGAAGCGGCTGCGTCGGCGCGCCTCCGCCTCGTTCGCATTGACCGGGAAGCGCTCGTAATTGCGCCCGCCCGGATGCGCCACCTGATGGGTCATGCCGCCCAGGCTGCGGCCCGACCAGCGATCATAGAGGTCGAAGACCAGCGGGGCCTGCGAAAGGATGGTGGGATGCAGCGCGCTGGGCGGCTGCCAGGCCTTGAAGCGCACCCCGGCCACGAATTCGCCGGCCCGTCCGGTGGGCGCAAGCGGCACCGCGACGCCGTTGCAGGCCAGCACGAAGCGTTCCGGCACGAAGCCCTGCGCCAGGATCTGCACCCGCTCGGTGGAGCTGTCGACATAGCGCGCCGTGCCGGCACCGCTCGCTTCCTCGCCCAGCACGTGCCAGGGCTCGATCGCGTTGCGCAGTTCCAGCGCGATATCGCCCACCGCCACATGGCCGATTTCGGGGAAGCGGAATTCGCGATGCGGGTCGAACCATGCGAGATCGAGGCCCTGGCCCAGCATGCGCAATTCGTCCAGCGCCTCGGCCAGGTCGCGCCCGACATAATGGGGCAGCATGAACTCGTCATGCAGGCGGGTGCCCCAGCGGATCAGCTGGCGCTCGTACGGATGGGTCCAGAAGGCGGCGATCGCGGCACGCATCAGCAGCATCTGCGCCGCCGCCATTTCGGCATGGGGCGGCATCTCGAAGGCGCGGAACTCGACCAGCCCGCGCCGGCCAGAGGTGCTGTCGGGGGAATACATCTTGTCGATGCAGAATTCCGTCCGATGCGTATTCCCCGTCATATCCGCCAGGATGTTGCGAAACAGCCGGTCGGTGAGCCAGGGCGGCGGGGCGCGAAAGGCCGAAACCTGGGAGAAGGCGATTTCCAGCTCGTTCAGACTGTCCTGGCGCGCCTCGTCGATGCGCGGATGCTGGCTGGTCGGGCCGATGAACAGGCCGGAGAACAGAAAGGACAGCGACGGGTGATTATGCCAGAAGCCGAGCAGCGATTTCAGCAGATCGGGCCGGCGCAGGAAGGGGCTGTCAGCCGGTTCGGCCGCCCCCATCACCACGTGATTGCCGCCGCCCGTGCCGACATGGCGGCCATCGAGCATGAATTTCTCGGCCGCCAGCCCGACCTGGCGCGCCTCCTCGTATAATTGCTCGGTGCGCGCGACATGCTCGGCCCAGCTCATCGCCGGATGCACATTGACCTCGATCACGCCGGGATCGGGGGTGACCGAGAAATTCAGCAGCCGCGCATCCTCGGGCGGAAGATAGCCTTCCAGCACGATCTTGCGCCCCATCTCGGCCGCCGTATCCTCGATCGCCGCGATCAAAGCGAGCCAATCCTCCGCCCCGTAAAGCGGCGGCAGAAAGACATGCAGCATGCCGCCGCGCGCTTCCAGGGCGAGCGCGGTGCGCACGACGCCCGCTTCCTCCGCGCCGATTTCCGGCAAGGCTTGCGCCACCGGGCGGAACGCCTCGATCCCCGCCCCGCCGGGAGCGGCGGCGCGGAAGGGCGGCAGGCGCAAGGCGGCGGCGCTGGGAAAGGCGATCTGCGCGGCGAAGGGATCGGCCGCGGTCTCCGCCTCGATCGTCGCGGGATCGGCCCAGGGCAGGCTGTCGAGCGGCAGGCGCAGACCGATCGGACTGTCGCCGGGGATGAGAAACAGCGTGTCGTCGCGCAGAAACCAATGCCCGCTCTGCCAGCGCCGCACGCCATCCTGGATCACCCGGCGCAGCGGCAGCACGCTGCCGGCCGGCGCGGCCAGGCCCTGGCGGCCGAACAGGCGGGCCATGCGGGCACGCTCCAGCGGGTCGCGCAGCTTGCTGTCCTCGGCCACGACATTGGCCGGCAGCCGATGCTCCTTCCACAAATAATAGTGGATATCCTCATGCGCCGGTCGCAGATGGGCGGGATCGACCTGCAAACGTTCGGCCAGACGCCTGCCGAAATCCTGTGCCGTCGTGGCATCGGCGGTGTCGGTGTCATCGTCGGAGGCAAGCAGGGCGGGATCGCGCCAGACCTTCTCCCCATCATTGCGCCAGATCGCCGAGAGCGCCCAGCGCGGCAGCGGCTCGCCGGGATATTGCTTGCCGAGCGCGGTATGGATCGCAGCCCCGGGCGCCCAGAGCGCGGTGAGCCGGCGCAGCAGCCGCCCGGCATAGGCGCGCTTGGTGGGGCCCAGCGCATCGGTGTTCCATTCCGCCGCATCGGGATCGGCGCCGGCCACGAATGTCGGCTCCCCGCCCATCGACAGGCGGACATTGCCGGCGGCAAGCGCGCGATCGACGCGCGCGCCGGCGGCGAGAATATCCTGCCACGCCGCCTCGGTATAAGGCTTGGTGACGCGCGGCGTCTCGGCGATGCGGCGCACCTCCATCGCGAAATCGAATTCCGTCTCGGCCTTCTCCACGGCGCCGCTGATCGGCGCGGCGGAGACCGGATCGGGGCTGGCGGCGAGCGGGATATGCCCCTCCCCGGCCAGCAGGCCGGAGGTGGCATCCAGGCCGATCCAGCCGGCGCCCGGCACATAGACCTCCGCCCAGGCGTGCAGGTCGGTGAAATCGCTGCTGGGCCCGGCCGGCCCGTCGACCGGAGCCTGATCGGCGACCAGCTGGATCAGATAGCCCGAAACGAAGCGCGCGGCGAAGCCGAGATGGCGCAGCACCTGCACCAGCAGCCAGGCGGAATCGCGGCAGGAGCCGCGCGCCTCGGTCAAGGTGCGTTCGGGCGCCCACACCCCCGGCTCCATGCGCACGATATAGGCAGTGCGCGCCTGGATGCGGCGATTGAGTTCGACCAGCAGGTCGATGGTCAGCGCCTTCCCACGCGGGATATCGGCCAGGAAGGCGGTCAGCGCCGGGCCGGCCGGGGCGGCGCGGCGAAACGGGGCAAGCTCCTCGGTCAGCACCGGATCATAGGCGAAGGGCCAGGTCTCCGCCTCCGGCTCGGTGAAGAAGTCGAACGGATTGATCGTCGCCATGTCGGCGAGCAGATCGACCGTCACGTCGAAATGGCGCACCCGTTCCGGAAACACCACGCGGGCCAGGAAATTGCCCTGCGGGTCCTGCTGCCAGTTCAGAAAATGCGGCTCCGGCGCGATCTTCAGGCTGTAGGCCAGGATCGGCGTGCGCGCATGCGGTGCAGGGCGCAGGCGAATGGTTTGCGGGCCGAGCGTGACGAGGCGATCGTAGCGATAGCGTGTGCGATGGGTCAGCGCGACGTGGATCGACATGCGGTGGCCCTGTCCGATGAGGGGTGGCGAGGCTCAGGCGGGTTTGCGGAACCGCCCGGGATCGATGTTAGCAAGAATCCTGCCGGCCGGGCCGGGATCGCGCCCGGTAATCATCGCCGCGATCAGGGCGCCGGCCGCCGGCGAGGTCTGGATGCCGTAGCCGCCCTGGCCGATGAACCAGTAGAAATCCGGCGCATCCGGATCCGGCCCGAAGGCGAGATTGCGATCCGGGGTGAAGCTGCGCAGCCCCGCCCAGCTATGTTCCACCCGCCGCACCTCGATATCCAGCGCCTGCTGCATGCGGTCGATGGCAATCGCGATGTCGAGCTCGTCGGGCTGCACGTCATGCGGCTCCATCGGTGTCTCGTCGGCCGGCGAGACCATCAGCTTGGTGCGTGCCTCCGGGCGCACATACCAGGTATGGGCAACCTCGTTGATCATCGGCCAGTCGGTGGGAATATAGGGGGCGGGATCGATGATTGCGCCGGTGCGCCGGCAGGGTTGCAGCCCGATGCGGCGCAGCCCGGCATGTTCGGCCACCACATCGCCCCAGGCGCCGGCGGCATTGACGATGACGGGGGCGCGGAACACGTCGCCGCCGCTGGTCTCGATCGACCATTGCCCGGCCTCGCGCGCGATGCGACCGGCCCGATGGCGCAGCGCCAGCACCCCGCCTGCGGCGCGCAGCTGGCGCAGAAAGCCCTGATGCAGGGCGGCGACATCCATGTCGAACGCATCTTCCTCGATCGCCGCGGCGGCGGCATAGCCGGGGCGCAGCGCCGGGACCATTTCGCGCACCCGGTCGAGGCCGATCTCCTTCAACCCCAGCCCTTCATTCAGCATCACCCCCAATGCCTGAAGCTGATCGGGCGGAGCGAGCAGCAGCATCGGACGCGGCGAGCCGAGCGGGGCATCGCAGAAGCCCGGCGGCGGATGGTCGAAGAAATCGCGCGACAGCCCGGTCAGCACGCGGACATCGGGCGGGCCGTAATTGAGAATCCAGATCGCCGCCGAACGCCCGGTGGAGTGATAGCCGGCCGCATCCTCGGCCTCCACCAGGGCGATTCGCATGCCGGACGGATCGCCGGTCGCCGGATTGCGGGCCAGGGCGGCGGCGGCGGTGGCGCCGGCAATGCCGGCGCCGATCACCACGACATCGAATGCGTGCATGTCCATGAGGCCAGCATCCGAAGAAGCACGCGGCTTCGCAAGCACGCGATGCGACCGGCGCGCAGATTCTTTCGCAGTTGCGGTAGGACTCTCGTTTTCAGCCCTTGAACGCGGCGCGATAGGTAATATTATTTCGCAATCGCCGGTTCGCCGGACATGACGTAAAACGAGAATGGCGCCAGACGCATGAAGACCCTGCTCGATGACGCCCCCATGCTGGATGCGATCGACCGGCGCATCCTGGCCGAATTGCAGCAGGACGGGCGCATGACCAATGTGGAGCTGGCCCAGCGCGCCGGCATCTCCGCGCCGCCCTGCCTGCGCCGCGTGCGCCGGCTGGAGGAGGCGGGAGTGATCCGCGGCTATCACGCCGATAGCGATCCGCAGATGCTGGGCTGGGAGATCACCTTCTTCGCCATTGTCGGGCTGGAGAGCCAGAAGGAAACCGTACTGTCAGGCTTCGAGAAACTCGTCTCCGACTGGCCGGAAGTGCGGGAATGCCACATGATCCGGGGCGGCGGCGATTTCCTGCTGCGGCTGGTGGCGCGCGACACCGCGCATGAAAATCAGCTGACCCAGCGCCTGACCGGCGCACCCGCGGTTGCCAAAGTACAGACGCTGCAGACCATTCGCACCAGCCGCAACCTGGCCGGCGTGCCGCTGTAGAAGCGCGGCGTCAGAGCGCGATCGTTAAAGGCGGAATCGCCGGCAACGCTGATCACGCGATCGAACAAAGAATGAGGCGATGATCGGCGAACCAGGGTGAACCGGTCATGGTCTAGGCGAGCCGCTTCTCCATATCGACGATCACCCAGCCCGGGCGCGCCGGGTTCTCCCGCCGCCCGGTCTCGGCATAGCCGAAGCGGCGATAGACGGCGATGTTCCGCACCATCTTGGCGTTGGTATAAAGCCGCACGATCCCCAGCCCGGCCGCGCGGGCGCGCTGCTCGGCGAAATCCAGCATGAACTGTCCGAGCCCCTGGCGCTGATGCGCGGGCAGGATGGCGATGCTGAAGATCGCCAGATGATCGGCCTCGGTTTCCAGCACCAGCATGCCGGCGGGCTCGCCGGCGCGGAGCGCGATCCACATCTCGCCGGCGGCGATGCGCGCGGCGTGATCATCGGTGACCGGCACCGGGGGGCGATCCAGCACCGGCAGATATTCGGCATACGCGGTCTCGGCGATCCGCGCGGCAAGCGCGCCATCCTCCGGCTGGGCGAGACGCATCGACACAGCTTCAGCCATGCGCGCCGCCCTGCCGCCAGTTGCGGCCCGGCACGCTGTCGAGAAGTGCTGCGGTATAGGCATGGGCGGGGTGGGAAAACACCTGTGCCGTCACTCCTTCCTCGACGATGGCGCCGTTTCGCATCACCGCCACCCGATCGCAGATCTGGGCGGCGATGCGCAGATCATGAGTGATGAACAGCATGGTCAAGCCGAGCCGGACACGCAAATCCTCCAGCAGCGCCAGGATCTGCGCCTGGACGGAGACATCGAGGGCGGAGACCGGCTCATCGGCGATCAGCAGCTCCGGCTCCAGCGCCAAAGCCCGGGCGATGCCGATGCGCTGGCGCTGCCCGCCGGAGAATTCATGGGGAAAACGCTGCGCCGCAGCGGGATCGAGCTGCACCAGAGCGAGCAGGTCCGCCGCCCGCGCCAGCGCTGCCGCTCGCGCCATGCCATGCGCGATCGGTCCGGCGGCAATCGCCTCGCCCACCCGCATGCGCGGATTGAGCGAGGCGAACGGGTCCTGAAACACCATCTGCACGCGCTTGCGGAAGGGCTTCCAGGCAGCGCGGCCGAGCGGACGCAGATCGACCCCCGCCAGCCGGATCGCCCCGGCTTCGGGCTGGACCAGGCGCACGATGCTGCGCGCCAGTGTCGATTTGCCCGAGCCGCTTTCGCCCACCAGCCCATACGTCTCGCCCCGGCGTAACGACAGCGACACCGAATCGAGCGCGCGGCGCGCGCGGGTGCGCGTAAAAATCCCAGCCCGGGCATAGGTTTTACACAGGCGTTCGACCCCCAGCAGCTCCGCCGCGTCGGCGGCGGCGGCAATGCGCGGCGCGCCTTCATGCAGCGCGGCGGCGATCAGGCTTTGCGTGTAGGGATGGGCGGGCGCCGCCAGCACCTGGCGCGCCGTGCCCTGTTCGACGATGCGGCCATGGCGCATCACCGCGACATCGTCGGCGATCTCGGCCACCACGCCGAAATCATGGGTGATGAACAGCACCGCCGTGCCGCGCCGGCGCTGCAGATCGGCAAGCAGGCGCAAAATCTGCATCTGCGTGGTGACGTCGAGCGCGGTGGTCGGCTCGTCGGCGATCAGCAGCGAGGGTTCCAGCGCCATCGCCATGGCGATCATCACGCGCTGGCGCTGCCCGCCCGACAGCGCATGCGGATAGGCACGCGCGATGCGCCCCGGATCGGGCAGATGCACGGCTTCGAGCAAAGCCGCGATGCGTGCCTTGACCGGCCCCAGGGCGCGCGCCGCCCAGCGATGGGCCAGCAGCATTTCGCCGATCTGATCGCCGATCCGCATCAACGGGTTCAGCACCGTCATCGGTTCCTGAAACACCATGCCGATGCGCGCCCCGCGCAGGCTGCGCAGCCGGGCGGGCGTCGCCGCCAGGAGATCCTCGCCCTCGAAGCGGATCGTCCCGCTCTGCGGGCGCAGCGCCTGGGGCAGCAAGCCCATGATGGCGCCGGCCGAAACCGATTTGCCCGAACCGCTTTCGCCCACCAGACACAGAACCCGCCCTGGCTCCAGCGTGAAGGACACATCCTCCACCGCATGCGCCCGATCGCCGCCCGGCGGCAATGCGATGCTGAGATGCTCGACCGCAAGCAGGCTCATCGCCGCCCCCTCATATCCGCATCCTCATAGGCGCGTCCCTTGGCGCAATCGGGGATCGAGCGCCTCGCCCAGCCCCTCCCCCAGCAGATTGAGGGCGAGCACGGTCAGGAAGATCGCGATCCCGGGAAACACGCTGACCCACCAGGCAAGCTGGATGACACTGCGCCCGGCGCCGATGATGAAGCCCCAGGACATCAGATTGGGATCGCCGAGGCCGAGAAAGGACAGCGCGCTTTCCAGCAGGATCGCGCTCGCCACCATCAGGCTGGCCAGTACCACTATTGGGGGCAGCGCGTTGGGCAGGATCTCGCGGCACACGATACTCGCCCGTGAGCGGCCCTGCACCTCCGCCGCCTGGACGAATTCGCGGGCGCGCAAGGTGCGGAACTCGGCCCGCACCACGCGCGCGACGGGCGGCCAGGAGACGATGGCGATGGCGCCGACGATCGAGGCAAGGCTGGGCGAGAAGATCGCCACCAGCACCACCGCCAGGATGAAGCTCGGGATGGTCTGGAAGAATTCGGTGACGCGCATCAGCGCATCGTCGATCAGCCCGCCGGCATAGCCTGCCAGCGCCCCCAGCCCGACCCCGATGGCAAGCGCTGCCAGGGTGGAGACCGCGCCGATCAGCAGCGACACCCGCGCGCCATAGGCGATGCCGGCAGCGACATCGCGCCCCAGGCTGTCGGTCCCGAGCAGAAACCCGTCCTGGCCCGGTGGAGTGAAGGGCGCGCCGGCCATATCCCACGGCGATTGCGGAAACAACACATGCGCGAAGGCGGCCAGCGCCAGGACCAGCGCCAGGAAGATGGCGCCGCCAAGCGCGCCGCGATTGCGGGCCATGGCGCGCAGCACGGTCCTCATGGCGCCATCCGCGGGTCGATCAGGCGGTACAGCAGATCGGTCGCCAGGTTGAACACCACCACCATCGCCGCGGTGCACAGAAAGACCCCGAGCAGCACCGGATAATCGCGCGCCAGCAAGGCGTTGAAGGCGAGCTGGCCGATGCCGGGCCAGGCAAACACCGCCTCCACCAGCACCGAGCCGCCGATCAGTTGCCCGGCCTGGATGCCGGCAAAGGTGACCACCGGCAGCAGGGCGTTGCGCAGGATGTGCCGGCGCAGGATGCGCCCTTCGGTCAGCCCCTTGGCGCGCGCGGTGCGGATGAAATCCTGCCCCGCCACCTCCACCATCGCCGCCCGCGTCAGGCGGGCATAGACCGCCATGTAGAACAAGCCGAGCGTCAGCGCCGGCAGGATCAGGTAGCGCCCGACATCGAGCCAGTGATCGAGGCCGCGATAGCCCGCCCCCACGGTTTCCATGCCGAAACTCGGCAGCCAGCCGAGCCAGACGGAAAACACCAGCACCAGCATCAGCCCGACCCAGAAGATCGGCGTGGCGTAGAAAGCAAGCGCCAGGATCGTTACCGCCGTATCGGTGGCCTTGCCCGCCCGGCGCGCCGCCAGCGCCCCCAGCGCGATGCCGGCGATCAGCGCAAAGGCGAAGGCCGCCCCGGTCAGCAGCAGGGTCGCCGGCAGGCGATCCAGGATCAGCCCTAGCACCGGGCGGTCCTGCGTGTAGGAGGTGCCGAGATCGAGCATCGCGATATGGCGCAGATAGAGCCAGAGCTGCACCAAAAGCGGCCGGTCCAGCCCGAAGGAATGGCGCAATTGGGCGATGAATTGCGGGTCCGCCGCCCCGGATTGTCCGGCCAGCACGGTGGCCGGATCGCCCGGGGCGAGATGGATCAGCAGGAAATTGACGATGGCGATGGCCAGCAGCACCGCCAGCATCTTGGCCAGCCGCGCCGCCCCCCGCAAGGCCAGCCCCAGCAGGCTGCGCGCCAGCCCCGCCTGCAGCGATGCAGACGGGGCCGGCACATTGGCTGCGAGATCAGGCGAGGAAGACATCGTCGAAGCACCCCTGCACCCCGGTGCCCAGCGTGATCACGTCGTGCAGCGTCTTCTTGTGGATGGTCGGGAAGGTCAGCTCGATCAGCCAGACGACCGGCACCTGCTCGATCAGCAATTTCTGCACCGCGTAGAAATCCTTGCGCCGGCTGGCCGTATCGGGCGCCACGCGGGCCTTGGCGAACAGCGCATCGACCTCGGGGTTGGAATAGCCTTCCGTATTGGTGAAGACGACTTTCTTGATGTTGGAGCTGACATAGGACCGCTCCACCCCCAGAGTCGGATCGCCGAACTGATAGAGGTAGTTGATCGTGGTGTCGTAATTCCAGTTCGACATGCGCGAGGCCCAGCCGCCCGGATCAGTCGATTCCATGGTCAGCGCGATGCCGATTTTACCCAAAGCAGCGCGGATATATTCCGATAGCCGCGTCCAGACCTCGCCATAGGGCAGCTCCAGATGGCGCAGCGTGAAGCGCACCCCGCCTGCCCCCGGTTTCAGCCCGGCTTCATCGAGCAGCGCCATCGCTTTTTTCGGATCGTAGTCCTGCAGATGGGCGGCGGGATCATGATAGCGCGTGGTCGAGGCGATCGGGCTGGTGGCCGGTTTGGCGGTGCCGAACCATAGGCGCTCGGCGATGAATTTCCGGTCGATGGCATGGCTGATCGCCTGACGCACCCGCACATCGTCGAGCGGCTTGACGCGGTTGTTCAATTCCAGCCAGGCGAGCGGGGAGAACATCTCCCAGCCCTTGGTCTCGATGGCCAGCGTCGGCATGGCCCGAAAGCGCGGGATGTCGAAGGGTTCGATATCGTTGCCGCTGGTCAGCGCGATCTGCCCGGTCTGCAACGCCAGCGCCCGGCTCTGGCTGTCGGGGATGACGCGATAGACGATACCGTCGAGATAAGGCTGGCCGGGCTTCCAGTATTTCTCGAAACGCTTCAGGCGGATGAAACTGCCGCGCTGCCAGTGATCGAGCTGGAACGGGCCGGTGCCGATCGGCGTCTGGTTGTGCGGATTGGTGCGATAATCGGTGCCGTCATAAATGTGCTTCGGCATCATCGGCGTGGCGGTGACGTCGAACATCAGCAGAAACGGCTCGAAAGGCTGGGCCAGGGTCAGCACCACGGTCATCGGATCGGGCGCGGTTGCGCTCTTGATGGAGGCGAAGACCGCCCGCGCGCGCGGCGCCAGCGTCATGTTGAACTGCATGATCGAGAAGATCACGTCATCGGCGGTGAATTTCTCCCCGTCATGCCAGAGCACGCCGGGCTGAAGATGGAACGTGTACCGGGTCTTATCGGCCGAGATTTCCCAGCTTTTCGCAAGCAGCGGCTTCGGTTCCAGGGTTTCGGAGAATTCCAGCAGGCCCTGATAGATCTTGCTGCCGACTTCCAGCGTCGGCGCCTGCTGATTGACCCCGAGGATCAGGATCGGCGGTTCCGGGGTGATCACGCTTTGCAGCAGGCCGCCGCGCTTGGGCGCGATGCCGGCGGCCTCGGCCTCGGCAACGCGCATCAGCCCGAGAGCCGCCAGCCCGCCCGCCGCCAGCGCCTGGCGGCGCGTGATCCCGTCTTGCATCGCGCGAATTCTCCTGTCGTTGGGAAAGGGAATGCGCGCCCGCCTCGCCAGCAACCGGGGCCCATCCCCGCGCGGCGGCGCGCGGGCGAGACAATTTCGGAGCGGGACGAACGGCACGCATCACGAGGAGAACAGCAAGAACGGGGCCAATTCTGCTGCATCGCAGCATGGCGGGCGAACGGGCCGATTCGCGCGACCGCTCTGCCCAATTCCGGCGCAAACCGCGCCCGAATGTCTCGCAACTGCCTAAAGGGTCAGCTTCGATGCCCTATCACAGGCAGAAATCCGCAGGAGTTTTTCGGCCTATGCCGCGCGGCCGAAGCCTTTCCGCGCCCGGCCCATCCGCACCAGGCCCAGCGCTGCCAACCCGGCCAGCAGCACCAACGTGGCAGGCGGTTCCGGCACCGGGGCAGAATCGGTCGTCGTGGTGGTTGTCGTGGTGGTCTGCGGCAAGGAGCCGGCATAGGGGTAATCGTGCAGCTCGCCATTGCCGCCATAGTTGTTTGCCACCAGCGTGCCATCCAGCTGGGTGGAGTTCGTCACCGAGGCGCCGGGCGCAAGGATCGTGCCGCCCCAGGCCGTGGTGAAGTTCAGGCTGGTCGCGTTGTAGAAATTCCAGATGATATTGCCGGCAACCGCGCTGGCATTCTGGAAATTCGCCGACAAGGTGAGCGGGTTGCTGCACACGGACGGGCTGGAGCAGCTTTGCGCCACGTTGACGTTGAAGATCACCGTGGAATCGCCGTTCAGATTGACATTGAAGCTGGCAAGGTTCGCCAGATCGGTGCTGGAGATGTTGAAGACCGAAACACCGCTCGGCACATTGGTCGCGACGATCGGCACGTTGTTCGGATAGCCATTGGTGGTGGCCGGGTTGGGCATGCTGCTATTGGCCGTCATGGCCGCCAGCGATTGCGACAGCTGCACCATCGGCGATTGGAACTGGCTGGCGAAATTCGACGCGCTCAGCGCCGGGGAGGCACTCAGCGTGCCGCCGCCATTCATGTTGAATCTGCCGCCATTGCTGCCGCCGTAATAGACGCTGCCGCCATTGTTCATGTTGTACTGGCCGGCGCTGATATTGCCCACCACGTTCAGCGCGCCATAGCCCGCCCCCGAGGCGGAGCCGGCGGTCGAGGCCGATTGTTCCGGCCCGGGATTGTTATAGAAGGTCGCGCCGCCGGTCATGTTGCCGCCGACGATGGCCGCCCCCTCGACATCGGAGGTCGAGGAGAAATTGCCGAAAATCACCGCGTTGAACTGCGACAGGATCTGTTGATCGGTCAGCGTCGTGGCATGGGCCAGACCGGGACCGGCCAGCACCAGGGCAAGCGCGAAAAGCAGAGAATGTGAACGGCGCAGCGCAAGCATCACGGAATTTCCCAAAGCCAATGCCGGCATGTACGTCGCGCCGACCGCAGAACCCCGGTTCCGTTGCCGAAACCGTCGAGCCGCAACCGGCGAGAAGCCATCCTGCCGGCATGGGCGATCCATAAGGCGTGCCGATCTCGGGCATTTGCCGATCCGGCAACCGCGTCCGATCCCGCATAAACCAGCCGCAACATCTCGGCCGCGAGATTTCGGCACGGCGGATTAGGCTTTTCACCGTCCCTATGCGACACGGATTAGGCCGCCAAAGGTTGCAAGGGCGTTTCACCCGCTCCGATTTTGTAAATGACGCGAAATTGCGCGGAATTCAAGTGACATTCCCGTGTACGGGACCGCTCTCGACAATTGAGACAAGGTTGCGCATGACGCATGACTTGACGGGCCGCGCCGCTCTTGTATCTCCCATCCGATCCGCGGTCCGCGATCCCCGCAACGGAGCCTGTCATGTCCGCGCCCGCCTCCGCCGACGCCCAACGCGACGCTGCCGCATCGGGACGGCCCGAGCTCAGCCCCGAGCTCAGCCCAGAGCTCAGCCCAGAGCTCAGCATCGTGGTGCCCTGCTATAATGAGCGCGCCAATGTCGCCCCGCTGATCGCCCGCCTGCATGCCGCCCTCGCCGGCATCGCCTGGGAGGTGATCTATGTCGACGATAATTCCCCCGACGGCACCGCCGCCGAGGTGCGGCGCATCGCAAGCGCCGATCCGCGGGTGCGCTGCATCCGCCGCATCGGCCGGCGCGGCCTCGCCTCGGCGGTGGTCGAGGGGGCGCTTTCCTCCTCGGCGCGCTTCGTCGCGGTGATGGATGGCGACCTCCAGCATGACGAGACCCGCCTCGTGGCGATGCTCGATGCGCTGCGCGGCGGGCAATACGACCTCGCGGTCGGCTCGCGCCATGTCGCGGGCGGCGATAATGCCGGGCTTTCCTCGCGCTGGCGGCACATTCTCTCGGATGGCGGCATCCGCATCGCGCAGGCCTTCATGCCGGTGAAGCTCTCCGATCCGATGAGCGGCTTCTTCATGCTGCCCCGCGCCCTGTTCGAGGAGCTGGCACCCCGCCTGACGGCGCAGGGTTTCAAGATCCTGCTCGACCTGGTGCTGTCCGCGCCGGCGCCGCTGCGTGTGGCGGAAATCCCCTTCCGCTTTCAGGAACGCGTGGCCGGGGAAAGCAAGCTCGACGCGCTGGTGCTGACCCAGTTCGCCGCCCTGCTGCTCGACAAGGTGCTGGGCGGGCTGCTGCCGCTGCGCTTCCTCTCTTTCGCCGCGGTGGGCGGGCTCGGCATCCTGGTGCATCTGGCGGTGCTGACGGCGCTGCACCATTCCGGGCTGCGCTTCGGCGCGTCCCAGGGGCTCGCCACGCTGGTGGCGATGATCTTCAACTTCCAGCTCAACAACCAGATCACCTATCGCGGCCAGCGGCTGAAGGGGCCCCGGCTGTGGCGCGGCCTGCTATTGTTCATCGCCGTGTGCGGGCTGGGGGCGATCGCCAATATCGGCATCGCCCGGGTGCTGTACGACCAGTCCGACGCTTCCTGGACCGCGGCCGGGCTGCTCGGGGCGGTGATCGGCGTGGTGTGGAACTACGCCGTCTCCGCCACCCTGGTCTGGCGGGAGCGGTGAGGCAGCGCCGGCTTCTGCTGCTGGCCGCCCTGCTGGCGGCGCTGACCGGTCTGCGCCTGCTCCTTGCCACCCTGCTGCCGCTGGTGCCGGACGAGGCCTATTACTGGGTGTGGTCGCACGCCCTGGCACCCGGCTATCTCGATGCGCCGCCGATGATCGCGCTGTGGATCCGCGCCGGCATCTGGCTTGGCGGGCAGAACGCGGCGTCGGTGCGCCTGCTGGGGCCGCTGGCGGCGGCGCTGGGCGTGGTGCTGCTGGCCGATGCCGGGCGAAGCCTGTTCCCGGCCCATCCCCGCGCCGGGCTGCGCGCCGCGCTGCTGCTGAGCGCGACGCCCCTGCTGGGCGCCGGCGCGGTGCTGGCCACGCCCGATACGCCGCTGCTGTTCTTCTGGACCGTCACGCTCTGGGCGCTGGCGCATGTGCCGCAGGCTTCCTCCCGGCACGGCGGCGGCTGGTTCCTGCTGGCCGGCCTCGCCGGCGGATGCGCGCTCGACGCCAAATATACTGCGGCCTTCCTGCCCGTCGGGGCGTTGCTGTGGCTGCTGCTCACCCCCTCCCGCCGGGGCTGGCTCGCGCGCCCGGCGCCGTGGCTGGCAGCGCTGCTCGCGCTTGCGGTCTTCGCCCCGGTGATCGGCTGGAATCTGGCGCATGGCGGGGCGAGCTTCATCAAACAGGGCGGCCGCCTGGCCGATTTCGACTGGGGCCGCGCCTGGCAGTTCGAGGCGGAGCTGATCGGCGGGCAGATCGGTCTTGCCAGTCCGCTGATCTGGCTGCTCTGCCTGGTCGGGCTGATCCGCGCGGCACGCGCCGCCTGGCGCGGCGATGCGGGGGCGACATTGCTGCTTTGCCTGACGCTGCCGGCGGCGCTGGTCTTCCTGGAGCATGCCTCGGGCGACCGGGTGCAGGGCAATTGGCCGGCGATTCTCTATCCCGGCGCGACGCTGGCGGCGGGGATGGCGACGGGCGACGGATGGCGCGCGCGCCTGTTCGCCCCGGCGCTGGGGCTGGGCGCGGCATTGACGGCGCTGGTCTATGCCCAGGCGCTTTGGGGCGTGCTGCCGGTGCCGCCGACACGCGATCCGACCGCGCTGCAAATGGCCGGCTGGCCGGCCCTGGCGCGCGCCATCGGCGCCCGCACGAACTGCGTGGTCGCGCGCAATTACGGCCTGGCGAGCGAGCTTGCCTTCTATGCCCCGCCCGGCCTGCGGGTGATCGCCGCCGCGCCGCGCTGGGCGCTGTTCCGCCTGCCGGCGGGCGGGTGCGGCGCGGACGGCATGGCGGTGCATCGGCTGCATCCCTCGGCCCCGGATTCCGGGTCATTGATCCGCCGGCGCGGCGCGGCGGCGGTTGCAGCCTACGGGCTGAGCCGCGCGCCGACGCCGATCGCGCCGCCCGCGCGGGTGCTGCCGCTGCGCCACGCGCCGGATTAGCATCGGGTTAAGCAAGCGCGTGCAGCATGCCGGCAGACGAAGGCATCGGCATGCGCGGAAAATCGGGCGGCAGGAACGGCGATAAAGGCGGGATCACGCTGATCCGCCGCGAGGAAGTCGTGGAAGGCGGCCATCACGGCGGCGCCTGGAAAGTGGCGTACGCCGATTTCGTTACCGCGATGATGGCCTTCTTCCTGCTGATGTGGCTGATCAACGCGACGACCGAGACCCAGCGCAAGGGGCTCGCGGATTATTTCAGCCCCAATAATCTGCTCAGCCACGCCTCCTCCGGCACCGGCCAGCCCTTCGGCGGGCATACCGTGTTCGATCACGGCGCCATGGTGTCCGATCGCGGTTCGGTGCAGGTGATCCAGGGCATGCGCCCGGTGCTGCACGACGTGCGCGAAGATACCAGCAACACCCCTGCCCAGCCCCGCCCCTATCGCCGCGATGCGCCCAATCACCTGAAGGATCTCGGCCTGGCCGGAGAATCGCACAAGCCCACCGGCAAGGCCGGCGATGCCGGGGTGGCGATGGCCGGCGGCAATAGCCCGACCGGCGCCGGCGGGGCGGCAGTGGCGGGCCATGCCGGCGGTCAGGCGGCGGGCATTCCCCACCCGGCCGCGCTGCCGGCCCGCCCGGTGGCGCAAGCGCGGCGCACAGGCAGCGCCGCCACCGCCGACGCCGC
>JAGWRU010000045.1 GCA_028869595.1 Rhodospirillales bacterium
GCAGCGCGGCAGCATCGCCCGGCCGCACCGCATGCGCCGCCACCGCCAGCGCCGCCGCATCCGCGCCCGCCACCGCAAGGGTCAGCGGCCAGAGCGGCCAGGGTGGGCGCGCCGGCATGGGCAGGCGCGCCAGCATCGCTGCGACCGGCGGACGCGGCGACAAATCGCCGATCCTGCGCATGGTATTGCCGATGGCGGAAAGCTCGGGTTCGAACATGATCGCCGTCAGGTCGGCGCGGGCGCGGCGCCATTCTGGCGGGCATTCCCGGCTGGTTCGTCGCAACGCCATTGCTGGCGCCCGATCCGTTGCCCTTCCCTAGCGCGCCCGCCTCACCGTCCGGTTAACGCCGCGCGCAGCAGCAGCGCGAATACCGCCGGATCGTCGCGCAGATAGCGCGGCGCCAGGCGGCGCGGCTCCTGCGCCAGGCGAAACAGCCATTCCATCCCGCCGGCACGCATCCAGCGCGGCGCCCGCGCCACCCGCCCGGCCAGGAAATCCAGCCCCGCGCCGATGCACAACGCGGTGCCGCGCATGCCCGCCCGCGCCGCGATGGCAGCGGCCACACGCTCCTGCTGCGGCGAGCCGAGCGCGATCAGCGTCAGCCGCGCCGGATGGGCGGCGGCGAAATCGGCGCAGAGCGCAATTGCCGTCGGATCGGCGGCAAGGCCGCGCGGCGGATCGTAATGCGCGGGCGGGGCCATCCCGGTCGCCGCCATCAGCGCGGGCAGGTATCGCGGCGCAAGACCGAGAATGGTCAGTCTTTCGCCGGGCGCGAGATGGCGGGCGAGCAGGATCGCCACCACATCCGCCCCCGTCGCCACGCGTGGCGGAGCGAGGCCGAGCAGCCTTGCCGCCGCCGCCACCACCCGCGAATCAAGCAGGGTCAGCGCGGCCGCCCGATAGATCGCCGCCAGCGCCGGATCGCGCGCCAGGCGCACGAAATGATCGGCATTCGGCGTCACCACATAGCCGAACGCCGCCTGCGGCGACCGCGCGGCAATCCACGCAGCGGCCCCGGCGGCATCGCAATCGGCGAGATCGAGGCCGAGCAGGCGTCTGGTCGCGATCATAATCCGAACCGCACGCCCATCAGCGAGACGAGATCCACCCAGGCATCGCCACCCCCCGCAGAGCCGGCACCCGGCACCGCGGTGCCACGGCTCGCCGTGACACTGGCATCGCCATAGACGGTCATCCAGCGATTGAGATGCCATTGCGCGCCGCCGCCGGCCACCATCTGGCGCTGCTGGCCGCCGCCCGTCCCGGCCGTGCCGCCGGGCAGATACGCGGCGCGCTGGACGGCGAATTCAGCATGCAGCAGCAGATTGCGCCAGGCCTCGTGATCGAGATGCAGCGCCAGCGCCGACAATGTGTAGCCGCCCACCCCTTCCTGCGCCGCATCCTCGATCCGCCGCGTCGCGGTCAGGCCGATCGTCGTCGCCTCGTCCGGCAGCCAGGCGAGCCCGGCCTCGATCATCGGCCCGCCATGATCGGGATAGGCGGAGGAGGCGAAGATGCGCTCCTCCCAGCCGGCCAGCAGGCGGACCCGCCAGACCCCGTCATCGGCCCGCTCGAACCCGCCCAGAATCTGATAGCCGCTGGCATTTTCCGAAGGCAGGCCGGCCACCGGATCGGTATAGCGCAGCCCCGTCGCGCGCGCTGCCAGCACCAGGCTGCGCAGATCGGAGTAGCCATAGCGCAGCACCGCGCCGGCTTCGAGCGCATCGCGATTGCGATAGCTCTGCGCCTGATACACGCCCTGCACCGTCGTCGCATCGTAGCGCCAGCGCCGGAAATCGAGGCTCGGCGTCAGGCTGAAAGCGGCAAAGCGCGCCGCATAGGCAAGGTGCAGCGTCTGCACGCGATAGGCGATGGGGGTATCGGCCGACAGCGCATCGAGCGCCGTGCGATCCTCGTGCAGGGCAAGATCGGCAAACCCGAACGACACGCGATCGCCGCCCAGCGCCATCGATGCGCCGAGCGCGCCGGTCGCATCCGTGCGCCCCTGCGCCGGCGCCATCGGATAGCGCGTATCGCTGGCCGATAGCGCGGCCCCCAGACGATCGGCACCATCATCATAGCCGGCGCGGATCGAGGGCGAGAGGCGCAGCACCGCACTGCCGCGCGGCGCGGCGGTGGCGAATAGGTTGCTGGCATAGCCGGTGGCGAGATCGAGGCCGGGATGAAACACCCATAGCCCGCTGCGCAGACCCGGTGCCTGGTATTCCGGTGCGATCCGGCTGGTCACGGTGACGCCCGGATCGGTGCCAAACCCGGGCACGCCCTCGGGGAGAAGCTGGTCGAGGCGCTGCGCTTGCGCCATGCCGGCGCCCAGCAGCAGGCAGACGTAGGCCATAGCGGTCACGCTCGGCCATCGTGCGGCGGCTGGCTTCATGCCCCTTCCCCGGCCCGGTGCGGCGCACCACGCATCCGCATGCAACGCATCAGGCCCGCGCGAGGTTAAGGAAGCGTTTGGCGAAGGCGGGGGACATGCGCGCCAGCCCGCCTTGTTCCCCCCCGTGCTTGCCGACGCATCAGGGCCGGGCCAGGATGCCGGCCGGGCGCAGCACGCCGCCGGCCAGGACAGGGATGAACCGCCATGAAATTGATGAGCTTTCTCCGCCCGGATGCGAAGTCCGCCTGGGGCGTGGTGCGCGGCACGCGCGTGGCTGATCTTTCCGCCCTGGCGCCGTCGCTGCGCGATGCGTTATGGGCGCCGGCCGCGCTGGCCGAGGCAGCCGCCGGCGCCGCTGATTTCGCGCTGGACGATGTGACCTTCCTGCCGCCCATCCCGCAGCCGGAGAAAATCCTCTGCGTCGGGCTGAATTATCTGACGCATATTCAGGAAGGCGGGCGCGAGCCACCCAAGAATCCGATCATCTTTCCCCGCTACGCCAATACCCAGGTGGCGCATGGCGCGCCGATCATCCGCCCGAAAGCCTCGGTCACGCTCGATTACGAGGGCGAGTTGGCGGTGATCATCGCCCGGCGCTGCCGCCATGTCGCCAAGGCCGATGCGATGGCGGTGATCGCTGGGTATGCCTGCTACAATGATGGCTCGGTGCGGGAGTTCCAGCGCCATTCCAGCCAGTTCACGCCGGGCAAGAATTTCGTCGGCACGGGCGGCTTCGGCCCCTGGATCGTCACCCCGGACGAGACCGGCGACATCACCCGATCGCATCTGCGCACCCGGCTGAACGGGGTCGAGCAGCAGCACGCCACCATCGACGATCTCTGCTTCGATATCCCGACGCTGATCGCCTATTGCTCCACCTTCACCCAGTTAGAAGCGGGCGACGTCATCGTCACCGGCACCACCGGTGGGGTTGGCGCCTATCAGACGCCGCCGCTCTGGATGAAGGCGGGCGATGTGGTGGAGGTGGAGATTTCCGGTATCGGCGTGCTGCGCAATCCGGTGATCGACGAGGCGTGAGCATGATCGCCAGCGTGCCCTGGGGGGCGGAACTCGCCGCCCTCGCCGCGCGGCACGGTGCGCGTCCCGCCGCGCGCGACGGCAGCGGGACGGAGATCGACTTCGCCCCCTTGATCGCGCGCGGGGCGGCGCTCGGGGCGGTCATCCGCGAGGCCGGCGGGGGGCATGGCGTGGCCGTGGCCAGCGCCCTGCCCAATGCGCTGCCCGCCGTGATCGCACAGATCGGGCTGCGTCTGGCCGGGGTCTGCGAGGTGCCGCTGAACCCGGCGCTGACGGACGCCGAGCGCGCCCACTGCCTCGGCCTTTCCGGGGCAAAAATCATGCTGTGCGAAGCCGCCGCCGCGCCCGCCTACCGCGGATTGGGCTGTCGCGTTCTGGCGATCGAGGAATTGATTGCCGGGCATGGCGATCCCGCCGATTTCGCCCCGGTGGCGGGCGATGCCTGGGGGCGCATCCTGTTCACCTCCGGCACCACCGGCGCGCCGAAAGCCATCGTGCATTCCCATGCCGGGCGCTGGATCGCCAATCTGCTGCAACGCGCCCATTACGATCCGATGCCGCGCCCGGGCAGCGCGGTCGCGCTGATGACGCCCTTCGTGCACGGCGCCGGGCTGCTGGCGCACGGGTTTCACGACCAGGGCGCGGCGATCCTGCTGCTGAACGGCGTCGATCTGAAGACGCTGCGCGCGGCGCTGGCGGAGCGCAGCATCGATCACATCTTCGCCCCGCCCACCGTGCTGGCCAAGATCGTCGCCGCACTGGACGGCCAGCGGATCGATTTCATCCGCACCATCTTCACCGGCACCGCGCCGCTGCCGCGCGCGCTGTACCAGGCGGCACGGGCGATTTTCGGCCCGGTGGTGCGGATCACCTACGGCAAGTCGGAGATCGTCAATCCGATCGCCGTGCTGAGCCCGGACGAAACCGATGCCGTCTATGCCGCCGGCGATCCCGGCGGGGCCTGCGTCGGCTGGCCCGGCAGCGGGGTGGAAATCGCCATCCGCGACGAGGCCGGCGCGGCCTGCCCGCAGGGGGAAGTCGGCGAGGTGCATCTGCGCGGGCGGCACATGCTGGCCGGGCATATCGATGCGGCGGGCTGGCACCCGACGCCGGCGGAGGGCTGGCACGCGACCGGCGATCTCGGCTTCCTCGATGCTGCCGGGCGGCTGGTGCTGTCGGGACGGATCGCCGATGTCATCAAATCGGGCGGCTATAAGATCCATCCCGACGAGATCGAGCAGGCCCTGGCCGGCACCGCCCCCGCCCTGACGGTGATCGCCATCCCATCCGATTACTGGGGCGAGGTGATCGTCGCGGTCGGCGAAGGCGCCGATGCCGGATGGGAGGCGCGGGGCCGCGCGGCGCTTGCCAATCTTGCCCGCCACAAACATCCGCGCGCCTTCATCGCCGTCGACGCGCTGGCGCGCAACCATCAGGGCAAAACGATGCGCCGGCTGATCCGCGAGGATATCCTGACCCGCTACCGGCTGATCGACGGCCCCTATCCCGCACTCGCGCCGCGCTGAAGGAAGTTTCCATGATCCCCTCCTATGAGACCCTGCTGACCGAGATGGTGGCACCCGACCTGCTGCTGGTCACGCTGAATCGCCCGGAAGTGGGCAATGCCAAGAACACCCGGATGGGACTCGATACGCTCGATCTCTGGACCCGCCTGATCGACGATCCCGGCCCGGTGCGCTGCGTCGTGCTGACCGGGGCGGGGGAGAAGATCTTCTGCGCCGGCGGCGATCTCAAGCAGCGCAACGGCATGACCCGCCAGCAATGGGAACATCAGCACGAGATCTTCGAACGCTCCCGCGATGCGCTGATGGCCTGCCCAGTGCCGGTGATCGCGGCGATCAACGGCCATGCCTATGCCGGCGGGCTGGAGATGGTGCTGGCCTGCGATTTCGCCTATGCCGTGCCGGCAGCACGCTTCGCCCTGACCGAGGTCAAGATCGGCATCATGCCGGGCGGCGGCGGCACGCAATTGCTGCCGCGCGCGGTGGGCGAGCGCCGGGCCAAGGAGATCATCCTGACCGCCCGCCCGTTCAGCGCCGCCGAGGCGCTGGAATGGGGCGTCATCAACCGCATCTGCGAAGCCGCCAGCCTGCGCGAACAGGTGCTGGAAACCGCCCGCGCCATCTGCGACAACGCGCCGCTGTCGGTGCGACAGGCCAAGAAATCCATCCATCGCGGCCTGCAGACCGATGTCGCAACCGGCCTCGCCTTCGAGATCGAGGCCTATAACCGCCTGGTCGATACCGAGGATCGGCGCGAAGGCGTGCTGGCTTTCAACGAGAAGCGCAAGCCCGTTTTCAAGGGGTGCTAGCCATGAGCGACCTACCGAAATTCGTCCAGATCAACGAGGAAGGCCCGCGCGAGGGCTTTCAGTTCGAGAAGGGACCGATCGCCACCGATCGCAAGATCGCCCTGATCGACGCGCTGTCGGCGACCGGCATCAACCACATCCAGGTCGCCTCTTTCGTCAATCCGGCCCGCGTGCCGGGCTGGGCGGATGCCGATCAGGTGGTGGCCGGCTTCACCCGCAAGCCGGGCGTGCACTACACCGCGCTATGGCTCAATCAGAAGGGCCTGGAACGCGCCATCGCGACCGAGCGGCTGGATATCGAAGGCTCGCTCTCGCTGACCGCCTCGGCGAAATTCCTCGCCCGCAACCAGCAGCGCACGATGGAGGAGAATATCGTCGCCGCGCATCAGGTGCTGGAAACCTATCGCCGCCTCGGCGTGCCCTTCAAGCGGGCCGGCATCATGGCCGCCTTCGGCTGCAATTACGAAGGCGCCATCGCACATGAGACGGTCCTCGATCTGATGGGCCAGCTCCTCGACGTCGCCGCCCAGCATGATCTGAAGCCGGAAGTATTCTCGCTGGCCGACACCATGGCCTGGGCGACGCCGCAATCGGTCAAGGCGCTGGTCGGCAAGGCGCGTGACCGCTTCCCCGGGCTGCGCCTGTCGCTGCATCTGCACGACACGCGCGGCTTGGGCATCGCCAATGCGATGGCCGGGCTGGAGATGGGGGTCGATAGTTTCGACAGCACGGTGGCCGGCCTCGGCGGCTGCCCCTTCGCTGCGCATAAGGGTGCTGCGGGCAATGTCTGCACCGAGGATCTGGTGTTTCTGCTGCACGAAATGGGCATCGAAACCGGCATCGACCTGGAGAAGCTGCTCGACACCGCGATCCTGGCCGAGGAGATCGTCGGCCATCCCTTGCCCGGCTCGGTGAAGATGGGCGGCAGCCTGGACCGGCTGCGCGCGCAGCTCAGCTAGCCAGCGCCGCGCCGGCCTCCACCAGCGCGGCGATCGCCGCCGCATCCAACCCGGCCTCGGCCAGCACCGCGCAGGTATCGGCGCCTTGCGCGCGGGCGGGCGGGCCGGGATCGCGCGGCGCGCCGCCTTCCAGTACCGTCGGGCGGATGGAGCGGATCGGTCCTTCGCTCGGGTGGGTTTCCTCGACCAGCAAGCCGACTGCGGCCAGATGCGGATCATCGGCGATGGTTTCCAGCGTGTGGCACTGCATCGCCGGCACATCGGCCTGGGCAAACAGCGCCAGCCATTCCGCCGTCGGCCTGCCGCGCAGCGCCTCGCCGCGAAACGCGTACCAGTCCCGTGCGTTGCGGAAGCGGTCGGCGACGCTGCGAAAGCGCGGATCCTCGATCAGATCGGCGCGCCCGATGGCGGTCAGAAAGCCGCGCACCTGGGCATCGGTATTGGGGGTCACGGCGATCCAGCCATCCGCCGTCGGCAGCGGGAAATTGCCGGGATCGAGCACCCTGGCATCGCCTGCCTGGCCGAGCGCCGGGGTGAAGCTCGCCGGGCCGAGATGCTCGGTCAGCATGAAGGCGGCCATGGTCTCGTGCATCGGCACCTCGATCGCCGCCCCTTCGCCGGTGCGGCCCTTGCGCACCAGGGCGGCCATGATCGCCCCGGCCGCAATCTCGCCGGTGACGTGATCGCACAGCAGCAGCGGCGCATAGGCCGGCCTTCCGTCGCGCCGCGCGGCAAGACCCGCAATCCCGGTCACGCCCTGCACCACCGTGTCATAGGCCGGCCGGCCACGATACGGCCCGCCCGGACCGAAGCCGGTGATGGTGCAATGGATCAGCCCGGTCCGGCGGGCGCGCAGTGCGGCGGCATCCAGCCCGAGCCTGCCCAGCGCCTCCGGGCGCATATTGGACACCACGACATCGCAGCCATCGGCGATGCGAATCAGCGCATCGAGCGCGCCCGGCTTCTTGAGATCGAGGCAGATCGCCCGCTTGCGGCGATTGAAATGCAGATATTTCCCCGACATCTTCCCCGATCGAGACGGCCCGCCGAGGGAGCGCAGTACATCGCCCTCCGGCGGTTCCAGCTTGATCACCTCGGCGCCGTAATCGGCCAGGCGCAGCGTGCAGGACGGCCCCACCACGACGGAAGTCAGGTCGAGGATGCGCACACCCTCCAGCGGCGTGAAGCCCATGCGAAAATCTCCATAATCTCCCGCGCCCCCTTGTGCGCGGACGCGCCGCGCGATGTTATCCCCCGCGGTCCGGAACCGAAAGCCGCCCCCCTGGGAGGAACCCCGAGGGAAAAGACCCCGAGGAGGATACGCATGACCGATCTCGCCCGCGCCGTGATGGCCGCCCTGCCCGAGGATGCGGCCAATGCCGCGCTGGCCGCGCGCGTCTGGCGCCCGCAACTGCATGGGCCTTCGGTCGCGGCACTGCGCGGCGGCGATCTGATCGATATCTCGGCGCATTTTCCGACCATGCGCGATCTCTGCGAAGCCGCCGATCCGGCCGCCGCCCTGCGCGCCGCAGGCGGCGAGACGATTGGTTCGCTGCACGACATCCTCGCCAACACGCCGATCACCGCGCGCGATCCCGCCAAGCCCTGGCTGCTCGCGCCGATCGATCTGCAGGCGGTGAAAGCCGCCGGCGTGACCTTCGCCGTCTCGATGCTGGAGCGGGTGATCGAGGAGCGCGCGCGCGGCGATCTGAATGCCGCCGCCGCCATCCGCACCGAAGTCCAGCGTCTGGTCGGCGACGATCTGAAAGCCCTGCGTCCGGGTTCCGAACAGGCCATGGCGCTGAAGCAGGTGCTGATCGCGCAAGGCGCGTGGAGCCAGTATCTGGAAGTGGGCATCGGCCCGGATGCCGAGATCTTCACCAAATGCCAGCCCATGGCCTCGGTCGGTACCGGCCAGGATGCCGGCGTGCATCCCGCTTCGGCCTGGAATAATCCGGAGCCGGAGGTGGTGCTCGCCGTCGCCTCCTCCGGCGCCATTGTCGGGGCGATGCTGGGCAATGACGTCAATCTGCGCGATGTCGAAGGCCGCTCGGCGCTGCTGTTGGGCAAGGCCAAGGACAACAACGCGTCCTGCGCGCTGGGGCCGCTGCTGCGCTTCTTCGATGCGCATTTCACGCTCGACGATATCCGCACCACCGAGGTGCGCCTGACCGTCGAAGGCACGGATGGCTTCCGCCTGGAAGGGCATTCCTCCATCGCTCAGATCAGCCGCGATCCCGCCGATCTGGTGGCGGCAATGCTCAATGCCCATCACCGCTACCCGGACGGGGCGGTACTGTTCCTCGGCACGATGTTCGCGCCCACCGAGGATCGCGACGCGCCCGGCCAGGGCTTCACCCATCATGCCGGCGATATCGTGACGATCAGCGCCGCGAAACTCGGCGCGCTGGTCAACCGCATCGCGCCGACCGATGCCTGCGAGGCCTGGCAGTTCGGCACCGGCGCACTGATGCGCAACCTCGCCGCGCGCGGCCTGCTATAGGCGCCATTCTCTGTCTGGCGCTTCACTGGGCGCCAGACAGAGACATGGCAGACGAGTGCTACAACGCCTTGTGGCCGCCGTCGCAGAGCGGCGCTTTGGCGCTGTGCTTGCAGCCGCAGAAATAGACATCCTTGCTGGCATCGGCCTTGTATTCCATCGGCGCCAGACCGCTGCCCTTATGCGAGCCGTCGCAGAAAGGCTGCTTGGCACTTTTGCCGCAGGCACACCACCAATAGGATTTGCCTGCCTCCACCGCGACTTTGTACGGCGCCTTCTGGGCGATCACCGGTTCGGCCATCAAGATTCTCCCTGTTATTTATTGTTAGCGATGATGCAGTTCGGCCGCGGTGTCGTCCAGTGTCGCGCGCAGCCGGGCCACCATATCGTCCACCTCCGCCTCGGTCATGATCAGCGGCGGAGAGACGGCGATGCGATCGCCGATGAAGCGGGCGATCAGCCCGTGCCGGCGGGCATGGGCATCGGCCATGGCGCCGACCTTGCGGGCCGGATCGAAGGGGGTGCGGCTGGCTTTATCGGCCATCATCTCCAGCGCGCACAGCATGCCGACACCGCGCACATCGCCGACCAGCGGATGCGCGGCAAGCCTGCCCATCGCCGCCTGCAGATAGGGCCCGACCCGGCGGACATGGCCGAGCATGTCCATCTCCTCGTAGATCTTCAGCGTCTCCAGCGCGACGGCAGTGGTAACGGGGTGGCCGGCATAGGTGAAGCCATGCGCGAAACTGCCCAGCGTACGGCTGGCCGATACCATCGCCTGAAAGACTCGTTCATTGATCAGCACGGCCGAGATCGGCTGCATCCCGGCCGACAGCGCCTTGGCGCAGGACAGCATGTCCGGCGTCAGCCCATAGGTCTCGCTGCCCCACATCGAGCCGGTGCGCCCGAAGCCGCAAATCACCTCATCGGCGATGAACAGCACCTCGTGGCGACGCAGCACCGCCTGGATTTTTTCCCAATAGGTCTCGGGCGGGGTCAGCCCGCCGCCGGCGCCCATCACCGGCTCGGCGATGAAGGCGGCGACCGTATCGGGGCCTTCCGCCAGGATCATCGCCTCCAGTGCATCGGCCAGACGGGTGGCATAGGCGGCCTCGGTCTCGCCCTCGGCGCGGTTGCGATACGGGTGCGGCATTTCCGTGTGGCGGAAATCGGCGAAGGGCAGGCCGAAACCCACATGCATCTCCGGCTTGCCCGAGGCGCTGATCGCCGCCGAGGTGCTGCCGTGATAGCCGCCGCGCCGGCCGATGATCTTGCGTTTCTCCGGCTTGCCGATCGCGGCGTGGTAGTACCAGGCGAGCTTGATCGCGGTGTCGTTGGCTTCCGAGCCGGAGCATTGAAACAGCACCTTGCTCATGTTCCCGCCATAGGCGGGCGGGGCGATGCGCAGCAGACGCTCGGCAAGATCGACGCCGGGTTCGTTCGTGGTGTGGCGGTACAGATGGTAGTAACCCAGCGTGCGCATCTGCTCGTACGCGACGCGGGCCAGGCGTTCATTGGCATAGCCCAGCGAGGCGCACCACAGCCCGGCAGCGGCGTCGAGGAAGCGGGTGCCGGCATCGTCGGTGACGTAGATGCCCTCGCCCTTGGTGAAGACTGCCGGCCCCTGCTCCAGATGCAGCGCAAGGTTGGTCTGCGGATGCACGATGCTGGCGACATCGCGGGCCTGCACGGAATTGGCGGCGAGATGGGTCATGGCGGGGCTTTCCACACAGGCGATGAACCGGGGACGGCAAAAGCCTAGACCCGCGAGCGCCCGTTCCACAACTGCCAGAACAATCCTGAGGAAAATTCAGGACCGCTGCAAAGCTAGCCGTTCCAGAAGCTTTTCATCTCCGCCACATCGGCCAGCCCGCGCCGATAGCCCTCGTGCAGGCAGGGGGCGATATATTTCGGGTCCATGATGCTGTCGATGGCACTGACCCCGGGCAGCAGCCCCGCGACCCGCAGCTTCACCTCGGCCCCGCCCGCCTCCAGCGCCTTGATTTCCTGTTGCAGCGTGTTCGGCAGGCCGGAAGCGCGCAGCCCCACTTTCAGCCATTGCGGCCCGCCATCGGTCAGCGAGACGATCAGCACCTTCTTCGCCCCGGCCACGACATCGGCATGCGTGCTGCTCTGGCTGATGCCGCCATCCATGCACAGCCGGTTGCCCAGCCAGGTCGGCCCCATCGAACCGGGCAGCGAGGAACTGGCGGCGCAGGCATGATTGACCGGAATATTGGACCCCTGGGAAACGATCACCCTTTCCCCGGTATAGCAATCGACGGCGGTGGTATGGAGCTTCGCCGACGGCCACGCCACCTCGCCGATCAGGCGCTTGACCGTGGTGAAATACTCCGACGGACCGGCAGGATTGCGCGCCGCCATGGCCGCGCGGCCGATTTCCTGGATCACCGCTGTGCTTGCCTCCGATGCGGAATTGGCCAGATGGCGCGCGCGGATCTGGCTCGGGTTGGGCGCGGTGGTCGGCACAAGATGGGCGAACAGCTTGGGAAAATCGCCCAGCACCGCAAGCTTGCCGTGAAAGCTCCAGAGATGCCCGCCGGTCAGCACCGCGCCGACGAAGGAACCGGCGGAGGTGCCGACCACGATATCGGCCTTGGCGGCATCGATGCCATGCGCCTTCAGCGCGTTGAAATACCCGACCATCCAGGAAGCGAGATAGGCACCGCCGCCGCCCAGCACCAAAGCGCGCTGTTTCCCGGTGCCGAGCGCCGGGGTGTACGGAATGGGATGGGCCAGCCCATCCTTCCAGCCGGCCTGATCCGCCGCCCCGCTGGCGGCCCCACTGGCGGCCCCACTGGCCGCCCCACTGGCCGCCACGGCCGTGCTCTGCGCCATGGCCGGCAGGGAGGATGCCGTTGCTGCGGCCGTAACCATGAAGTGACGCCGATCCAGCATGGGAGAAACATCCTCGGTTAATGGCTGTTCGGCATCAAACAGCCTGACCCGGCGCGCCGCAAGCAGGCCATGGCGCAGGGTCAGGGCAATTCCCGACGGACCAGCAGCGGGTCGAGGAAATCGCGCAGATTGCCGCCCGCGAAGCGATGCCCGGCAATGCCGGCGCCCGCGGCGGCCTGCGTGTCGGTTTCCTGATCGCCCACCAGCAGGGCGCACGCCGGATCGATGTCCCAGCGCGCCATCAGATCGCGGATCATCCCCGGGCCCGGCTTGCGCCAGTCGCTGAGCCGGCGATAGGCGGGCAGCGTCGCTTCGGGATGAAACGGGCAGTAGCGCCAATCGTCGATGGTGCCGCCGCCGGCCAGGCATTCCGCCTCGATCCAGGCATGCAGGGCGGCGAGATCGGCTTCGCTGTAAAGCCCGCGCGCGATGCCCGACTGGTTGGTGACGATGAAGACGTGAAACCCCCGCGCCGTGGCCAGCGCCACCGCTTCGCGCGCGCCCGCCACCCAGGCGAAACGCGCGCGCGTGCCGACATAGCCATGATCCTGGTTCAGCACCCCGTCGCGGTCGAGGAACAGGGCGGGCCTCTGCAACCGGCGGGGAATGTCGGCCGCCCCGCGCGCGTAATCCTCGGGGATGCCGATATCGCAGAAATACCCGTCCCCGCCATCGCTCGCCCCCAGCGCGCCGGCCGCGGCGAGGGCCGGCAGCACCGCCTGCTCCAGCGAGCAGACCGGCGCCAGCGCATCGAGAATGCGCCGGTCGAAACGGTAGATACCGGCATTGATCCTGCCGCCGCCCCCGCTTTCCAGCGCATCGGCCGGCGGGCGGGCGCGAAACCCGGTCACCCCGGTGCCATCGGTTTCGACCACGCCGTAGCGCCCACCCGGCGGGGCCGGGCGCAGCAGCAGATGGCCGATCTCGCTCCCCGGCGCGCGCGCGGCGGCGGCAAGAAAGGGTGCGAGATTGGCATCGAACACGGAATCGCCGTTGCACAGCAGGAAATGCGGATCGAGCAGATCGCGCGCATGGTGCAGCGCCCCGCCCGTGCCGGCGGCCACCGGCTCGGTGCTGACGCGGATCGCCGCCGGGCGCGGCAGGGCGGCGGCCAATATCGGGATCGCCGCTTCCAGCCGGGGCGCCAGATGGCCGGCGAGCAGGATGAATTCCTTCACCCCGTAGCGGCATAATTCGCGCATCAGCCAGGCCAGGAAGGGCCGGTCGCCGCAGGGCAGCAGCGGTTTGGGCAACTCGGCAGCAATCGCGCCCAGCCGGCTGGCCCGCCCGCCCGCCAGGATCGCGCATTGGCGGATGCCGACCGGCCCGCTCATGGTTTGGGCCCGGCCGCACCGGCCGCCGCCGCCGCCGCTGCCTCCGCCTGGGCTTCCCGCCCGACCCGCACGCTGGCAACGCGCCGCCCGTCCATCGCCAGCACCTCGAAGCGCCAGCCGGCGAAAACGATGCGGTCCCCGGTGCGCGGCACCCGGCGCAGCAGCGCCAGGATCAGCCCGCCCAGCGTGTGATAGCTGCCCTCGGCCGGCAATTCCGGCAGATTGAGCGCGGCCTTCAGCTCATCGAGCGGGGTCATCCCGTCCAGCACCGAGGGCGTCGCGGCATCGGCGGCGGCCACATCGGCGGGGCCCGGCCGGTCGCCCGGATCGCCCACGATCGCCTCCAGCACATCCGCCGCCGTGACCACGCCTTCGAAACTGCCATACTCGTCCATCACCAGGGCCAGCCCCAGCGGATCGGCCTTCAGCCGTTCCAGCGCATCCAGCGCGCTGACCGTATCGGGCACCACGATCGGCTGGCGCAGCGCGGCGGAGACGGATAATTCCGCCCCGTCCAGCAGCCGGTCGAGCATGTCCTTCGCCTGCACCACGCCGACCACGTTATCAACCGCGCCATCGCACACCACGAAGCGCGATTGCGGCGAAGCTTTCAGCGTGGCGACGATCTCCCGCCTGGGGTCGGTGCGGTCGATCCAGACCAGCTCGGTACGCGGTGTCATGATGGCGCGCACCGGCTTGTCGGCCAGGCGCAGCACGCGTTCGATCATGCTGCGCTCCTCCGCCTCCAGCACGCCCGATTGCGCGCCTTCCACCAGCAGGGCTTTCAGCTCCTCCTCGGTCACGCCGGCCTGGGCAAGGCGGGCAATGCCGAGGCTGCGCAGCACCAGGGCGGAGGAGGCGCCGAGCAGCCAGACCAGCGGCGCGGCCAGCCTAGCAAGCCAGGCGAGCGGCGCGGCAAGCCGGGCGGCCAGCACTTCCGGCCGGCGCAGCGCCAGTTGCTTCGGCACCAATTCGCCCAGCACCAGCGTCAGGAAGGTGGTGACGATCACCACCACCAGCAAAGCCAGGCTGTCGGCGAAGGGCGCCAGCGCCGGGATGGCGGCAAAGCGCTTGCCCAGATCGGCGGCGATGCGCGCGCCGCCGAACACGCCGGTCAGCACGCTGACCAAGGTGATGCCGATCTGCACGGTGGGCAGGAAGCGCTGCGGGTCTTCGGCGAGGCGGCGGGCCAGCGCGGCACCGGCCACGCCTTTGCGTTCCAGCACCATCAGCCGGGCACGGCGGGCCGAAACCAGCGCCAGTTCGGCCATCGCGAAGACCCCGTTGAGCAGGATCAGCAGCAGAATGACGACCGCTTCGATCAGATGTTCCATCGGGCGAGCTTACCCCGAAAGCGCCGCGCTCACCCATTCCGCCCAGGCCAGGGTGGCGCGATCCTCGCCGTTGCGCCCGACGATCTGAATGCCGAGCGGCATACCGCTCGGCCCCGACCCGGCCGGCACGGTGACGCAGGGCACGCCCAGGCTGGTCCAGATCGAATTGAAGGCCGGATCGCCGGTCCAGCCGAGCCCGGCCGGCGCCTCACCGGGCGCGGACGGGGTGAGCAGGATATCCACCCCCTCGGTCGCGGCGGGAAAAGCGGCGCGGGTTTCGGCAAAGACCCTATAGGCGGCGCGCCGCTCCGTCTCGCTGCGGGTCAGGCCGAAGGTCAGACGTTCCAGCAGCGAGGCGCTCAGCCCGGTCCGCGCATGGGCCAGTTCCCAGCCCATGGCGCACGCGCTTTCGGCGTTCATGACGATCGGATGGGCCTCGATCAGCGCCGCGAAGGCGGCCGGCAAGGCGCGTTCCACGACCTCCGCGCCGGCCCGGGCGAGACGGCCTGCCGCATCCTCCAGCAGCGCGCGGGTTTCCGGCGCGGCCTGGTCCCATGTCGGCGAGCGGCAGACGCCGATGCGCGGCGCGCGCGCCGGCCTGGCCTCGGGCTCGCCCAGATCGCAGCCGGAAACCGCGCCGGCGAACAGCGCGCAATCGGCGACGCTGGCGGCGATCACCCCCACGGTATCGAGGCTGGCCGCCATCACTTTCATGCCGAAACGCTCGATCAGCCCGAAGCTCGGCTTGTAGCCGACCACGCCGCAATAAGCCGCCGGGCGGATCACGCTGCCCGCCGTCTGGGTGCCGTAGGCGAGCGGGAAGAACCCCGCCCCCACCCCGGCCGCCGAGCCAGAGGAGGAGCCGCCCGGCGTATGCGCCGGATTGGCCGGATTGCCGGTCGGGCCGGGCGTGCGGGTGGCAAATTCCGTCGTCACCGTCTTGCCGATCACCACCGCACCGGCGGCGCGCGCCCAGGCAACCGCGGCGGCATCGGCGCGCGGGCGATGGCCGGCCCAGATCGGCGAACCATAGGCGCTGGGCATATCGGCGGTATCGAAGACATCCTTCACCCCGATCGGCAGGCCGAATAGCGGCGCCTCGGGATCGCCGTGCCGCGCGCAGTGCGCGGCGGCGGCGCGCGCGGCACGGGCATCGAACCAGGCGAAGGCGCGGATGCGGGATTCGGCGGCATCGATTCGCGCGATACAGGCCTCCATCAGCGCCACCGGGTCGAGTTTGCCCGCGCGCATGCGCCGGCGCGCTTCCGTCGCGGTAAGCAGCATTTCGGAGGACATGGGCCGTATCCTTTGTGCGGGTCGGCGCGATCTCACCGCGCCTGCCCATGGCGATCAAGGCCCGCGATCGGCGCGAAGATGGCTTTCGCCCCGCCCGCGGCGCTGGTATGCCGATGTCTCGCCGCCCGGAGTGATGCCATGACGCACCCCCACCCGATCCTGCCCCGCCTCCGCCCTTCGACCCTGCTGGGCCTGGCGGCGCTGGCATTATCGGCCTGCTCCGTGCCCCTTTCGGATGCCCAGCGCCAGACCGTCGCCGCCTGCCGGGAACGCGCCGATCAGGTGTACGAGGCGCAGAATCGCGGCGCCATCTATCTGCCGCACCCCTCCTCGGACACCCCGTTTTCATCGAATTATGCGATCGGCGGCAGCGATAGCGGGCTGATCGCCCGCCACGCCGATGACCAGATGGTCACGGATTGCGTGCGCAATACCGGCACCCAGCCGATGGGCGATGGCACCAAGGCGCCGCCTGCCCCGGGCGGCGCGGCGAAGTAGCCGCACCGCGCCGACGCAACGACGCTCGGCGCAACGACGCTAGGCGACCGCTTCGAAGGCGGCGCGCTTCACCCGCTCCATATTCATGCCTTCCATCCGCAGCAGGCGGGTGGAGGCATCGCGGCGCGGCGAGTGCAGATCGCCCTCGTTATAAAGATAGGCCATGCCTGGGCGCAGCACGTAATCCCGGCCGTGGCGCACCTTGCCCGGGCTCGCCCCCTCCGGCGGGGTGAGCAATTCCCAGTCGGTCATGATCGTCTCGCCCTCGGCCTGGCCATAGATCGCCCAGGACGGGCCGTGATCATGCGGCTTGGAATTCTTCGCCCCCTGATAATGATGCGCGAGGATGCAGAAGCCGAGTTCGGGGTCTTCGTACAGCACCTTGCGCTCCGGGATCTCGCCGCCCAGCACGGAGGCGACGAAGGCGGGATCGGCCAGCACGTCGCGCACCAGGGCGCAGACCTTCTCCCGCCCCGCCGGACCGGGCTCGGCGGCCAGAAGATCGTGACAGCGTGCGGCGAAGCTTTGCAGCGTATGGCTCATGGTGCGGCTCCCGAAGGAAGAGAAGGACCGGGAAAGACTAGACCGATGCGCCGCCGCCCGCCACCCTGGCCCCCGGCCCCTGCCAAGGGGCGCCGGCATAAGGGGGAACCGTCCGCCATGACGCATCAGGATCGTTTCGGCCTCGCGCTTTCCACCGCCAGTGCTGAAGCGGCGCAGGCCTGGCAGCGCGGCACCGACCGCATGCTGTGTTTCTGGCCCGGCATGGTGGCGGATTTCGACGCCGCGATCGCCGCCGATGCCGATTTCGCCCTGGCGTATGCCGGGCGGGCGCGGGCACGCATGATGCAGGGCGCGATGGAGCCCGCGCGCGCCGATTGCACCCGGGCCGAGGCGCTGGTGCTGCGCAACGGCGATGCCCGCGAGCAATCGCATGTCGCGATCCTGGCACGAATGCTGGCCGGGCAGGCCCAAGCGGCGCTGCGCGCGACATTATCCCATCTCGATCTCTGGCCGCGCGATGCGCTGGTGTTTTCCTATGCGTTGGGCGCGTTCGGTCTGTTCGCCTTTTCCGGCATGGCCGATCACGATCAGGCCCGCCTCGGCTTATGCGCCCGCCATGCCCGCCATTACGGCGAGGATTGGTGGTTCCTGGTGGCGGAGGGCTGGTCGCGCACCGAGGCCGGCGATCCGCGCGGCGGGCTGGCCGAGACCGAGCGCGGCTTCGCGCTGCGGCCGGAAAACGCCCATGCCATCCACGCTTTATCGCATGCGCTGTTCGAGCAGGGGGCGATGGCCGAGGCCGAAGCGCGTATCGCCGCCTTCCTGCCCGGCTACGCGCCGGATGCGCTGCTTTATGGCCATGTCTCCTGGCATCTCGCTTTATCGCTGCTCGATCGCGGCGATGTCGCGGGCACGCTCGCGCTTTATGCGGCGCGGCTGGCGCCCGGCGTATCGGCTTCCCCGCCGCTCAATCAGATCAGCGACGGGGCGGCCTTGCTGTGGCGGCTGCATCTGGCCGGGGTTACCATCCCGCAGGCGCTGTGGCGCGATCTGTCCGCCTATGCGACGCCGCGTTTCCCGCCCGGGGGCAACGGCTTCACCGAACTCCATATGGCGATTCTGCTGGCCGCAGGCGGCGAAATCGCCGCCCTCGAAGCCCGCATCGCCGCCGCCGAGGCGCGCGTGCAGGCCGGCGGCCTGCCGGCCGGACCGGTGGTGACCGCCCTCGCCCGTGCCTTCGCCGATTTCGCCGAGGAACGCTACGCCGCCGCCGCGCGGCGACTGGCCGTCTGCGCGGCGGAGACGGTGCGCCTGGGCGGCAGCCATGCGCAGCGCGAAATCGTCGAGGACACCTGCCTGATCGCGCATATGCGGGCGGGCGAGGCGGAGGCGGCGCGGGCGATGCTGCATGCGCGGCTGGCCCGCCGCCCCTCGGCGCGGGATGGGCGGCTTCTCGCCGGCCTCGCCTGACCGTTTTCCCTGCCCCTTCCCCTGATCCGCCGAGCCGGCATAATCGCTGCCGGAAACGTCGCGGAGAGAATCATGCTGGAAGTCGAAACCACCGCCGATATGGCCGCAATGGTCGGCAAGAAGCTCGGCACGAGCGATTGGGTGACGGTCGATCAACGGATGATCGACCTGTTCGCCGAGGCGACCGGCGATCACCAATGGATCCATATCGACGTGGAACGGGCGAAGAAGGAAATGCCCGGCGGCAAGACCATCGCGCATGGCTATCTGACGCTGTCGCTGCTGCCGCGCCTGTCGCATACGATCTGGAAGATCAAAAGCCGCTCGCGCGGCATCAATTACGGCACCAACAAGGTGCGCTTCACCGCCCCGGTGCCGGCCGGATCGCGGGTGCGCCTGCACCAGACGCTGAAAGCGGTGGACAAGATCGAAGGCGGGGTGCGCCTGACCATTGAAAGCACGATCGAGGTGGAGGGCGAAACCCGCCCGGCGCTGGTTGCCGAAACGCTGGGGCTCTCGTTCGATTGAGCCGGGCAACTGAGCCAGGCGACTGAGCCGGCGCGCCGCGGTCAGAGTGCGGCGTAGACCGCCTGCTCAAACGCGGCGAGGCTCTCCAGCACCGCGTCATCGGCGAAGGGGAACATCTGCGCCAGGATCACCCCGGCCACGCCGCGTGTCGGGTCGAGCCAGAAATAGGTATTGGCGAGCCCCGCCCAGGCGAGGCTGCCGGCGGCCCGTCGGCCCGGCACGTCCTGGGTGTTGATCAGGAAGCTCAGCCCCCATTTCTTCTCCATGCCGGGGAAGAAATCGGCATCGTTGGTGCGCGCCGGATCGGCGGTGCGCATCGGCAGCACCGAGAGCGTGCCCATATGGTTCTGCGCCATCGCCGCCACCGTTTCGGCGCGCAGCAGGGAAAGCGTGCCGACCCGGCCACCGGACAGCAGCATGCGCAGGAAGCGCAGATAATCCGCCGCCGTGCTGTACAGCCCGCCGCCGCCCATGAAGTAGCGCGCATCCTGCATCGGCGTGACGCTGATCGGATCGAGCCCGCCATCGCCACGCCGGCGATGCATGCCGGCCATCCTTGCCGCGATCTCCGGACGCAGGCGATAGCCGGTATCGCGCATGCCCAGCGGGTCGAGCAGCCGCGTCTGCATCCAGGCTTCCAGCGTCGTGCCCGAGGCTGCCTCCAGCGCCTTGCCGGCCCAGTCGATACCGACGCCATAGGCCCAGGACGTGCCGGGATCGAAGGCCAGCGGCAGGCAGGTTTCGGCACTCTCGAAGGTCAGATGGCGCGGCGTCTTCACCACCTCGCCATAGCGGCGCATCGTCTCGTTCCACATCTCGTACGCGAAGCCCGCGGTATGGGTCAGCAGCCGGCGCAGCGTGATGGCGCCGCGCGCCGGGCGCAGGATCGGCGCGCCCGCCGCATCGAAGCCGTCCAGCACGCGCGGCGCGGCAAGCGGGGGCAGCAGCGTGGCGAGATCGTCATCGAGGGCGAGCCGGCCCTCGTCCACCGCCTGCATGCAGCACGCCGCGGCGATCGCCTTGGTCATGGAATGGATCCAGAAGACGCTGTCGGTCTCCATCGGGCGGGGATCATCGACCGCACGCGTCCCGGCCGCGCCGAGGAACATCGTGCCGTCTGCGCGAACCGCCCCCGCCACCAGCCCCGGCGCGACGCCGCGCGCCACCGCATCGTTCAACACCCGCTCCAACGCGCCCATCGCCGCCTCCTGTCTGCCGGACGAGGATAGGGCGGCGCGGATCGCGCGCCAAATCAGGCGGCGCCGCGGCGTATATCCGCGCGCGCTTCGGCGCGACGTACATCCGCGCGCGTTTCGGCCAGATGGTCGAAGCGATGGCGATACGTGCCGAGGCCCAGCGTCTGAGATCGCAATTCGATGATCAGATCATGCAGTTCCGCCGCCGGCACCAGCGCCTCCACGCGGTCCCAGCCGGGCCAGCCGGGGCGTTCGGCGTAGCCCAGAATCTGGCCGCGCCGCCCGCTCAGGATGCGTTGGGCACGGGCGGTGAAGGCGTTGGGAATATCCACCGCGACATGCTCCACCGGCTCCAGCAGCACCGGATCGGCCTCGGCCAGCGCTTCGGCCATGGCCATCCGCGTCGCCGTGCGGAATGCCATGTCGGAACTGTCGACGCTGTGGAACCCGCCATCGATCAGGGCCACGGAAAGATCGACCACCGGATGGCCGAACGGACCTTTGCGCGCCGCCTCCTCGGCGGCTTCGCCGATAGCCGGGATGAAGGCGCGCGGCACCGCGCCGCCGACGATGCGGTCGATGAACTGAAATCCCTCGCCCCGCGCGCGCGGCGCCACGGTCAAGGTGACATCGGCGAATTGCCCATGCCCGCCGGTCTGGCGCTTCAGCCGCGCCGCGCGGGTGACGGCGCGACGGATCGTTTCGCGATAGGCGGTGGCAGGCGGCGCGGTCGCAACCGCGATGCCGCCCGTCCGCCCCAGCCGCTCCAGCGCCGCATTCAGATGCATCTCGCCCTGGCCGCACAGCACGGTTTCCGCGCTTTCGGCGGATTGATGCAGCGACAGGGCGGGATCATCCTCGATCAGCCGGTGCAGCGCGGCGGAGAGTTTGACATCGTCGCGCCGCTCCCGCGGAGCGATCGCCAGGGCATAGACCGGCGCCGGCGGGGTGGGAAAATCGAGATGCACCGCGCCGGCCTCCGACAGCACCGCGCCGGCCCGCACCCCGTCGAGCCGCGCCAGGGCCACCACCTCGCCCAGTTCGGCCTCGCTGGTCTTGACCCATTCCGTGCCGGCCGGATGCAGCAATCCGGCCAGGCGCTGGCTTTCGCCGCCGGCCAGGCCCAGGCTCATTCCCTCGCGCAGCATGCCGCGCCAGATCCGCGCATAGGCCAGCCTGCCGGCATGACCGGCCTGAGCGGTGCGGAAGATCTGCGCGACCGGTCCGCCGGCCTCGCCCAGCCCGAGCCGCGCCGCCCGCCTGGCCGGCTCCGGCGCGTCGTGGCGCAGCGCCTTCCACAGCCGGCGTACGCCGCCGCCCGCCTCGGCCGCGCCCAGCAGCACCTGGATCAGCCTGCCTTCGGCGAGATCCTTGTGCAGATCACGATAAATCTCGTCCTCGGTGGGCGGGATATCCTCCAGCAGCTTCTCCAGCAGGGCATCGTCGTGATCGGCCAGTGCCTCGATCAGGGCGGTGCGCGCCTCGGCCTCGCGTGCACGCACCGCCTCGGGCGTGGCCACCACCTCGGACGCCGTGCCGCGCCGGTAGCGATAGGCCCGTCCGCGCACCAGATCGACATAGCCCGCCACCGCGCCGCCTTCGCGCAGCGGCACCTGGCGCAGCGCGAGCGGCGCCGGCATCATCGCGCCCAGCGCCGCCAGCGTCTCGCGCACGCTGCCCTCCAGCGTGTCGATGCGGTTGACGAACAGCAGAAAGGGCAGCTTGGCATCGGCGATGGCGTGCAGCAGCGGCGCCAGCGTCACCGCCCGCGCGGGAACCGGGTCGCAGACCAGCACGGCGAGGTCGGCGATCGCGAGCGCGGCTTCGCTGTCATGCAGGAATTCGATGGAGCCGGGACAATCGAGCAGGGTGAAACGGTCGCCGAGAAACCGGCAATGGCCGATCCGTGTTTCGGTGGTGGTGCTGCGCGCGCGCGCCTCGATCCGCCGGGCAGGACCGCCCGATGCTTCGAGCAGCGCGTCGAACAAGGTGGATTTCCCGCCCCCCATCGGGCCGATCAGCGCCACCGCCCGGCTGGTCCGCCCGACGACATGGCCGGCGGCATGACCGGCCATGGCCGGATTGTTTCCTGAGACCATGCGCACCCTCCCCCTCGATACCGGCGCCGGGGTGGCGCCGGATGGCGGGTCGGTTTGCCGGCCTCGCCGGAACAGAGCCTTCTGGACAGAACCCGACCAGCTTCCGCCCGCCGGGCGGTGCGGTTCAAGCGGAATCGGCGGGACGGGCTAGAAACGGCGCATGCCGGCACGTTTATCCCGCCCCGATTTCAGCCATGAAGCAGCCCTTGGCGGACGCGTCGCCGGGGTGGATGAGGCCGGGCGCGGTCCGCTGGCCGGGCCCGTGCTGGCGGCGGCGGCGGTGCTGCCCATGCCGGTGCCGGCGGCACTGGCGGCGCTGCTGGATGATTCGAAGCGCTTATCGGCGAGCCGCCGAGAGGCGGCCTTCACCGCCCTGCATCACTGGCCGGGGGTGGAAATCGGCGTCGGCGCCGCCTCGGCCGCGGAAATCGGGGCGATCAATATTCTGCAAGCCAGCCTGCTGGCGATGGCCCGCGCCGTCGCCCGCCTACCGCGCCCGCCCGACGCCGCGCTGATCGATGGCAACCGTGCGCCGCGCCTGGCCTGCCCGGCACATTGCCTGGTGGGCGGGGATGGGCGCGCACTGTCCATCGCCGCCGCATCGATCGTCGCCAAGGTGCTGCGCGACCGGATCATGCAGCGCCTGGACAGGCGCCATCCCGGCTATGGCTGGGCGGCGAATATGGGCTATCCGACCGCGTCCCATCGCGCCGCCCTGGCGCGGCTGGGGGCATGCGCGCATCACCGCCCGGGCTTTGCCGGGGTGCGGAAGGGGTGATCCGGGCCGGTGCCGGCCCGCTCCCCCGCCCGGTCGCCCATCGAGAGTATACTGACGTTGGGTGGCCGGGTGGGGGAGCGGGCCGGTGCCGCCTTTAATCAAGATTGACGCGACTTCCACGCAATCGGCACGATGGCGCGTCTTATTGCCCGGAACCCGCCTTGGAAGTCATCCGCGAATTACCGCTCGACCAGGTGATGCTGGGCGACAGCCTGCGTTTGTTGCGCATGCTGCCGACCGCCTCGGTGCATTGCGTCTTTGCCGACCCGCCTTACAACCTTCAGTTGAAAGGCGAGCTGCGCCGCCCGGATGACAGCCTGGTGGACGGGGTGGACGAGGAGTGGGACCGCTTCACCGATTTCGCCGCCTATGACGCCTTCACCCGCGCCTGGCTGGGGGAATGCCGCCGCATCCTGCGCAAGGACGGCACGCTGTGGGTGATCGGCGCCTATCACAACATCTTCCGCATCGGCGCGATCCTGCAGGATCTCGGCTTCTGGGTGCTGAATGACGTGATCTGGCGCAAGGCCAATCCGATGCCGAATTTCCGCGGCCGGCGCTTCACCAATGCGCACGAGACGCTGATCTGGGCGGCGCGCGGGCAGGATAGCCGCCATCGCTTCAACTACCAGGCGATGAAATCGCTGAACGACGACATCCAAATGCGCAGCGACTGGTTCATCCCGCTGTGCACCGGCGCGGAAAGGCTGCGCAACCCGCACGGGCTGAAACTGCACCCGACACAGAAGCCCGAGGCGCTGCTGCACCGCGTGCTGCTCGCCTCCACCGCGCCGGGGGATATCGTGCTCGATCCGTTCCTCGGCACCGGCACGACGGCGGTGGTGGCCAAGCGCCTGCACCGGCATTTCATCGGCATCGAGCGCCATCCCGCCTATGCCGAGGCGGCGATCGGGCGCGTCCGCCGGACCGAGGCGGCGCCGGATGCCACCGCGCATGCCATGCCCAGCCGACGCGAACAGCCGCGCCTGCCCTTCGGCACACTGATCGAGCGCGGCATGGTCGCGATCGGCGCGCAGCTGACCGACCGGGCGCGGCGGGTCGTCGCGGTGGTCGCCGCCGATGGCTCGATCCAGTCGGGCAGCCATCGCGGCTCCATCCATCAGGTCGGCGCGGCGGTGCAGAACGCGCCCTCCTGCAATGGCTGGACCTTCTGGCATGTGGAGCGCGACGGCGCGCTGCTGCCGCTCGATACGCTGCGCGAGGAAGCGCGCGAGGCGTAATCGCGCGGCGGGCCATGGGCGATTGCGCCTTGCCGCCCGGCGCCGCGGACCCCATCTGGCGATCAGCAGTGCAATTGCAGGGGGAAGCCGCATGCCGAACACACCCGAGAGCCCGTCCGCGGAATACACGCCGCCCAAGGTCTGGACCTGGAACAAGGCCAATGGCGGCCGCTTCGCCAGTATCAACCGCCCGATCGCCGGGCCGACGCATGAGAAGGAATTGCCGGTCGGGCGCCACCCGCTGCAGCTTTATTCCCAGGGCACGCCGAACGGGGTGAAGGTGACCGTGATGCTGGAGGAGCTGCTCGCCCTCGGCCATCGCGGCGCCGAATACGATGCCTGGCTGATCCGCATCGGCGAGGGCGATCAGTTCGGCTCCGGCTTCGTGGCGATCAATCCCAATTCCAAGATCCCCGCGCTGCTCGACCGCTCCGGCGCCACGCCGATCCGGGTTTTCGAAAGCGGCGCGATCCTGGTTTATCTGGCCGAGAAATTCGGCGCCTTCCTGCCGACCGAGCCGGCGGCGCGGGCCGAGACGCTGTCCTGGCTGTTCTGGCAGATGGGTAGCGCGCCTTATCTCGGCGGCGGGTTCGGGCATTTCTACGCCTATGCGCCGACCAAGATCGAATACGCCATCGACCGTTTCGCGATGGAAGCCAAGCGTCAGCTCGACGTGCTCGATCGCCGGCTGGGCGAAAGCGCCTATCTTGCCGGCGATGAGTACTCCATCGCCGATATCGCGGTCTGGCCGTGGTATGGCGGGCTGGCCAAGGGCTGGCTGTACGGCGCGGCGGAATTCCTCGATGTCGAAAGCTACAGGAATGTGCAGCGCTGGGCCGAGGCGATCCATCAGCGCCCGGCGGTGCGGCGCGGGCGGATGGTCAACCGCACCCAGGGCGATCCGGCGGGGCAGTTGCATGAGCGTCACGAGGCCAGCGATTTCGAGACGAAGACGCAGGATAAGGTCGGCGCGGCGTAGCGCTTGGCAGGCTGCTCGGAAACGGCCGTCTGACAGCGTTTTTCGGCAGCCCGCCACGCGTATCAAAAAACGCCAACGCAGCACTTGCTCCGTTGCATAGACCGTCGGGTTTTGGATAGGCTGCCTCCGGGATCGCCGGATGGGCCGGCCATCGGAAGCATGTCGGTGAACATGGCTCACACAGCAGGCATGATCGCGCCACCAGCCTCGCACGAGACACGACGCGCGGTGTTCGCCGCCGCCATCGGCAACATACTCGAGTGGTACGATTTCGGCGTGTATATCTTCTTCGCCGGGACGATCGCGCAAACGTTCTTCCCTGCCGATCATGCCACCGCAGGATTGCTCGCCACGCTCGCCGTGTTCGGCGTGGGATTTCTGATGCGCCCGTTGGGTGGGATCGTGATCGGGCGGTTCGGCGACACGCACGGCAGACGCGCGGCCCTCACTCTGACCATCATGGCGATGGCGTTCGGCACCGTGATGGTTGGCGTGCTTCCCGGCTATGCCACAATCGGCTTTGCGGCGCCGGTGTTGCTTGTCATCGCACGGCTGATCCAGGGCTTCTCCGCTGGCGGTGAATGGGGCGGAGCGACCGCGTTCATGGTGGAATGGTCGCCGCCGGCGCATCGCGGCTGGTACGGCAGCTTCCAGCAGGCTTCGATCGCCGCCAGTCTGGTGCTTGGCTCGGCCACTGGCGCGCTGTTTACCTCAATCCTGAGCCCAGCTGCGCTCGCTGCCTGGGGCTGGCGCATTCCGTTCCTGTTCGGCATCGTCCTTGCCCTGATCGGCGGCTATCTTCGTCGCAGCGTCCAGGAAACGCCCGCCTACCGCGCGGCGGAAGCCGCGCCTGAGAAGGCTGCGCCGGTGGCAAGCGGTGCCCGCGCCGGGCTGCGCGCCTTCGGCTTCACCATCCACTGGACCGTCGCTTTCTATATTCTGCTGTCCTACATGCCGACCTTCACCCGCCAGCATGGTGGCATGACGGCCTCGCAGGCACTTTCTGCCAACACGATCGGGTTGCTGGTGCTGATGGTTCTCATCCCGCCATTCGGCGCATTATCGGACCGGGTGGGACGCAAGCCATTGCTGCTGGCATCCTGCGCCTTCTTTGCGCTGCTGACATTCCCTCTGTTCGCCGTGATTCTCGGCAAGCCTGGGTTCGCGGTGCTGATGCTGATTCAGATATTGTTCAACGTCGCCATCGCGCCATTCTCCGGCGCCGGACCGGCCGCGATCGCAGAGATGTTTCAAACCATCGGCCGCTCAACCTGGATGACGCCGGCCTACGCTCTGGCGGTCGCGATCTTTGGCGGCTTTGCGCCGTTCATCGCCGCTTGGCTGATCGCCGCCACCGGCTCGCCCATGGCGCCCGCCTATTACGTGATTGCTGCAGCGGTGGTCAGCTTCATCGTCATCTGGCGCATGCCGGAAACCGCGCATCAGGCGCTGCAATGAGCCAGGGGACACAGAAAGTCGCGATCGTCACCGGCGGTGCACGAGGCATCGGGCGTGCCTGCGCACTCGGTCTGGCGCAAAAGGGATTTGCCATCGCACTGGTCGATCTACTCGAATCGGATATGGCACGCACGGCGGCGGAGATCACGGCGCTCGGCGTGCCGGCGCTGTGTCTCATGGCCGATGTCGCATCCTTCGACCGCGCGCACGACGTCGTGGCCGAGGTGCAGGCGCGTTGGGGTCGCATCGACTTCCTGCTGAACGACGCAGGCAGCCCGATGCCCAAAGGCATCCTCGAAATCACCGAGGCGGAATTCGACCGAACGATCGCGGTGAACCTGAAAAGCTGCTTCAACTACATCCGCGCGGTGGCGCCTATCATGCTCGCCCAGGGCGGCGGACGGATCGCGTCGATGTCGTCGTTGAATGCGCATTCCGGCGGCGTTACGGCCGCCGTCAGCCGCTTCTCCTACGCTGCCGCCAAGGCTGGTATTCTAGGGATGACCCGGGCGCTGGCGAAGGAGCTCGGCCCGACGATCCTGATCAATGCGATCTGTCCAGGGCTGATCCAGACCGAGCTTGCGAAGAATCCGGTGATCGTCGAACGCGGGGCGGAGATCGCACGGGACGGCATCGCGCTGCACCGCGTTGGTACGCCGCAGGACGTGGCACAACTCGTTGTGTTCCTGGCGACCAGCGAGCCCTGCTACATCACCGGCCAGGATTTCAAGGTCGACGGCTTCCAGTACAACATGTAGGGCGAACGCCATGCGGATTGGGTTCGAAGGGCGCACCGTGGTTGTGAGCGGTGCCGGCCACGGGTTCGGTCGCTGCATTGCCGAAACGTTCGCCGGCCTCGGCGCACACGTATTTGGCTGCGACCTTTCCGCGGCCGAACTGGCCGAGACGGCACGCGCCGGTGTCGCCACGACCGTTGTCGATCTAACCGATCGTGCGGCTGCGACGGCCTGGATCGCGGAGGTTGAACACGCTGCCGGCGGCCCAGTTGATGTGCTGGTGAACAATGCCGGCGGCGTCGCCGGACAGGTGCCTCACCCGCTTGAAGACGTGGCGGATGCCGACTGGGACCGCATCTTCGCAATCAATGTCGGTGCAGCCTTCGCCCTCAGCCGTGCTACGGCCCCCGGGATGAAGCGGGCCGGGCGCGGGCGAGTGGTGAATATCAGCTCGGGCGCCGGGCTTGCACCGTCGCTTACAGGCATCCAGGCCTATTGCGCCGCCAAGCACGCGGTGGTGGGCCTGACCCGACAGCTCGCGCATGAGCTCGGACCGTTCGGCATCACCGTCAACAGCGTAGCACCAGGCTTCGTGCGCACCAACGAAGCGACCGAGAAGCAGTGGGAATCCTACGGCATCGAAGGCCAGCAGGCGCTGGTGCAGCGGATCGCGCTGAAGCAGCTCGGCACAGCGCAGGATATCGCCAACGCCGTCATCTTCTTTGCCTCCGACCTCGCCCGCTTCGTGAGTGGGCAGGTGCTGCAGGTGGATGGCGGGAAATAGCCCATCTCCACGACGGACGCCCTCGGAAGGAACACCGACCATGCCCGACCGCAGCCCCCACCCCGATGGCGAACCCTGGCAGTGGCCGGAAGCCACCTGGCGCCGCATCGTCGGGCGCGCCCGAGCGGGACGCAGCCTGCATCCCGCATCCTGGCCGGGCGGGGCGCGCTGCGCGGTGGCCCTCTCGTTCGACGCTGATCACGAAACGATCCCGCTGCGTGACAATGACGAAAGCCCGATGCGGATCAGCCAGGGCCAGTATGGCCATCGCCAGGCGATGCCGCGCATCCTCCGGCTGCTGGAACGGGAAGCCATTCCGGCCACCTTTTTCTACCCCGCCGTTGCCGCGCTGCTCGATCCCGAAGAGGTGCGCGCGGTCGCCGATGCAGGCCACGAGATCGGCATCCACTCCTGGATCCACGAGGCCAATACCACCCTGCCCCGGGAGGCCGAACGCGACCTCACCATGCGTGCAGCGGAGGTGCTGACCCGGCTCTCCGGCACCGCGCCTGTCGGCATCCGCACTGCGAGTTGGGATTTCTCGATCAATACGCTCGACATCATCCGCGAGATGGGTCTGCTGTACGACAGCAGTCTGATGGCCGACGACGACGCCTACGAATTGATGCATGACGGCCAGCCGACCGGCATCGTCGAATTGCCGCCGGAATGGATCCGTGACGATGCGGTCTACTACAACATGGTACGTTTCTCGGCGTTACGACCCTATACGCCGCCCTCGGCCGTCGAGGAAATTTTCCGCGCCGAGTTCGACGGCGCCTGGGACGAAAGCGGGCTGTTCCTGCTCACGATGCACCCGCACGTGAGCGGCCACCGTTCGCGCCTGCCTGTGGTGGCACGGCTGATCGCGCATATGAAAGCAAAAGGCGGCTGTTGGTTCGCCACCCACGCGCAGGTCGCGGCGTGGTGCAAGGAACAGGCCGGTATGGGATAAGCGCCTGAATAAGAGGCAGATCCAAGTCCGTTCGGAATCGCGCAGTGATTTGCGAGGTCAGCAGGGCCAGAGGTCTTCCAACCTCCTTGTTTGCGAATTTTTGATGACGTTCGGCGAGGTAGTGGGTCGGTCCGAATTTTGACCGAGATTACTAAGAGCTTTCAGCAGTCCTTCAACCAAACGGCGTGAGCAGCGCGCGGAGCGTGGGGGCGATCCGCTCCAGCTCCGCGCGATGCGCCGCCGATAACACTTCCAGCATCGCCTCGGCCGCTGCGGTCAGGGCGACATGCACCTGCCGACGATCGGCGCGGTCCTCGGCGCGGGTTACCAGATCGCGCGCCGCCAGCCGGTCGATCAGGCCCACCGCACTGTGCGGGCGGATGCAAAGCTGTTCGGCCAGCGCCCCGATCGTCGGCGGTCCGTCTTCCATCCCCTTGATCGCCAGCAGTGCCTGGTGCTGCTGCGGCGTCAGCCCCGCCGCCTCGGCCGCCTGCTCGCTGAAGGCCAGAAACCGGCGCAGCGCGTGACGAAAGGCGGCAAGCTGCCGGTAATCCGCCTGGGTCAAAGCCGCCATCGCCGATCGTCCTCCTCGCGATCCGCCAGCGCGGCCCGGATCATCCGCCCCGCACCCGCGAACCCACCAACCAGCAGGGCTGATACCACGGCGATGCGCGCCGCCCCCCCTTGCCTCGTTCGCATACTCGTTATATCGCGATACGATATAAATGAAACCGAGGCTTCCCATGTCCGCCCCCCACGCCGCGCAAGACGACCGGCTGCGCGATTTCACCGCCGACCGGCGCATCCTGATGCTGATGGCCATGGCCCTGGTGGTCGGCACCGCCGGCGCCTTCGCCGCCCTGGTGCTGCTGCGCCTGATCGCGCTGGCCACCAACCTCGCCTATCATGGCACGTTCAGCTTCGCCCCCGACGGGCCGGCGGGCAGTTATCTGGGCCTCGCCGCCGCCGGCCTGCCGGTGGCCGGCGCGCTGATCATCGGGCTGATGGCGCGCTACGGCTCGGAGAAGATCCGCGGTCACGGCATTCCCGAAGCGCTGGAGGCGATCCTGATCGGGCAGAGCCGGATCGCCCCGAAAGTCGCGATCCTGAAGCCGATCTCCTCGGCGATCTCGATCGGCACGGGCGGGCCGTTCGGCGCGGAAGGGCCGATCATCATGACCGGCGGCGCCTTCGGCTCGCTGTTCGCGCA
>JAGWRU010000046.1 GCA_028869595.1 Rhodospirillales bacterium
CGACCGCGCCCTCGTAATCGAGGTCGAAGCTATAGGCATCCTTCATCAGGAATTCGCGCCCGCGCATCACGCCGAAACGCGGCCGCACCTCGTCGCGGAATTTCCACTGGATGTGATAGAGGATCTGCGGCAGCTGGCGGTACGATTTGGTCGCCTGGCGCATCAGATCGGTGATCATCTCCTCATTCGTCGGACCGTACAGCAATTCGCGGTCATGGCGGTCGACGATGCGCAGCATCTCCTTGCCATAGCCGTCATAGCGTCCGCTTTCGCGCCACAGCTCGGCCGGCTGGATGGTCGGCATCAGCAATTCCTGCGCGCCCGCCGCATCCTGCTCCTCGCGCACGATCTGCTCGATCTTGCGCAGCACGCGATAGCCGAGCGGCAGCCAGGCATAGATGCCCGAGGCGGTCTGGCGCACCAGCCCCGCCCGTAGCATCAGCCGGTGCGAGGCGATCTGCGCCTCGGCCGGCACTTCCTTGAGGGTGGGCACGAAGCCGTGGGAAAGACGCATCGGGCTTGGATCCGGTTCCAGAATGGGTTGGCCGCGGACCCTATCGCATCCGCCGCGGCGGATGAAGGCATGCCGTGACCCGCGCGCGGCAAGCCTCGGCGTTACCGGCGATTGCGGCACGGGATCGAGACAAGATTTCGTTCAGAAACAAAGCGACAAGCGCGGGCATGATGCATACGGCGCAGCGGGATACCGTCATATCGCACTGCAACATAATTATTGTGCGCCGCACAACGTAGCGGACGAAATAAACCGAATGAAATCCGCCGCCATTTGAACGAAATTCCGTGACACGGAGTTTACTCTCCGGTAGATACTGCTGCGGCCCTTCAGCGGCGATGCCGCTTCGGCCAGGTTTGGGGAGGAAACGCGAAGCGGCTGGTCGATGCCTGATTCCGCGCCAATCCGCGGGCAGGCGTAACGGCCGTCGTAGAAGCCAGGAAACCATCCGGCATCGCTGCACTGAACGTCTCTTCGGGCATTTCAGAGCTTCACGCTCGGGAATGCCCGAATTGAGTCTGGACCATGATCGGCTCACCCTGGTTCACCGATCATGGCCTAAATCTTTGTTTGAACGCGTGATTCACGTTTCCGGCGATTCCGCCTTCAACGAGCACGCTCCAGGGCGCGAGGCCCTCCGAACCGCGAGTCTGTCTGGCCCTCAACCGCGCCTGCCCCCGAATGGAACCGGCAGATGAGAACGCGGCACGCGGCCGCGCCCTCATCCATGACAGGCTGATCAGCCGCCGGGGCCGTAATAGCCCGGCGCCGCGTAATAGGCGGGCGGGGCGTAATAAACCGGCGGGGGCGGGGGCGGCGGAGCGTAATAGACCGGCGGGGGCGGCGCGTAATAGACCGGCGGTGCCGAGGAGGCGACAGCAGCCCCGACCCCCAGACCGATCAACCCGCCGACGAGCGCCGCCGCGCCGGGGTTCCAGCCGCCGCCATGCCAATCCCCGCCATGCCAGCCACCGCCGTGCCAGCCGCCACCATGCCAGCCGCCATGCCACTCGGCCTGTGCGGCCGGGGCCGTGGCCAGGCTTGCACCCAGCACGGCAACACTCAGCGCGGCACTTCCCAACATCCGTGCGATCGCACGCATAGCGACCTCCTCGATCTGTTCGCCGAAGGGCGGATCGCCCTGGCGTCAGATCAAAGATGGGCAGCGATTGCGGCGCTCGCGCGGCATTCCAATGGCAAAGACGCGAGCGCGCGAAACCGTGATCGCCGCCGGCCCGGCCCTACCAATCATGCGGCAGGGCCAGCCAGCCATGGCGAAAACTGAGCCAGGGGCTGGAGATGACGATATCGCAGCCGGTCCAGATCACCGCCGCGATCAGCGTGGTGAGCAGCACCACCCGCCAGAAGCGCGGTGCGGCCGGCGCACCGCGCCAGCCGGTCAGCGTATCGGGTTCGGCGACAGGACGGATACCGATCGGCAGCACGGCGAACAGCACCGTCCACCAGATCAGCGCGAATACGACGCAGCCCAGGAACCAGCCCATGACGCCCTCCCTCGGGTCTTCACTCCCTCGGGGCGAGCCTATACCCGCAGCAAATGCACTTCCACCAGCGGGCGCTTCTGCAGCCTTCTTCCCAGTGCCCGGCGCAGCGCCACGCGCGCCGCCTCGGCCATGGTCGCGTCCTCGCGCCGCGTCGCCTGGGGGATCTCCTCCAGCGCGGCAGTGAAGTCGCGCACCACGCGGGCGGTCTCCGCCTCCTCGGCTTCCAGCAACCCGGGCGCGGACAGGCGCGGCGGCGCACATAGCCGGCCGGACTTATCCAGCGCCAGGCTGGCCACCACCACGCCGTTGAACAGCATGCGCCGGCGCGCCGCCATCACCCCGCCTTCCAGCGGCACCAGCCTGCCACCATCGACGGCCAGCCGGCCGGTGGGCGCGCTGTCGGTGATCTCGGCAGGGCCCGGGGCGAGGTCGAGAATATCGCCGTCCTCCATCAGGATCGCCTGCGCGCCGGCCTCGCGCGCCAGCTCGGCATGGGCGGCGAGGTGGCGCCATTCGCCATGCACCGGCACGGCGATGCGCGGACGCACCAGACGATAAAGGCGGCGCAGCTCGTCGCGCGCCGGATGGCCGGAGACATGCACCAGATGATCCGCATCGGTCATCAGCCGCACGCCGCGCCGCACCAGATGATCCTGCACCGTGCCGACCGCGGTTTCATTGCCCGGGATCATCCGCGCGGAGAAGATCACGGTATCGCCCTCCCCCAGCGCGACGCGGGGATGGGTGTCGGCGGCGATCCGTGCCAGCGCGCTGCGCGGCTCTCCCTGGCTGCCGGTGACCAGCATCAGCAGATTGTCATCGGCGACGTCGTCGATATCGTCCTCGCCCAGAAAGGGCGGCAGGGTGGCGAAATAGCCGCATTCGCGCGCCGCGGCATCCAGGTTGCGCAAGGATCGCCCGACCAGGGCGACGCTGCGTCCGGCGGCCTGCGCGGCCAGGGCGAGCGACTCCACCCGCGCCACGTTGCTGGCGAAGCAGGTCACGGCGATGCGCCCGCGCAGGCCGCGGATGAGCGCGGCCAGGCTCTGGCGCACCGCGCCCTCGCTGCCGGAATGGCCTTCAACCAGCGCATTCGTCGAATCACAGACCATCGCCAGCACGCCGGCATCGCCCAGCGCGGCCAGCGCCGCCTCATCCGTCGGCGGGCCGATCTGCGGCGCGGGATCGAGCTTCCAATCCCCGGTATGCAGCACGACGCCGTGGCGCGTCGTGATCGCCAGCGCCTGGGCTTCGGGGATCGAATGGGCCATGCGGATGAAGCGCAGCGCGAACGGGCCCAGCGCGAAGGCCGCGCCGGGCTGCACCACATGCAGCCTGACATCGCGGATCAGCCCGGCTTCGGTCAATTTGCGCCGCAGCACGGCGGCGGCGAACGGGGTGGCATAGATCGGGCAGCGCAATTGCGGCCACAGCCAGGCCACCGCGCCGATATGATCCTCATGCGCATGGGTGATCACCAGCCCTTCCAGCGCGTCGCGCCTTGCGGCCAGATAGCCCGGATCGGGCACCATGATTTCCACCTCGGGATGGGCGACACCGCCGAATCCCAAGCCGCAATCGACGGCCAGCCAGCGCCCGTCGCAGCGATAGAGGTTGAGATTCATGCCGATCTCGCCCGTCCCGCCGAGCGGCAGGAAGGACAGGCCTGGGATTTCGTCCATCGAATACTTTCGTCAGGCGGTTGCGGAAAAGCCAGTTCAGTCCGGGTCGGCAAGCCGCGTGCGATCGCGCGGCAGAATGGGGGACGGGTTGCGCGCGGCCAGCAGGCGCAGCCCGTCTAGTGTCAGATCGGGCTCGATCTGCCCGATCATCGGCGTGCCCTCGGCGAAAAGCGGGGCCAGACCGCCGGTTGCGACCACGGTCAGCCTGGCGCCGAATTCGGCCTCGATCCGGCTGAGCAGCCCTTCCACCAGACCGACATAGCCCCAGTAGATGCCGGACTGCATCGCCGGCACGGTGGATCGCCCGATCACCGCCTGGGGCCTGCCAATGCCGATGCGCGGCAGGCGCGCTGCGGCACGGTGCAACGCCTCGATCGACAGGTTGATGCCGGGCGCGATCACGCCGCCGAGATAAGCACCATCCTTGTCCACCAGATCGAATGTGGTGGCGGTGCCGAAATCGACAACCACCAGCGGGCCGCCGAAACGCTGATGCGCGGCCAGCGCATTGAGCAGGCGATCCGCACCGACCTCGGCCGGCTGATCGACGCGGATGGCGAACCCCCAATCGAGGCTGGATCGCGCGATCAGCGGCTCGCTCGCGAACCAGTCGCGGCAGAGCCGGCGCAGATGATACAGCGCCGCCGGCACCACCGTGCCGATCACGCTACGATCGATCTCGGCGGGCTTCAGCCCGGCATGGCCGAGCAGGGTCAGAAGCCACACCGCATATTCATCGGAGGTGCGCTGCGGGTCGGTGGCGATGCGCCATGATCCGCGCCAGGACGTGCCGTCATGCACGGCGAAGACGACATTGGTATTGCCCGCATCGGCGACCAGCAGCATCGCTCAGCCCTCCGTCCGCGGCGTCGCCGGGTCCAGCACCTCGCCGCTGGAAAAACGCCGAAGCGCGCCTTGTTCCTCCTCGATCAGCAACGCGCCCTCGGCGTCGATGCCGGCGAATCGCCCCGTGATCCGCGCCGTGCCGTGACGAAAGCCGATCGACGTGCCGGGGGGCGCGGCGCGGCCCATCCAGGCGGCGCGCACCGGCGCGAAACCCTGCGCCGCCTCGATGGCAAGCCAGGCACCCAGCCGGGCCAGCAGCGCATCGGCGACGGTCTTCACCGCCGGCACGCCGCCCAGCGGCATGCGGGTGGACAAGGCGATCGCCGGGGTGTCGGTTCCTTCCGGCGCGGCCACCAGATTGACGCCGATGCCGATGACCAGCCAGTCGATCCGCCCCTCCGGCGTCGCGGCGCTGTCGACCAGGATGCCGGCCAGCTTGCGCCCGTCGAGCAGCAGATCATTCGGCCATTTCAGGGTCACGGAGGCGGGATCGGCGAGCATGGCTTGCAGGGTCTCGGCCAGCGCTACCCCGGCCAGCAGGGCGAAACGCGACGCCTCCGCCGCGTGCCGACGCGGGCGCAGCAGCACCGAAAGCAGCAGATTGCCTGGGATCGAAGTCCAACTGCGTCCCCGGCTACCGCGCGCGGCGGTCTGGGCGCGCGCCAGAATCACCAGCCCCGCGGGCTCGCCCCGCATCGCCGCTTCGATGCAGGCATCCGAGGTGGAGGGAAGCGTATCGTGCCAGCAAAGCCGCCACGTCAGCGCGATGCCCGTTGCGGGGCCGATCCCGGAAGGGCCGGCCGCCGCCGACAGCCTCATCCGAACAAGGCCTTCGCTGCCACCTGCGCGGCGCCGACGAAGGGGGCGGGAAACAGGAAGAAGAAGGTGGTGAACAGCCCGCCCGCCGCCATCACGAAGGAAAGCGAGGCCGGGCGCGGGTCGAAATGCTGATCGGCGGCATCGAAATACATCACCTTGATGACCCGCAGATAATAATAGGCTCCCAGCACCGAGCTGAGCACGCCGATCACCGCCAGCGTCCACAAGCCGCCCTGCACCGCCGCCAGAAACACGTAAAGCTTGCCGAAGAAGCCCGATAGCGGCGGAATACCGGCCATCGAGAACATGAAGATGGCCAGCGCCATCGCCATGGTCGCGTCGCTGCGGGCAAGCCCGGCGAGATCGGAAATCTGCTCCACCGAGCGGCCATTGCGCCGCATCGCGGTGATGCAGGCAAAGGCGCCGGCATTCATGAAGACGTAGACGACCATATAGACCAGCGTGCCGCGCAACCCCTCCGGCGTGCCGACGGCGAGGCCGATCAGCGCGTAGCCCATATGCCCGATGGAGGAGTAGGCCATCAGCCGCTTGATGTTGGTCTGCCCGATCGCGGCCAGCGCGCCGAAAATCATCGAGGCGATCGAGACGATCTCGATCAGGCTCTGCCACTGCGCCAGCAGATGGCCGAACGGCCCGGCCATGACACGCAGCAGCAGGGCGATCGCCGCGACCTTGGGGGCGGAGGCGAGGAAGGCGGTGACCGGGGTCGGGCTGCCCTCATAGACATCGGGCGTCCACATATGGAACGGCACGGCCGAAATTTTGAACACCAGCCCGGACAGGATGAACACCACGCCGACGATCAGCCCCGGCGAAACGGCGGCGGGATGGGCCATCGCCGCGGCGATGACGGCGAAATCCATCGAGCCGGAGAAGCCATAGACCAGCGAAATGCCATACAGAAGCAGGCCGGAGGCGAGCGCGCCCAGGACGAAATATTTCAGCCCCGCTTCCGAGGAGCGGACATCGTCGCGCGCGAAAGCGGCGAGCACGTAGAGCGACAGGGATTGCAGTTCCAGCCCGAGATACAGCGTCATCATGCTGTGGGCGGAGACCATCACCATCATGCCGGTGACCGCCAGCAACAGCACGACCGGATATTCGAACCGGTCGATATTGGCATGTTCGTTATAATCGAAGGACAGAATGAGGGCGAGCGCGGCGGCGGCCAGGATCAGCTCCTTGGCAAAGCTGCTGAACGCGTCCACGACGAATTGCCCGCCATAGCCGATGCCGGGCTGGCCCATCAGCACCAGCACACCCGCCACCAGAAACCCGCCCAGGGTGAACATGGCACAGAGCTGGGTCGGGTTGCCCTTGCGCAGCACGCCGAACATCAGGATCGCCATGCCGATCAGCGCCAGCACGATCTCGGGAAGAGCCAGGGTCCAGTGCATCGTCATGCCGTCCATCGGGGAATTGCTCATCGGATTCACGGACGCCCCGCCGAGGCGAGCGCGATGCTGTGTGCCAGGGGCGCATGCCCCATTGCCACCTGATGGTGGGCCACCAGCGCGCCGACCGAGGCATCGAAGAAGCCGGTGAAGCTGGACGGGTAGATGCCCATCCACAGCGTCAACACGACCAGCGGCGCGAAGACCGCCCATTCGCGCGGGCTGAGATCGAGGATGGCGCGCAGATCGGCGCGCGTGATGCGCCCGAAAATCACCCGGCGATAGAGATAGAGCATATAGGCCGCGCCAAGGATCATCCCCATGCCACCCAGCAGGGCGAGCCAGAAATTGACCTGCAACGCGCCGACGATCACCAGAAACTCACCCACGAAGCCGGCCGTGCCGGGCAAGCCGATCGAGGCCATGGTGAACAGCATGAAGACCAGCGAATAGCCCGGCATCCGATCGGCCAGGCCGCCATACCGGGCGATCTCGCGTGTATGGATGCGGTCATAGATCACCCCGACGATCAGGAACAGCGCGCCCGAGACGATGCCGTGCGACAGCATCTGAAACAGCGCCCCGTCGATGCCCTGGACGTTGAAGGTGAAGATGCCGATCGTCACCACGCCCATATGCGCGACGGAGGAATAGGCGATCAGCTTCTTCATATCCTCCTGCGCCAGCGCGACGAGGGAGGTGTAGATCACCGCCACCACCGACAGGGTGAAGACCATCGGCGCGAAATAGGCCGAGGCCTGCGGCAGCATCGGCACGGAGAAGCGCAGGAAGCCGTATGCCCCCATCTTCAGCAGCACGCCGGCCAGGATGACGGAGCCGGCGGTGGGTGCCTCCACATGCGCGTCAGGCAACCAGGTGTGCACCGGCCACATCGGCACCTTCACCGCGAACGATGCCAGGAACGCCAGGAACAGCCAGGTCTGCATATGCGCGGGAAACTGGGTGTGCAGCAGCACGGCGATGTCGGTGGTGTGGGCGTATTGCCACATCGCCAGCAGCGCCAGAAGCATCAGCACCGAAC
>JAGWRU010000047.1 GCA_028869595.1 Rhodospirillales bacterium
CGCGCGGCGGCTTCGGTGCATGCCACGCTCGATGCCGGCGCCTCGCATCTGGCGCTGGCCGGGCGCGTGCCGCTGGGCGCCGGGGCGCTGGCGCTGCGGATGCAGGGCGCCGCGGAACTCGCCATGCTCGATCCCTTTCTGGAAAGTGCCGGGCGCAGCGTCGCCGGCCATCTCCGCGCCGATCTGCGCCTGGCCGGCACGCTGGCCGCGCCGGTGCCGTCCGGCACGCTGGCGCTGCGCCGCGGCAGCTTCCTGGATTATTCCAGCGGCATCCATCTGCGCGCCATCGCCGCCGATCTCACCGCCAATGGCCGGCGGATCGACATTGCCCGCATGACCGCCGCCGCCGGCAGCGGCAGCGTCGCGCTGGCCGGCACGGTCGATCTTGCCGATCCCGCCGATCCGCATCTCGCGCTGACATTGCGCGCCGCGCATGCCAGCCTGCCGCAGACCGATCTGATGTCGGCGGTGCTGGGCGCCGATCTGTCGCTTACCGGCAGCCCGGCCAGGGGCCTCGATCTCGGCGGCACGGTCACGGTGACGCGCGCCGATATCCGCGTGCCGGCGCGGCTGCCGGCGACGGTGGCAACGCTGCATGTCATCCGCCCCGGCCAGGCACCGCCGCCTGCCGCGCCCTCGGCCTTCGCGGGGCTGCCGGCGCGCATCCATCTGGCCCTGACGCTACGCGCGCCGGAGCAGATCTATGTGCGCGGGCGCGGGCTGGATGCGGAGCTGGGCGGCATGCTGCGCCTGTCCGGCACCGCGGCGCAGCCGATCAGCGCGGGCGGCTTCTCGCTGCGGCGCGGGCGCTTCAGCATGGCCGGCCATACGCTCGATTTCACCTCCGGGCGGATCGGCTTCAACGGGGCGAGCCTGACCGATCCGACGCTGCATTTCGTCGCCACCAGCACGGCCAATGGCGTGACCGCGCAGTTGACCGTGACCGGCACGGCCAGCGCGCCGCGCATCGCGCTGTCCAGCACGCCCAGCCTGCCGCCGGACGAGGTGCTGTCGCAATTGCTGTTCCACACCTCCACCTCCAGCCTGGGACCGTTCGAAATCGCCCAGCTTGCCGCGACCCTGGCCAGCCTGTCGGGCAGCGCGCCGGGCGTCGCGGCGGCGCTGTCCGATCCGCTATCGGGGGTGCGCAATGCGCTGGGCCTCGATCAATTGTCGCTGGGCAGCGCGGCGAACGGCAACACGCCGCAGATCAAGGCCGGGCGCTATCTCGGCCGGCACGTCTATGCCGGGGTGCGCCAGGATACCGGCACGGGCGGCACGGAGGCGGAGATGCGCATCGACCTGACCCGCCGCCTGAGCCTGCGCGCCACCGCCGGCACGCTGGATACCGCGACCGCCACCGCCGCCGGCCAGGGCGCAGCGCCGCAGGCCGGCACGTCGGGCAGTGTCGGGGTGATCTACAAGTTCAATTATTGACCGCGGATCTGGTCCGCGCGCCGGGTTGGTGGGCGCCGGCGCGCAAGCCAGACACGCGATATCGCGGGTCGCGATCGGCGCGCCACGGTATCAGACCGAGGCCGCGACCTTCGCCTCGATGCAGTCCCAGATGGCGCGTTCCAGATGATTGCCGTCGAAGCGCGCAATCTCCTGCAAGCCGGTGGGAGAGGTCACGTTGATCTCGGTCAGGTAATCGCCGATCACGTCGATGCCGACGAAGATCAGGCCGCGTTCGCGCAGGATCGGGCCGATGGCGGCGCAGATGTCGCGTTCCCGCGCGGTCAGCGTGCTGGCCTCCGGCCGGCCGCCGACATGCATGTTGGAACGCGCCTCCCCGGCCGCCGGCACCCGGTTGATCGCGCCCATCGGCTCGCCATCCACCAGAATGATGCGCTTATCGCCGGCCCGCACGGCGGGTTCGTAACGCTGGATCATCAGCGGCTCGCGGGAGCGGGCGAAATGCATCTCCAGCAGCGAAGCCAGATTCTCGTCATCGGGCTTGATGCGGAACACCCCCGCGCCGCCATTGCCGAACAGCGGCTTGACGATGATGTCCTTGTACTCGGCACGGAATTCGCGGATCGCCTGGCTGTCCCAGGTGATCAGCGTGGGCGGCATCAGATGCGGGAAATGGGTGACCAGCAGCTTCTCCGGCGCGTTGCGCACCGAGACGGGGTCGTTCACCACCAAAGTGCGCGGATGGATATGCTCCAGCAGATGGGTCGCGGTGATATAGGCCATGTCGAAAGGCGGGTCCTGGCGCATCAGCACCACATCCATCTCCGCCAGATCGAGCGTCACCGCCGGGCCGAACCGGTAATGATCGCCGCGCACCCGCTGGACATTCACCGGATGGGCGCGCGCGGTCAGCCGGAAGCTGCCGTCGCGCCCGTGCTGCATCGCCATGGCGCGCACGTCGTAATGCCACAGCGCATGGCCGCGCGCCTCCGCCTCCAGCATCAGGGCGAAGCTGCTGTCGCCGTCGATGCCGATGCTGTCCATCGGGTCCATCTGGACCGCGACGCGAAGTGTGTGAGCCATGTGCATCCCCTTCTGCCCGCCCTCCGCGCGCATATGGGGTGGGCGCGGGCAGACTACAGGGGGGACGCGCGTGCGGCTACCGGGGGGTGGTCAGCCCCCGCGCGGCGGCGCGCGAAAGAGGCGGCACGACGGCGCGTGAACGAGACGGCGCGCGAACTAGGCCGCGCGGCGGCGGCGGCGCAGCCCGACCAGGCCGATCAGCCCGCTGCCGAGCAGCGCGAGGCTGGCCGGTTCCGGCACGTTCACGTCGCTGGCCGGGAAGCTCAACGTATAGGCCGAGCCCTGGCTGTTGATCAGGTCGAGCGTGACGATCGAAGCCAGCTGCAAGGAGGAGAAGGTGAACAGATTGCTGCTCTGCCCCGGGCCGATATCGTTGGCGATATCCGCGCTGAGTGCCGAGTTGCCGCTGTTATTGCCATATACGAAGCCCGTGCCGCACGAGACGGTATCGGGATCGCAGACAGAGCCGTACGAGGAGAACCAGTTGGTCTGGGTCGTGCCGGCATTTTGCGGAGTGGGATTGGTGACGAAGAAGCCGGTGACGTAGAAGGCGGAGGAGTTGTTCGTGACGGTGTAGTTGCCGATGCAGCCATTATCGGCGGCGCAGGATTCCACCACCGAGAAATCCGAGGCCGACGGGCCGATCGAGGTCGCCATGGCCGGGCGGGCGAACACCAGCCCTGCTACCATCAGCACCGCCAGCCCAAGCAATCCGCGCAGTATCGGCTTCATCGCCCTCTCCCCGCTTCTTCTTGCCGCACGCGTCTTCGATCCGTCAGTGCATGCGAACACCAGGGCATGCAATCAGCGGACCACAAAAAAACGCCAGCGCAATCAATGCGCTGGCGTTTCATCTCGGGGGCTTGTGTAAAATCGGCCGACGCCGGTCGCCTCACGCGTGGGAAATCTGCTCCAGCGCCAAGTTACGGGTGCGCGGGCCGAAGCCGCCGATCGAGATCACCACCATCAGCATCGCGAAGGCGATGAACTCGAACACCGAGGTGACGCCGCCCACCGTCAGGAAGAAGGCGATCATCAGCCCCGACAGCGCCGCCGACAGCCGGCTCCAGGCATAGACGAACCCCACCGCGCGGGAACGGATGCGCGTCGGGTACAGCTCCGCCTGATAATTATGGAAGGAGAAGGACAGCCAGTTGTTGAACAGCGTGACGATCACCCCGAACAGGATCAGCATGCCGGAGCTGCTGCTTTCGGCGAAGGCCATGCCGAACACGCCGATACCGATGGCGGCACAGCAGATCTGCCATTTCCGTTCCATCCGATCGGCCACCAGCAAGCCGAGCAACGGCCCTACCGGATTGGCGATGGCGATCACGAAGGCATATTCCAGGCTGGTGGTGACATGGATGCCCTTGGCGATCAGCAGCGTCGGCACCCAGGCGGCGAAGCCGTAATAGCCGAAGGTCTGGAAGAACTGGAAGATCGACAGCACCACGGTGCGCTTGCCGTAAGGTTCCACCCAGATTTCGGCGAACGTGCCTTCGCCCTTCTCCTCGTGCAGGGGCGGGCCGACCGGGGGCAGGGAGCCTGCTTCCGCCAACACCTTGGCCTCGATCGCCGCGACGATCGCCTCGGCCTCCTGCACCCGGCCCTTGCGCGCCAGCCAGCGCGGGCTTTCCGGCAGACCCAGCCGCAGGAACCACACGAACAACGCGCCGACCGAGCCGATGATCACCACGTAGCGCCAGTGATCCGCCCCGAACAGCCAGGCCAGCAGGGCGACGATCGGCACCGCGCAGAAGCCGATGAACTGGTTGAAGGCGAAAGCCCGCCCGCGCTTCACCCGCGGCACCAGCTCCGAGACATAGGTGTCGATGGTGACCAGCTCCACGCCGATGCCGATGCCGGCGATGAAGCGCCACAGATCGATGCCGAAGCCCGAGGTCTGAAACGCCATGATCAGGGTGGAGGCGCAGTACCACAGCAGCGAATAGGTGAAGACGGTGCGCCGGCCATAGGCATCCGCCGTCCAGCCCAGGAACATCGTGCCGACGAACAGGCCGGCGAACAGGGCGAAGACGAAGGTGCCCGGCCCCGCCACTTTCAGCGGCCCGAGCACGTTGAAGATGCCCAGCGACTGGGGCGTGAACATCCCCGATTTCGCCATGCCGGGGATCACATAGGCGGTCAGGAACAGGTCGTACAGCTCGAAACAGGCACCCAGGGATATCAGCGTGACGAGGTGCCAGATATGTCGGGTGGTCGGCAGCCGATCGAGCCGGGCTGCCAGGGTTGCGGCATCGGTGGCCATGGAATCCTCCCTTTTATGGCCGGCTGGCGACTCCGCTGCCGGTCTTGTTTGGGGGAATGGGGCACCGTTCCGCAGGCCGGCGTCAAGGGGCGGGGTTCGGGACGATGCGGGGAGATACGGCCCGTTCAGCCCCGAACTGCCCGGCAGATTGCGCCCACCGTCGCCCATCGATGCGCGGACGCGGTGATTGGGTGCGACCGCCTAATCCGGTATAGTTGGAGCGCCGGGCGTTGCAGCGTATCCGGTTGCGTCGATGTCCAGGAAGAAACCCATGCCGAATCCCCAAGCCTTGATCGATAAAATTCAGGCCCTGCCGGTCGAACGGATCGCCGAGATCGAGGATTTCGTGGAGTTCATCGCCGCGCGGGAGCAGGCGCGTTCGCTCGCCCGCGCAGGCACCGCCGCCAGTGCGCCGGCCTTCGCCGCGATCTGGAACAACCCGGAAGACGATGCCTACGATGTCCTTTGATTTCGGCGACGTCGTTCTGGTTCCATTCCCGTTCACCAGCCAGGCCACGTCGAAGCAACGCCCCGCCGCCATTGTCAGCGTGCGCGCCTACAACCAGATCAAGCCGGATGTGGTGCTGATGGCCATCACCAGCCAGTTCCGCCCCAGCCCGACGCTGGGCGATGTCTGGTTGCGTGACTGGCAGGCAGCCGGGCTGCTCAAGCCATCCGCCGTCAAGCCGGTATTCGCGACGCTGGAGCAGGCCATGATCATCCGTCGGCTCGGCATGCTTACCGCGATCGATCAGGCCGCCCTCAAACAGGCGATCGCGCAGATTTTGGCGTAGCCCATGCTTCGCCCTTCCCCGGCGATATCCGGTCATCCGCCCGGCTCTTCCGGCTTGGAAATGCAGGGGACCGAGCGGGCCAACGCGAACGATGCGGCTTCGTAACCCTTCAACCCCCACCGCCCTCATACCCGCCCCGCTTGCTGCGGGTGCTTGTCGCCCGCGCCGTGGTACGCCACATGCACCCCCATGCAAAACCCCAACCTCTCCCCGCATGATCCGGTGGGCTGGCACGGCACCACCATCCTTTGCGTCCGCCGGGACGGGCGCGTGGCCATGGCCGGGGACGGCCAGGTCAGCCTTGGTCAGACCGTCATCAAGGGCAATGCCCGCAAGGTGCGCCGCATCGGCGGCGGCGCCGTGCTGGCCGGCTTCGCCGGCGCCACGGCCGATGCCTTCACCCTGCTGGAACGCCTGGAAGCCAAGCTGGAGCGTTTCCCCAGCCAGCTCGAACGCGCCTGCGTCGAGCTGGCCAAGGATTGGCGCACCGACCGCTATCTCCGCCGGCTGGAAGCCATGATGGCGGTCGCCGATGCCGAGCGCAGTTTCACCCTGACCGGCAATGGCGACGTGCTGGAGCCGGAGGACGGGGTGATCGCCATCGGCTCGGGCGGCAATTACGCCCTGGCCGCCGCGCGCGCCCTGATCGGCGTCGACGGGTTGTCGGCCGAGGATATCGCCCGCCGCGCCATGCGCATCGCCGGCGATATCTGCGTCTACACCAACCACAACGTCATCGTGGAGGCGCTGTGATGGAAGCCCCGACCTACTCGCCGCGCGAAATCGTCTCCGAGCTCGACCGTTTCATCGTCGGCCAGAAGGATGCCAAGCGCGCGGTCGCCATCGCGCTGCGCAATCGCTGGCGCCGGCAGAACCTGCCGGAAGCGATGCGCGAGGAGGTGGTGCCCAAGAACATCCTGATGATCGGCCCGACCGGCTGCGGCAAGACCGAGATCGCCCGCCGTCTGGCCAAGCTCGCCCAGGCGCCCTTCCTGAAGGTGGAGGCGACCAAGTTCACCGAGGTCGGCTATGTCGGGCGCGACGTGGAAAGCATCGCCCGCGATCTGGTCGAAGCCAGCCTGACCATGCTGCGCGAAAGCAGTCGCAAGGAAGTGCAGCCCAAGGCGGAACTCGCCGCCGAGGACCGCCTGATCACCGCTTTGGTGGGCGAGGGCGCGGCCGCCGACACACGCTCCAAATTCCGCCGCATGCTGCGCGGCGGCGAGCTGGAGGATAAGGAGATCGAGATCGCCATCGCCGAGGCGCCGAAGGGCATGCCGCTCGGGCAGATGGACATGCCCGGAATGCCGCCCGGGCAGATGATCAATCTGAACGAGATGATGAAAGGCATGTTCGGCCGCCCCGCCCAGCCGCGCCGGATGCGCGTCGCCGATGCCCGCCGCGCGCTGGAGACGGAGGAGGCGGACCGGCTGCTCGACGCCGATCGGCTGGCCAAGGACGCGCTGGCCCATGCCGAGCAGCACGGCATCGTCTTCATCGACGAGATCGACAAGGTCTGCGCGCGCAGTTCCGAAGGCGGGTTTCGCGGCGGCGATGTCTCCCGCGAGGGGGTGCAGCGCGATTTGCTGCCGCTGATCGAAGGCACCACGGTCAGCACCAAATACGGGCCGATGAAGACCGATCATGTGCTGTTCATCGCTTCCGGCGCCTTCCATCTGGCCAAACCCGCCGACCTGCTGCCGGAATTGCAGGGCCGGCTGCCGATCCGGGTGGAGCTTGCCTCGCTGTCGCGCGCCGATATGCGCCGCATCCTGACCGAGCCGGAGCATTCGCTGCTGAAGCAGTCAGTGGCGCTGCTGGCGACCGAGCAGGTCCATCTGGTCTTCACCGACGAGGCCATCGACGCGCTGGCCGACCTCGCCGCCGATATCAATGAGCGGGTGGAGAATATCGGCGCGCGGCGCCTGCACACGGTGCTGGAACGCCTGCTGGAGGAGATCAGCTTCACCGCCACCGACCGGGCGGGGGAGACGGTGACGATCGACGCCGCCTATGTCGCCGACCGGGTGGCGCCGCTGGCCGATAAGGGCGATCTGTCGCGGTTCATCCTGTGATGGCAGCCGATCCCTTCGTCCAGCCGGCCGAGGCGAGTGCGGCGGAAGCCATCGCCGCCATCGCCGAGGATCTCGATCTGTTCGACGATTGGGAAGGGCGGTACCAGTTCATCATCGATCTGGGCCGCGCCTTGCCGGCTTTCCCCGATGCCTGGGCCGATGATGCCCATCGCGTCGCCGGCTGCCAGAGCCGGGTATGGATCGAGGCGGCGCGCCGCGATGGCAAGCTGTTCCTGGCCGGGGCCTCGGATGCGGCCATCGTCTCCGGCCTGGTGGCGCTGCTGCTGCGCGTCTATTCGGGGCGGGCGCCGGCGGAGATTTTGGCGACCGATGCCGGGTTCCTCAAGGAACTCGGATTGCTGGAGGCGCTATCGACCAATCGCGGCAACGGCATCGCGGCAATGGCGCGGCGCATCCACGCCCTGGCGGCGGAGGCGGGGTAGAAGGCAGCGAGGGAATGCCGAACTGGCCGCCCGCTGAATTCCACCTCAACGCCCCACCCCTCTAAGGTCGTGCGGTTTGCCGCGCCTGATCCGCGCCGACATGCCCCAGCGCCCCCTCCCCCTCCAGCCGGCACACCACAATCCCCCTCTGCACCGGAGAGGCGATGGCCCGGCACCCAGCCGCCGCGATGCGCAGATGCCAGGCCGGCAGCAACGCCGGTCCTTGCAGGTCCGCCCCTTTCCGGGTGCTCAGCAGAAAAGCCGGATCGCCGGCGGCCAGCCGGGCGGCCAGCACCGCCCGCTCCGCCGGGGCCAGCGGATAAAGGTCGATGCGCACGAAACGCTGCCCCGGCCGGGCGAGCCAGGGCAGCACGTAGCCGATCGGCCGCCCCTCCACCAGGACCAGCGCATGGGCGGGCAGGCGCGGCACCGTGCCTTGGATCAGATCCTGCGCATAGCCGATCCGCCCCCAGCCGAGCGGCTTGGTCGCCGCCACCATCCCCACCAGCAGCAGCAGCGCGCGCAGCCCGGCGCGGCGCGGCGGCGCCAGCGCGGCCAGGGCGGTCCACAGCAGAATGCCGGTCAGCACCTCGATCACGATGGCGTAGCGCAGGATCGAAAACACCAGCAGCCAGCAGACATAGCCGACCAGGGCGAACACCCAGATCGCCAGCGCCGCTCGCCCTGCCCGGGCATCGCCGTGCCGTGGCGTGCCCCGCCAGCCCAGCACGGCCAGCGCCGCCGCCCCGGCCATGCCCGCGATCAGGAAGCGCGGATCGCGCAGGCTTTCCTCCGAGACGGTGAAACTCCGCCCCAGCACCCACCAGGCCGGGTAGAACAGCCATTGCAGCAGGCTGTGCGGAAAGAAGCGGATATCCTGCGGATCGATCGTCACCGCCCAGGGATTGGCGAAAAACCGCCCCGCCAGCGGATAGAGCGGATTGCCGAAATGCGCCCACAGCACCGCCCCCCACCAGCCCCAGGCGGCGAGAAATCCCGCCAGCCCGGCCCCGGCAAAAGCAAGCCCGGCCCGGATCACCGCGCCGAAGCCACCCGGCCAGACCAGCAGCGCCACGGCCAGCGCCAAGCCCGGGGCGAACACGGCGGCGGTGAATTTCAGCCCGACCGCCAGTCCCAGCCCCAGCCCGGCCGCCGCGCCGGCCCGCACCGGACGCGCCGCCCAGGCCAGCGCCGCCCATAAGCCGGCCAGCAGCGCGATCGCGACCG
>JAGWRU010000048.1 GCA_028869595.1 Rhodospirillales bacterium
CGACCAGCTTCTCCATCATCCCGGCCAGGCGCATCAGCGCGAAATCCAGCGTCACCGTGGCGTCCGGGGCGATCATGCGTTCGACCGAGGAATGGCTGATATCGCGCTCATGCCACAGGGCGATATTCTCCATCGCCGGCATCACCGCGCCGCGCACGATGCGTGCCAGCCCGGTCAGGTTCTCGCTCAGCACCGGGTTGCGCTTATGCGGCATGGCCGAGGAGCCTTTCTGGCCGGGATGGAAGAACTCCTCGGCCTCGCGCACTTCGGAGCGTTGCAGATGGCGCACCTCGGTTGCCAGCCGCTCGATCCCGCCGGCGATCACGCCCAGCGTCGCGAAGAACGCCGCGTGCCGGTCGCGCGGGATCACCTGCGTCGAGACCGGCTCCACCGCGAGGCCCAGGCGTTCGGCGACGAATTCTTCGACGCGCGGATCGACATGGGCGAAGGTGCCGACCGCGCCGCTGATCGCCGCCACCGCGATCTCTGCCCGCGCGGCTTCCAGGCGGGTGCGGTTGCGGGCGAATTCGGCGTAATGCCCGGCGAGTTTCAGGCCGAAACTGGTCGGTTCGGCATGGATGCCGTGGCTGCGCCCGATGGTGAGCGTGTGCTTGTGTTCCAGCGCGCGCGCCTTCAGCGCCGCCAGCACGGCATCGAGATCGGCCAGCAGCAGATCGGCCGCCTGGGTCAATTGCACCGACAGGCAGGTATCCAGCACGTCCGAACTGGTCATGCCGAGATGCACGAAGCGCGCATCCGGCCCCACCCCTTCGGCGAGCCAGGTCAGGAAGGCGATCACATCGTGGCGGGTTTCCCGCTCGATCGCGTCGATCCGGGCGATGTCGGCGGGGCCGATCGCGGCCAGCAGGGGATCGCCCTTTTCACGGATGGTGCGGGCGGCCTCGGCCGGGATGGCGCCGATCGCGGCCATGCCCTCGGCGGCCAGGGCCTCGATCTCGAACCAGATGCGGTAGCGGTTCTCGGGCGTCCAGATGGCGGTCATCTGCGGGCGGGAATAGCGCGGGATCATCGGGAAGCGCGTGCTCCTGGTGGGCCAAGGGGATAGGGGGTGATGTGCGCCCTTGACAGGATTGGTGCAAGCGGCGAGGCGTGATGCATGATCCCGGGCCCGCTCTCCCCCGCTTTGCTGCACGATCTGGCTGCCTTCGCGCAGGTCCTGCTGATCGATATCGCACTCGCCGGCGATAATGCCGTGGTGGTCGGCCTTGCCGTGGCCGGGCTGCCGGCCCGCCAGCAGCGCCCGGCGATCCTGCTGGGAATTATCGGGGCGACGGCGATCCGCATCGCGCTGGGCGCGGTGGCGCTGCATCTCCTGGAGATCATCGGCCTGCTGCTGGCCGGCGGGCTGCTGCTGCTCTGGGTCGCGTGGAAGATGTACCGCGAACTGACCGCGCCCGCGCATCTGCCGGGGGCGAGTGCGGGGCAGAAGACGCTGCTCGCGGCGATGGGCCAGATCGTGCTGGCCGATCTTTCCATGAGCCTGGATAACGTGCTGGCAGTGGCCGGGGCGGCCAATGGCAGCACCTGGGTGCTGGCCGCCGGGCTGGTGATTTCGGTGCTACTGATGGGGCTGGCAGCCGGGCTGATGGCGCGGCTACTGGCGCGCTATCGCTGGATCGCCTGGGTTGGGCTGGTGCTGGTGGTGTTCGTGGCGCTGCGCATGATCTGGCACGGCGCGCATCAGGTCGCCGGCGCGGTTACATAAGCCCCAGACGCCGCAGGCTGGCGCAACGCCCGTTGCCGACGATCAGATGATCGTGCAGCACGATACCCAGCGTTTTGGCTGCCGCCATCAGCTCCCGCGTCATGGCGATATCCTGGGCCGAGGGGCTGGGATCGCCGCTCGGGTGGTTATGGACGATGATCAGGGCGGAGGTGTGCAGTTCCAGCGCCCGGCGCATCACCTCGCGCGGATAGACCGGGGCGTGGTCGATGCTGCCGGTGCCTAGCACCTCGTCGGCCAGCAGGTGGTTGCGCCGGTCGAGGAACAGGGCGCGCACCTGCTCCACCGCCTCGCGCGCCAGGGCAGCGGCAAGATAGGCTTCCACCGCCGCCCAGTGATCGAGCAGCGGGCGGTTGTGCAATTCCGCCCGGGCCAGACGCAGTGCCGCGGCCTGGGCGAGTTTCAGCGCCGCGATCGCGGCTTCTCCGAGGCCCGGCTGGGCGGCCAGTGCGGCCGGGCTGGCCGCGATGGCGGCGGCGAAACTGCCGAAGCGGGCGAGCAGGGCGCGCGCCACCGGCTTGGTATCGCGCCGGGGCAGGGCCAGGAACAGCAGCATCTCCAGCATTTCGTGATCGGCGAGTGCCGCCGGGCCTGCTTCCAGCAGGCGCTGGCGCAGCCGCGCGCGATGCCCGCCCGGCCCCGGATCGGGCACGGGATCTGGCCCCGGATCGGGCATGGCATCGGCCGAACGCCCGGGCAGCGGCGCGGAGGCCGCCTGGACCGCGGGCGCCGATGGGCGGCGAAAGGCGAAAAGCGGCCCCGACGCCTCCGCCACGGCGTCGAACGCGGCGGGATGGCCTGGGGCGGTGCGGGACGGGTGGGGCGGTGATCGCGGCACGGGCGGACCCTGGTTGGCACGCCCCGGCACGGTCGGGACGTTGCGCCCGATGATCCGTCGCCAGCGTTAAGCCCGGGTCAATGCCGGCGGGCTTCTCAGCCGGTGTAAGGCGGCTTGTGCAGCCCGGCCGGGGAGATGGTGAAAATCTCGCAGCCCGTCTCGGTCACACCCACCATATGTTCGAACTGCGCCGAAAGGCTGCGGTCGCGGGTGACCGCGGTCCAGCCATCATCGAGTATCTTCACATCCGCCCGCCCGGCATTGATCATCGGCTCGATGGTGAAGACCATGCCCACATGCAGCGCCGGGCCTTCGCCGGGGCGGCCGTAATGGAGGATATTGGGCGGCTCGTGAAAGCGCCGGCCGATGCCGTGGCCGCAGAAATCGCGCACCACCGAAAAGCGCAGCGGCTCGACATAGGATTGGATGGCGTGGCCGATATCGCCCAGCGTCGCGCCGGGGCGCACCGCGGCGATGCCGCGCAGCATGGAGTCGTAGGTGGCGTCGATCAGGTTGCGCGCCCGCGTCCCCGCCTCACCGGCGACATACATGCGCGAGCTGTCGCCGTGCCAGCCATTCAGGATCACGGTCACGTCGATATTGACGATATCGCCGCTGACCAGCCGCCTTTCCCCGGGAATGCCGTGACAGACGACATGGTTGATCGAGGTGCAGATGGATTTCGGAAAGCCGCGATAATTGAGCGGCGCCGGCACCGCGCCGTGATCGACGATGAAATCATGGCAGAGCTGATCGAGCCGCGCCGTCGTCACGCCCGGCACCACGAAGGGGGCGATCATGTCGAGCGTTTCGGCCGCGAGCCTGCCCGCGGCATGCAAGGGCGCGAAATCCTCGGGCTTGTACAGCACGATGCGCCGGCGATCGGCTTCTCCATCCATCATCGCTTGGGTCTCGCTGGCCTCGCTGTCATGATGCGAAGATGCGCAAGCTCGCCCGGCCATGCAAGACCGCCGCGACACGGGGCAGGGTTGCCGGACCCGCCCGGCCTGTTCACTCTGGCCTCATGAGCGAGGATCGCACCGTATTCCATAAGCGCCAGGCTGCCGAGGCGGCGGTGGCCCTGGTCGAGCTGGGCATGGCGGTCGGGCTCGGCACCGGCTCCACCGCCGCCTTCGCGGTCGCGGCACTCGGCGCGCGCGTCGCGGCGGGGTTGTCGGTGCGGGCGATCCCCACCTCGGAGGCAACGGCGCAGGCGGCGCGGCGGGCGGGGATTCCGCTGGCCGATTTCGCCACGCTCGAGCGCCTCGACCTGACCATCGATGGGGCGGACGCGGTGCTGCCCGGCGCGTTGCACCTGGTGAAGGGCCTGGGCGGGGCCTTGCTGCGGGAGAAAATCGTCGCCGCCGCCTCCGCCCGCATGGTGGTGATCGCCGATGCCAGCAAGCTGGTATCCGGCCTGGGCGGGCAGGGGGCGGTGCCGGTGCCGGTGGAGGTCGTGGCGTTTGGCTGGCAGGCGACGGCCGCACGGCTGGAAAGCCTGGGGCTTGCGGCACGGCTGCGCCGCGACGCTCAGGGCGCGCCTTTCGTCAGTGATGGCGGCAATCTGATCCTGGATTGCGCCGCCCCGGCCATGGCCGATCCCGCCGCCTGGGCCGCGCGCATCAAGGCCGAGACCGGCGTGATCGAAACCGGCCTGTTCATCGGCCTGGCCAGCGAGGCGATGATTGCGGGCCCTGACGGGCTGCGCCGGTTGGTGCGAGGCTGACCCCTCAGCGCCCCGCCATTCAGCGCCGCGCCATTCAGCGACTAGCGACGTCCTGGTGGCGCGGCGCCATCACCAGGCAGGGCGTATGGGCGCGATGTAGGCTGACGCAGGCGGATTTGGCCTGTGCCTCGCTCAGCCCGAGCACCCGGACGCGGTAATTCACCCGGCCATGGATGCGATAGGGGCTGACATGGGCGCTGCCGCCATGGGCGGCGCTATGCGCCTCGGCAGCGGCATGCTGGGCGCCGGGCTGGGTCGGATAGACGCCGGCCTGCACCATCCATTGTCCGCCCATCCCATGCGGCGTGGCGGTATGGAGGCTGGTGCGCTCGCTCCGCGCGTTCGCGATTTCGCGCTGTACGGCATCGAAGGAGCTCGCCTGATCGCTGGTGCTGACGCGGCGCAGCGTCGCGGCATGGGCGGTGGAGAAGATCGCTGGTATGGTATGGGCCGAAGCCAGCTCGGTCGGCATCTGCGCCGGGCCGTTGAGATCGGCGAAACCGATATTCAGCAGCGCGGTCATGCGCTGGTCGCGCTGCCAGTTGGTATTGGCGCCCAGTACCACGCCGATCAGCCGTTCATCGCCGTGCTTGACCGAGGTGACGAGGTTGTGGCCCGCCGTCTCGATATAGCCGGTCTTCATCCCGTCCACGCCGGGATAGGATTTCAGCATCGTGTCGTGGTTGTAGATGGTGCGGCCGTGGAACACGAAGCTGGGCGTGCTGAAGTAGTGATAATCGTCGCGGAAATCGACCAGGATGTGGCGCGCCAGGATCGCCATGTCATGCGCCGTGGTCCACATATTCGGATCGGGCAGGCCGGAGGCGTTGCGGAACGTGGTCCGGCTCATGCCCATGGCCCGCGCACGCAGCGTCATCATCTGGGCGAAATGCGGCTCCGTGCCGCCCAGCTTTTCGCCCAGCGCGGCGGCGGCATCGTTCGCCGACAAGGTGACCATGCCGAGGATCGCCTCGCGCACCGTAATATGAGTACCCGGCACCAGACCGAGCTTGGTCGGCACCATCGAGGCGGCATGGGCGGAAACCGGCACCGGATCATCGAGCGTGATGCGCCGGTCGCGCAGCGCTTCGAACGCGAGATAGAGCGTCATCAGCTTGGCCAGACTGGCCGGGTGATGCAGCGCGTCCTGGTTATCGCCCTTGAGCATGCGCCCGGTACGCGCATCGACGACGATCGAGGAATACGTATAGAGCGGCGCCACCGCGTGAACCGGTCCGCGATGCAGCGCGCGAGCCTGAGCGGTGGGGGTGGTTGCCGGCAGAGCACCGAACGTTGCGGCAGCGCCGAGCGCCGCCAGCAGGGCGGGGATGGCCCGCAAGATCTTCCCCTGATGGCAATGCATGGCAGCCATACCCCCGAGCCCTATCCCGTGACGCGCGGAGTGTAGGGGTATCGAATCGGTGCTGTCCAGACGAAACCCGACGAAAAGAGAAAAAACTGAACGGGTTACAAGCCGACATTGGGGGCGTTTTCGGGGCTGCTCCCGGGTCGGGCCGAGTTTGTGCAGTGCACAAAATTCCCTTGAACCCGGTCTGCCATTCCACTATGTAGGCCGTGTGCTGCGGTGCAGCAAAAGAAAGATCGTCGCGGCGGCCGCACCCCGAGGGGTGGCCGACAAGTGGGCAGCCGCATCAACCCAGGAGATACGGCAATGACGACCAAATCCAAGACGACCGAGACCATCGAAGCCGCCGTTTCGGCGAAGGGCATCGAACAGACGGTCGAGACCCTGAAGGACGGTATGGCCAAGGCCGCTGCCGGCTTCGAGAAGACCCAGGCGAAAGTCAAGGAAGGCATGGAAAAAGCAATGAAGACCGCAGAAGAGATGATGGCATTCAGCCAGGGCAATGCCGAGGCCTTCGTGAAGGCCGGCCAGATCTGGGCCGCCGGCGTGCAGGATCTGCAGAAGCAGGCGGCTGCCACGGCGCAGGCCTCCCTCGCCGAGACGGTGGCGGCGTTCAAGGCGCTGGCCGCAGTGAAGTCCTTCAAGGACGCGTTCGAACTGCAGACCGGCTTCGCCCGCGCCAGCATCGAAAAGGGCCTCGCGGAATCGAGCAAGCTGACCGATGCCTCGATCAAGCTGTCGGAGCAGGCTTTCGCCCCGATCACCGCACGTATGACCCTGGCGGTCGAGACCTTCACCAAGGTCTGATCGGCAGATCGGATTTCGGACGGGGCCGCCGCATCCCCCCTCCTCCCCCCGCTGGCGGCTTTGCCCGAAGGAAGCCCGGACCTCCCCCAGGTCCGGGCTTTTTCGTGCTCGCCGCCGGGGCGGGGTGGCGTCAATCCTCCGTTTATTCCGGTATGGTTTATCCTCGCCGGGGGGCTTTTAACCGTGCCGCGGCATCCGATATGGTTCCTGCTTCGATGATCCTGGCCGTGGGCGGTCGGATACGCCGGACAGGTGGCGGCACTCGGGCAGGGTGCGGCATGCGGTAGGTTGCTGCGGGGGCGGGTTTCGGCCCCGGCATATGCCACGCCGGCCAAGCGCGACCGGGTGCTGGACTATTCCGGCGAGATGGAACACCGATCACGGGCTGGGCTGCCCGGCGGGTACGGAAGTGGACATGAGCGACGGCGACAAGCGCAACATTGGCGGCGGCGATAACGAGGGCACTAATACCGGTGTCGTCGTCAAGACCCGGCCCCGCACCCGCAAGCCAGCCATGTACAAGGTGCTGATGCTGAACGACGACTACACGCCGATGGAATTCGTCGTGCACGTGCTGGAACGCTTCTTCCAGAAAACGCGGGAGGAGGCGACGCGCATCATGCTGCATGTCCATCGGCGCGGCGTCGGGGTCTGCGGCGTCTATACCTACGAGGTCGCCGAAACCAAGGTGACCCAGGTGATGGATCTCGCGCGGCAGAACCAGCACCCTTTGCAGTGCACGATCGAGAAGGAATAGCCTTGTCTTGCGGCCCATGCGCCAAGGCGGATGGGGACGTGCGTGCCGGATCATGGCGGCTGTCCGCAGAATCCGCCCGGTGGTGAGGAGAGAGGTAGGCGATGTTGTCCCGTAATCTCGAACAGACGCTGCATCGTGCCCTGTCGCTCGCCAGCGACCGCCGCCACGAATACGCAACGCTGGAGCATTTGCTGCTCGGCCTGACCGACGATACCGACGCGGCCACGGTGCTGCGCGCCTGCGGTGTCGATCTCGATCGGCTGCGCGGCGAACTCGGCGAATTTCTCGACAAGGATCTGGCCGGCCTCGCCACTGACCGGCCGGGCGATCCGAAGCCGACGGCGGGGTTTCAGCGCGTCGTGCAGCGGGCGGCGATCCATGTGCAATCCTCCGGTCGTGACGAGGTGACTGGCGCCAATGTGCTGGTCGCGCTGTTCAGCGAGCGCGAGAGCCATGCTGTCTACTTCCTTCAGCTGCAGGACATGACGCGCCTCGATGCGGTGAATTTCATCAGCCACGGCATCGCCAAGGCGCCCGGGCGCGCCACCCAGCGCCCGGTTCAGGGGGCGGCGCCGAATAATCCGGAAAACAATTCCGGTGCCGAGCCCGAGCGCGAGGAGAAGCCTGCCCGCAACAAGCAGGACGCGCTGACGAATTACTGCGTCAACCTCAACAAGAAGGCGATGGCGGGCAAGATCGACCCGCTGATCGGACGCGATTCGGAAATCGAGCGGACCATCCAGATCCTGTGCCGGCGGACCAAGAATAATCCGCTCTACGTGGGCGATCCGGGTGTCGGCAAGACCGCCATCGCCGAGGGCCTCGCCAAGCGTATCGTCGAGGGCGATGTGCCGGAAGTTCTGGCCAAATCGACGATCTTCGCGCTCGATATGGGCGCGCTGCTGGCCGGCACGCGCTATCGCGGCGATTTCGAGGAGCGGCTGAAAGCCGTCGTCACCGAACTGGAAGCCCAGCCCGGGGCCATCCTGTTCATCGACGAAATCCATACCGTGATCGGCGCCGGCGCGACGTCGGGCGGGGCGATGGATGCCTCGAACCTGCTGAAGCCGGCACTGGCGTCGGGATCGCTGCGCTGCATCGGCTCCACCACCTACAAGGAATTCCGCAATTACTTCGAGAAGGATCGCGCTTTGGTGCGGCGCTTCCAGAAGATCGACGTGAACGAGCCGTCGATCGAGGACAGCGTGAAGATCCTGCGCGGGCTGAAGACCAATTACGAAAAGCACCACAAGGTGCGCTACACCGACGAGGCGATCCGCGCGGCGGTCGAACTCGCGGCGAAATACATCAA
>JAGWRU010000049.1 GCA_028869595.1 Rhodospirillales bacterium
CACGGCGGCATCGGCGATCATGCGCGCGGCGAGTTCCGGGCCGATCCCGGCGGGATCGCCAATGGCGAGGGCGAGCAGGGGCTTGGCCATCATTTCCTCCATGCGTTGGCGGCAGCGTAACGCCGCCCTAGTCTGCGCACAAGTATGCTGTATGCAGAAATCATTGCGGTTTGCCGAAGCCCCGGGCTGTGGCAGGTTCGTGCCATCAACGACAGGCAGACCGCGTGGACGGAGACAGCGCAGCGACGATGACGCCGGAGGGAGCGATCCTGCCGGTCAGCCGCCATACCCTGCATGGCGAGCTGGTGGAGCGGCTGCGCGACCTGATCATCGAGGGCAAGCTGCTGCCCGGGGCGCGCATCAATGAAGGCGTGCTGGCGGCCAAGCTCGGCGTCTCGCGCACGCCGATGCGCGAGGCGATCAAGACCGTCGCCAGCGAAGGGCTGATCGCCCTGGTGCCCGGGCGCGGCGCGGTGATCCGCAAATTCACCCCCCAGGACGTCGCCGAAATGCTGGACGTGCTGCGCATCCTGGAAGTGGCTGCCGGGCAGGCCGCCTGCGCGCGCGCCGGCGATGACGAGATCGCCACGGTGTGTGCACTGCACGAGGAGATGATGGGGTTTTATGCCGTGCGCGACCGGCTGGAATATTACAAGTGCAACCAGGCCATCCATTCCGCCATAGCCCGGCTATCCGGCAACCGCTTTCTGGCCGATCAGCATCAGGCGATCCAGGCGCGGCTGAAGCGCATCCGCTTCATCGGCAACGAGGAGCCGACGAAATGGGCCGGCGCCGTGGCCGAGCACGAGGCGATCATCGCCGCCCTGACCGCGCGCGACGCCGCCGCCCTGACGCAGGCCCTGACGGCGCATCTGAATGCCGCCTGGCATCGCGTGCAGGATATTCTCTGATGGCCGATCGCCACCGCGCATGAGCATCGCCGCCACCCCGCGCGCGGGGGATGCGACCCAGAATTCGGTTCTGGTGCCGATCCTGCTGATCATTCTGGCGGTCTCGCTGTTTTCCTGCGGCGACACGCTGGCCAAGCTGCTGCGCGAAAGCGCCTTGCCGGCGACCGAAATCGCCTGGCTGCGCTATATCGTCTTCGTGGTGTACGCCATGGTGCTGGCGGCGCGCGGCGGCGTGCTGGGCTGGCGCTGCCGCCGGCCGGGGCTGCAACTGGCGCGCGGGGTGGCCGTGCTCGGCTCAGCCATTCTGTTCATCATGGCACTGGGCCATCTGCCGATCGCCGATGCGACGGCGATCAATTTTGTCTCGCCGGCCTTCATCACTGCTTTGTCGATGCTGATCCTGCGAGAGCAGGTGGGCATGCGCCGCTGGGCCGCCGTGCTGGTCGGGCTGATCGGCGTGCTGATCGTCGTTCGCCCGGGCGCCGGGGCATTTCAGCCGGCGGCGGTGCTGCCGATCACCTCGGCGGCATGCTGGGCCGCGGCGATCGTCATCACCCGGCGCATGGGGGTGGTCGATCGCACCGAGACGACGCTGCTATGGTCGGCGGTATCGGGGTTTCTGCTGCTCAGCATCACCGTATTTTTCGGCTTCACCATGCCGAGCCTGCGTGAGATCGGTATCGCCTTCGCCATGGGGGTGTGTTCGGCGACTGCGCAATATCTGGTGATCGTCGCCTATACGATGATGCCGGCTTCGCTGCTGGCGCCGTTCTCCTATGTGCAGATCCTGACTTCCACCGCGCTGGGCTTCGCCGTGTTCGGCGCGGTGCCCGATCGCGCGACCTTCCTGGGCGCTGCGATCATCGTGGCCAGCGGGTTGTACACTGCCCATCGCGAGCGGGTGCGGATGCGCGCGCGGATCACCAGCGGGACGTGATGCCGGCGGCGGGGGTTGATCCGCTGCGATCCGGCTATTCCTGCGGCATGCCGTTCAGTAGCCGCGCCAGGAACGAGGCGCGCTCCTCCGCCTGGGCAAGATCGGGGGAGCGTAGCGCGAAGCCGCTGGCGGCTGGCGCTTCGGCCGCGTCGATCTCGCCCAGGAATTGCCGCATCTCCGCGTCATCCTGCCAGGGCGCGCGATAGGATTGATCGGTCATCAGCCGCCGCGCGAGATCGAGGTTGCGGTCCGCCGTCTCGGCCGTGCCGAAGCTTTGCGTCGGCACGAACTCGATCGGGCTGCGGATCAGCGACCAGACCGCGTTGCCCTGCTCCAACACGCCGCCGAAGCCGTGGCGGACCAGCCGGGCGGAATGTTCCACGTGTTCGTGCCCGTAGCCGCGAAAGCGCGGATCGAAATAGCCGGAGCGCTCGATCGCGGCGGCGCTGAACACGGCGCATTGCGCGGTCACGCAGGAGCTGCGGATCGGGTCCTCCGGCGTGCCGGCCCCGCCCAGAAAATAGGGTGCAAGCCATTCCCCGGCGCAGTTGGCATGGCCGAACCGCTCCGCCGCCTCCAGCCAGGGGCGTTCCCAGCCGGCCTGGCGCGGCCGGGCATCGTCCTCGAACAGAATGGTCACGTCGCAGCGCAGCCGGAAATTCAGCAGATAAAGCGCGCGGTTCTTATTCCAGGCGACGCCCATATTGGCGCCGGTGACGAAGGGCGTGCCGGTCTGGCGCAGCATCTCCACCGTGCCGTCGGTGGAGCCGTCATCGGCGACCACCAGCGAGGTGCGCTCGGGATCGGTGAAGCTGCGAACCCGCTCCACCGTCTCGCGCAATACATCGCGGCGATTATAGGTGGTGATGCCGATGCCCAGCTTCATTCTGTCGCATCCCAGGCTGGCGGCCGCGATCGGGACCGGTTGAACCAACTGCATCCCAGAATGGTGCCGGGTGAGGGATTTGAACCCCCGGCCTTCGGTTTACAAAACCGCTGCACTACCGCTGTGCTAACCCGGCCACCAGCTTCTCCCTATCGGATGCCGGCCCGGCTGAAAAGCGCCAAGCGCGGTCCGCCCGCCCGCCAGCGGGTCGATGCGGATGACGATGGTTTAATCGCTCCACCACGGGAACGTTCATGCGAGAAGCCCCATGTTGCAAGGGTCGGCAGCCCCTCAAGGCGGCCCCATCCATCAGCCCGTGTCCCGATCAGGAGGGAAATACCATGACCGACCAGACCCAGATGCCCGCCCCCAGGCCCCGCCGTTCCTTCCGTCGCAGCGCGCTGGTGATCGCCCTGCTGACCGGCACCGCTCTGGGCGGCTATGCCGCCGGCCATGCCGGTTTCGCCGCCACCCCGGCCGGCCCGGTCAACCCGCCCGGCGCCGCGCCGCTGGCCAATGTGCCGGATTTCGCCAATCTGGTCTCGCATGTGCGCCCGGCCGTGGTGTCCATCACCACCCATTTGAAGGTCTCCGATACCGCCGACATGTCCGGCCCCGGCCCGCAGCTGCCCTTCCCGTTCAACCAGCCGCCTTTCTCCATGATGCAGCCGCAGCAGCAGCCCCAGGCGATCGAGGCACGCGGTTCGGGCTTCATCATCAATGCCGATGGCATCATCGTGACCAATAACCACGTCGTGAAGGGCGCCAAATCGGTCGAGGTGACGCTGTCCGACGGCACCAAGCTGCCGGCCCATATCGTCGGGCGCGATCCGCGCACCGATATCGCCGTGCTGAAGATCGATGCCGGCCACAAGCTGCCCTTCATCGAGCTGGGCAATTCCGCGCAGGCCCGCCCCGGCGAATGGGTGGTGGCGATGGGCAATCCGTTCGGTCTGGGCGGCACGGTGACCGCCGGCATCATCTCGGCCGAGGGGCGCGATATCGGTGACGGACCGTATGACAAATTCATCCAGATCGATGCGCCGATCAACGAGGGCAATTCCGGTGGCCCGCTTTTCACCCAGAACGGCAAGGTGATCGGTATGAACACCGCGATTCTGTCGCCCTCCGGCGGCTCGGTCGGCATCGGCTTCGCCATTCCGTCGGATATGATCAAGACGGTGGTCGCACAGCTACAGGCGCATGGCCATGTCACCCGCGGCTATATCGGGGTGGAAGCGCAGCCCGTGTCGCAGACCATGGCCAAGGCGCTGCATCTTTCCGGCAATGGCGGCGCCCTGATCGCGGGCGTGCAGCCGGGCACTCCGGCCGAGAAGGCGGGGCTGCTGCCGGGTGATGTGATTCGCTCGGTCAATGGCGAGACGGTGAAGGATCCGCGCGAACTGGCCGTCGATGTCGCGGCGGTGAAGCCGGGCGATACGGCGAAGATCGAATATCTGCGCGACGGCGCCGCGCATACCGTCGACATCCATGTCGCGCAACTGCCGGAGCATATCGCCACCGCCAACAGCGCGACGCATGAGCATGGCCGCATCGGCCTGGCGCTGGCGCCGATCACGCCGCAGCTGCGCGGCCAGCTGGGCCTGCCGCGCGATGCCTCCGGCGCGGTGGTGCGCGGTGTGCAGCCCAACTCCCCGGCCGACATGGCGGGCATCCAGCAGGGCGACGTGATCGTCGGCGTCGGCACCGAGGCGGTGCATTCGCCCGGCGAGGCGGCATCCGCCATCGCCAAGGCGGAAAGCGGGCCGAACCACGCGGTCGCGCTGCGCATCCTGCGCAATGGCCAGCCGGCTTTCGTGGCGATCGAGCTGGGCAACGCGCCGAAGCAGGGCTGAGGCCCGGCCGAGGCAACAGGGCCTGGATCGGGGCGGGGCGGACGCACCCGCCCCGTTTCGATTCAGGCGGTTGCGGATAAAGTCCGGATCAGGCGCGGCGCAGAACCCGGCGCGGCCGGCGGATCATGGCAAGCGCGCCCAGCGCGACGGCAAACATCGCAACACCCCGCGGTTCCGGCGTGCCGATCGGGGCATTGCCGGTATTCGGACCGACGCCCGGCGTGGTGGGCGGGTCTTCGACATAGACCTGATCGACGACTACGTCTTTCGAGGTGGCATTGGCCGAGGTGTAGTCGAAGACGAAACTCTGGATCCCGGTCGTGGTCGGGACATAGGTCGCGGCGAAATGGTACCAGATCCCGGCGGTCAGCGTGAGCTGATTGGCCTCGGTGATGACCGAGGAGCCGAGCGAGGCTTTCAGCGTGAAATTACCGGGATTATTCGCCCCCGACAGGGTCTGGAACAGGTCGAACCCGACCTCGTACGTGGTGCCGGCGACCATCGAGATGCTCTGGCTGATCGTCTCATGCGCATTGTCGTCGACGAAATAAAGCGCATAGCTGCCCGCCCCGTCCGGCCCGTAGGTGAACGGGTCGGCGGCGATCTTGTCGCCATAGGGGGCGACGGTGCTGCCGTTGGTGGTGATCAGCTCCGGCCCCAGCCCGGGGCCGGAGCCCCAGCTATAGCCGGTGGTGTTCTGGCTGACCGTCCAGCCCGGCAGATTGCCGACGCCGGCCTGGCTGCCCTGGGCGGAGATGTTGGTGCCGGTGCCGATCGTCTCGAAACTGCCATTGGTCAGCAGATTGGGCGAAGTGCCGGCCAGGGCAGGCGCACTGCCCAGCGCCACGCAGGCGGCGGCCAGCAGCCCGGCAGCGGCGATCGATCTCGAGGGAAGGGCGCGTTGCAGCATCATGGGCCTATATCAGCATATCGGGCGTTGCGGGATTCTTTCAAAATCCATTCAGCCGGCAAAACCCATTCAGCCGGCGGCGGCGACCCCGATCAGCCGGATTTTGCGGCCATCGACGCCCAGCGCGATCCGCCCGTCCTTCAGCGCCAGCGCATCGGCGCCGAACACCTCGCGCCGCCAGCCTGACAGCGCCGGGATATCGGGCGCATCCTCCAGCGCCAGACGGTCGATCTCCTCGCTGCTGGCCAGCAGCTTGGGGGCGACGTCGTGCTGTTCGCATTTGGTGGCCAGCAGCACTTTCAGCAGCGACACCAGCGCCGGGGAGGGTTTGCGCCCGTCGCGCGGGGCCGGTGCCGGGGGCAGGCGGTCTTCCGGCAGGGCGGCGGCCTCGGCAATGGCGGCCAGCAGCGCGGTGCCGGTGCGCCCCTCGGCGAAGCCGCGGGTGATGCCGCGCGCGCGCGCCAGGGCCTCGGCATCGGCCGGTGCGGTGGCGGCGATTTCCAGCAGGGTTTCGTCCTTCAACACGCGCTGGCGGGGGATATTGACGCGCTGGGCCTCGCGCTCCCGCCAGGCGGCAAGGGCGCGGACCATGCCCAGGAAGCGGCGATTGGTGCTGCGCGGGCGCAGGCGCTCCCACATCGTCTCCGGGTCCGGGCGATAGGTGGCGGGGTCGGACAGCACCGCCATCTCCTCCGCCACCCAATCCAGGCGGTTCTCCTTGGCCAGGCGCGCCGTCAGCCTTTCATAGACCAGGCGCAGATAGGTCACATCGGCGGCGGCATAGGCGATCTGGGCGGCGGAAAGCGGGCGGGCCGACCAGTCGCTGAAGCGATGCGCCTTGTCGATGCTGCCGCCGGCCAGGGCGGAAACCAGCGCGTCATAGCCGACCTGATCGCCGAAGCCCGCGACCATGGCGGCGATCTGGGTGTCGAAAAGCGGGCGCGGCACGTCGCCGAAGCGGAGGACGAAAATCTCCACGTCCTGGCGGGCGGCGTGAAACACCTTGACCACCGCCGGATCGGCCAGCAGCGCACCGAGCGGCGCCAGATCCAGCCCCGGCGCCTGGGCATCGATCACCGCCACGTCCTGCGTTCCACCGAGCTGCACGACGCAGAGTTCGGGCCAGAAGGTTCGTTCCCGCATGAATTCGGTATCGACGGTGACGAACGCCTCCGTCCGCAGGCGCGCGCACAGGGCGGCCAGGGCGGCGGTTTCGGTGATCAGGACGGGTTCGGGGAAGCGCGCGCGGGAGGGGGAGGACATTTCTCCTATGTAACCGGGTGCGCGCGCGGGGGAAAGCATGGGGCTTCGGCTTGACTTCGCCCGCGCGGCAGGGCTTGTCTGCCGGCCTTCGCGCACCCCCCGGAACCGTCGCCCCCCTGGAATCGCCGCCATGCATGCCTATCGCACCCATACCTGCGCCGCGCTGACCGAGGCCGAGATCGGCGCCACCGCCCGCCTGTCCGGCTGGGTGCATGCCAAGCGCGACCATGGCGGGCTGCTGTTCATCGATCTGCGCGATCATTACGGCATCACCCAATGCGTGTTCCCCGCCGGCAGCCCGGCCTTCGCCCAGGCCGAGGCGGTGCGCGCGGAAAGCGTGATCACCGTGACCGGGGAGGTGGTGGCGCGCGCCCCGGGCACCCAGAACCCGCGTCTGCCGACCGGGGCGATCGAGGTCCGCGTCGCCGCGCTGGAGGTGCAATCTGCCGCCGAAACCCTGCCGATGCAGGTTGCGGGCGAGGAGAAATACCCCGACGATCTGCGCCTGACCTATCGCTTCATCGATCTGCGCCGCGACAAGGTGCATCGCAACATCATGCTGCGCGCCGCCGTCATCGCCTCCATCCGCCGGCGCATGATCGAGGCCGGCTTCACCGAGTTCCAGACGCCGATCCTGACCGCTTCCAGTCCGGAAGGGGCGCGCGACTTCCTGGTGCCGGCGCGGCTGCATCCGGGCAAGTTCTACGCCCTGCCGCAGGCGCCGCAGCAATTCAAACAGCTCGCCATGGTCGCCGGCTTCGACCGCTATTTCCAGATCGCGCCCTGCTTCCGCGACGAGGCATCGCGGGCGGATCGTTCGCCGGGCGAGTTCTACCAGCTCGATTTCGAAATGAGCTTCGTGACGCAGGAGGACGTGTTCAACACGATCGAGCCCGTCATCGCGGGCGTGTTCGAGGAATTCGCCAATGGCCGCGCGGTGACCAGGCCGCCCTTCCCGCGCATTCCGTATGACGAGGCGATGCTGAAATACGGCTCCGACAAGCCCGACCTGCGCAATCCGATCGTCATCAGCGACGTCACCGAACACTATGCCGGCTCGGGCTTCGGGCTGTTCGCCCGCATCGCCGCCTCGGGCGGCGTCATCCGCGCCATCCCCGCCCCGGGCGCCGGCGGCCAGCCGCGCAGCTTCTTCGACAAGCTGAACGACTGGGCGAAGGCCGAGGGCCAGGGCGGCCTGGGCTACATCGTCTATGACGCCGAAGGCCCGAAGGGTCCGATCGCCCGCAATCTGGAGGCCGACCGGGCCGAGGCGATCCGCCTTGCCGCCGGCGTCAATCCGGGC
>JAGWRU010000050.1 GCA_028869595.1 Rhodospirillales bacterium
ATCGGTGCCGTTCAGCGAGGCGGCATTAGCAACACCCGTCGCAAGGGCCAGGGCGGCGGCGGCGGCAATCAGCATGGTCTTCATGGTCTTCTCTCCTGTGATCGGTGCCGGTCCGTCGTGTTGGCGGGCCGATCGGCCAATGATTTGGCGGAGAGCGTGTCCGTCTCGTTCAGGCGGTCCAGTTCGCTCCGTCGACAGCGTAGATGGGGCGGGGGAAACCATGTTGCATTGGCATGAACGTCATCGTGGTCATGCAGTATTCGCATGATATGATCGGGGCAGCGGGGTTGACCTATCGGGTCGCGCGCGCCATCGCGCCGGTTATCGGACTGGTATAATTTTCAGAATTGGGCCGTTTCATCAGGCCGATTTCATGTTTCCCTGCATCCTCCACCGGAGCGCCCCGCATGTATCTTCCCCCGGCCTTTAGCGAAAATGACCTGCCCACGCTGCACGCCGCCATCGCCGCGACGGGGCTTGCAACCCTTGTCTCGCATGGCCCGGCCGGGCTGATCGCCAGCCACGTGCCGCTGATCCTGGCCGCCGAGGAGGGGGAATACGGCACGCTGTACGGCCATCTCGCGCGCGCCAACCCGCAGGCCCGGGAAGCCGCTTTCGACGGCGAGGCGCTGGCGATTTTCCAGGGGCCGGATGCCTATGTCACGCCATCCTGGTACGCGACCAAGCGGGAGACGGGCAAAGTCGTGCCGACCTGGAATTACGCCGCCATCCACGCCTATGGCACGCTGCGCTTCATCGACGATGCCGCCGGGCTGCGCCCGCTGCTGGAAGCGCTGACCACCCGCCATGAATCCCGCCGCGCCGCGCCCTGGGCGGTGGATGACGCGCCGGCCGATTTCGTCGCCGCCCAGATGAAGGGGATCCGGGGCTTTGCCATCCCCATCACCCGGCTGGAGGGGAAATGGAAAATGAGCCAGAACCGCCCCGCCGCCGACCGCGCCGGCGTGATCGCCGGGCTGGCAGCCGACGATCGCAATGACGTCGCCGCCCTGGTCGAGGCGCGCGCGCCGAAAGCCTGATCCGGCGGCGCGCACCGGTTCAGGCATGTGATCGGCCCAGCCGTGTGATCGGCGCCGGCATGTGATCGGCGCTGGCGTGTGATCGGCGCCGGCGTGTGATCGGAGCCGGCATGTGATCGGCGAAGGCGAAATCGCCGCAGGCGTGAATCGCACGAGCAGACAAAAGCGAGAATCTGTCAGGCGCTTCGATGGGCGCCCGACAGACCCTAGCGCGGCAGCGTGCTCGCCCCGGTCAGGAACAGATCGACGGCACGGGCGCATTGCCGGCCTTCCCGGATCGCCCAGACCACCAGGGACTGGCCGCGCCGCATATCGCCGGCGGTAAATACGCCATCCAGGCTGGTGCGATAGTGCTCGGTATCGGCCGCGACATTGCCCCGCGCATCGCGTGCGAGGCCGGCATCGGCGATCATCCCCGCCGCCACCGGTCCGGTGAAGCCCATCGCCAGCAGCACCAGATCGGTCGGCAGGCGGAAGGCGCCGCCTTCCAGATCGCGCATCGCCATACGCCCATCCGCGCCCTTCTCCCAGGCGACGCGCATGCCTTCCAGCGCCGTCACCCGCCCGTCACTGCCGGCAAATCCCATGGTGCGGACGGCGAAATCACGCTCCGCCCCTTCCTCATGCGCGTGCGAGCTGCGCAGTTTCAGCGGCCAGTCGGGCCAGGTCATGGCCTTGTCCTCGCGCTCCGGCGGGCGCGGCATGATTTCCAGCTGGGTGACGCTGGCCGCGCCCTGGCGAATGGCGGTGCCGATGCAATCCGATCCGGTATCGCCACCGCCGATCACCACCACATGCCGGCCGGCGGCGCTAATCGTGCCGCCGGGCGCGGCGCGATCCTCGCTATCGCCGGCGATGCGCCGGTTCTGCTGGGTCAGATACTCCATCGCGAAGTGAATGCCGCCCAGATCGCGTCCGGGCACCGGCAGATCGCGCGGCATCTCCGCCCCGCCGGCCAGCACCACCGCATCGAATTCCGCGCGCAAGGCATCGAGCGTCTGGTCGCCGCCGATGGCGATGCCGGGGCGGAACCGCACGCCCTCCTGCTCCATCTGGGCGATGCGCCGGTCGATCAGCGCCTTCTCCATCTTGAAATCGGGGATGCCGTAGCGCAGCAACCCGCCGATACGGTCCGATTTCTCGAACACCGTCACCCGATGCCCGGCGCGGGCGAGCTGCTGCGCGCAGGCCAGACCCGCCGGGCCGGAGCCGACCACCGCCACCTGCCTGCCCGTGCTTCGCACCGGCGGCTGCGCCACGATCCAGCCTTCCTGCCAGCCGCGATCGACGATGGCGCATTCCACCGTCTTGATGGTCACCGGGTTGTCGTCGATGTTCAGCGTGCATGCCGCTTCGCACGGGGCGGGGCAGACGCGGCCGGTGAATTCGGGAAAATTATTGGTGGAGTGCAGCGCGATCAGCGCCTGGCGCCACTGATCGCGATAGACCAGATTATTCCAGTCCGGGATCAGATTATTCACCGGACAGCCGCTATGGCAGAAGGGAATGCCGCAATCCATGCAGCGCGAGGCCTGCTCGGCGGTGGCCGCATCGCCCAGCGGGCGGACGAATTCGCGCCAGGATTTGACACGCGATTCCGGCTTTTCATAGCCCCGATCCTGGCGCGCGACTTCCAGAAACCCGGTTACCTTGCCCATGCTCGCGCTCCTACTCGGCAGCCTGGCGACGGCGTTCGGCCGCGCGCAATTCGGTCAGTGCGCGGCGATAATCCTCCGGCACCACTTTGACGAAATCCCGCAGCGCGCGCGGAAAATCGGCCAGCAACGCGGCCGCGCGGGCACTTGCGGTGAAATGGTGATGGCGGAGGAGCAGCAGGCGCAGCCGCTCGGCATCGAAGCGCAGCGGATCGCCGATCACGAACCCCTCGCCCGGGGCGCCGCGCGGGGCGTCCCCCTCGCCGCCATCGCCATCCTGCGGCGCTTCCAGCGTCACCTGGGCGGTGTTGCACAGATCGGCGAAACGCCGGTCGGGATCATAGACATAGGCGATGCCGCCCGACATGCCGGCGGCGAAATTGCGCCCGGTCGCCCCCAGCACCACGACGACGCCGCCGGTCATGTATTCGCATCCATGATCGCCGGTGCCTTCGACCACCGCGACGGCGCCGGAATTGCGCACCGCGAAACGCTCCCCGGCGACGCCCTGGAAATAGGCCTCGCCCTCCACCGCGCCGTACAGCACCGTGTTGCCGACGATGATGTTCTCGGTCGGGTCGCGCGTGACCGCGAGCGGCTGGCGCACCACGATACGCCCGCCGGACAGGCCTTTGCCGACATAGTCATTGGCGTCGCCCGTCAGATGCAGCGCCACGCCGCGCGCCAGGAAGGCCCCGAAACTGCCGCCCGCCGTACCGGTCAGGTCGATCGCGATGCAGGAATCGGGCAGGCCCGCATGGCCGTAGCGCCGCGCGATCTCGCCGGACAGCATGGCGCCCACGGTGCGGTCGATATTGCGGATCGTGCCGCGATAGGCGACCGGTAGACGCTGTTCCAGCGCCGGTGCGGCATGTGCGATCAGACGGCGATCCATGATCTCGTCCAGCGCATGGTGCTGCGTGCCGGTCTGATGCAGCGGCGCATCCGCAGGCGCGGCGATGCGATGCAGGATACGCGACAGATCGACGCCATGCGCCTTCCAATGATCGATGGCGCGGCTGGCATCGATCCGCTCCACCCGTCCCACCATCTCCTCGAAGCGGCAAAAGCCCATCATCGCCATCAGCCGGCGCACTTCCTCGGCCACGAAGAAGAAATAGTTGATGACGTGCTCCGGCTGGCCGGTGAAGTGCGCGCGCAGCACCGGGTCCTGCGTCGCCACCCCGACGGGGCAGGTATTCAGATGGCATTTGCGCATCATCACGCAGCCGGCGGCGATCAGCGGGGCGGTGGCGAAGCCGAATTCCTCCGCCCCCAGCAGCGCGCCGATCACCACGTCGCGCCCGGTGCGCAGCCCGCCATCGACCTGCACGGCGATGCGTCCGCGCAGCCCGTTCAGCACCAGGGTCTGCTGCGTTTCGGCAAGCCCGATTTCCCACGGGCTGCCGGCATGGGTCAGCGAGGTCAGCGGGCTTGCCCCGGTGCCGCCCTCGAAGCCGGAGATCGTCACGTGATCGGCGCGCGCCTTGGCAACGCCTGCCGCCACCGTGCCGACGCCGACTTCGGAGACCAGCTTGACGGAAATCCGCGCCCGCTCATTCGCGTTCTTGAGATCGAAAATGAGCTGGGCCAGATCCTCGATCGAATAAATATCGTGATGCGGCGGCGGGCTGATCAGCCCCACGCCCGGCGTCGAGTGGCGGACGCGCGCGATATTGGCATCGACCTTGTGGCCGGGCAGCTGCCCGCCCTCTCCGGGTTTGGCGCCCTGGGCCATCTTGATCTGGATATCATCGGCATTGACGAGATATTCGATGGTCACGCCGAAGCGGCCGGACGCCACCTGCTTGATCGCCGAGCGCATGGAATCGCCGTTGGGCAGCGGCGTATAGCGATCCGGCTCCTCGCCGCCCTCGCCGGTATTGGACTTGCCGCCGATGCGGTTCATGGCGATCGCCAGCGTGGTATGCGCCTCGCGCGAG
>JAGWRU010000051.1 GCA_028869595.1 Rhodospirillales bacterium
AGTTTCTCGGTCGAGGCGGAGGCGACGTTGAGGATCTTGCCGCGCAAAGGCAGCACCGCCTGGGTCTCGCGGTTGCGCGCCTGCTTGGCCGAGCCGCCGGCGCTGTCGCCCTCGACCAGGAAAATCTCCGTCTCGGCCGCATTCTCGCGCGTGCAATCGGTCAGCTTGCCGGGCAGGCGCAGGCGGCGCGTGGCGGATTTGCGCGGCGTGTCCTTCGCTTCCTTGCGCCGGATGCGCTCCTCCGCCCGTTCGATGACGAAGGCCAGAAGATTATCGGCCTGGGCGGGATCGCCGGTCAGGAAGTGATCGAAGCGATCGCGCAGCGCGGTTTCGACATAGCGCGCCGCTTCCGGGCTGGTCAGCTTCTCCTTGGTCTGGCCCTGAAATTGCGGCTCGCGCAGGAACACGGACAGCTTGCCGGCAAGCCCGCCCATCATATCCTCGGCGGTGATCGCGCTTGCCCGGCGATTGGCGCGCTGCTCGCCGAAGGCGCGCAGCCCCTTCAGAAGTGCGGCGCGCAGCCCGGCCTCGTGCGTGCCGCCTTCGGGGGTCGCCACCGTGTTGCAGTAGGAATGCAGGAACCCCTCGCCTTCCTCCAGCCAGGTCACGGCGAATTCGACGCGCCCCGCCGCCTGCCCGTCCGGGCCCGCCGGCAGCGCCGCCTCGGCGGCAAAGGGTTCCGGCAGGATGGCGCTGCGTGCCTGGGTATCGGCGGCCAGGCTGTCGCGCAGCCCGCCCGGAAAATGCAGCACCGCCTCGGCCGGGGTTTCGTCCTGCGCCTTGAGCAGCGCGGGATCGCAGGACCAGCGGATCTGCACGCCGCGAAACAGATAGGCCTTGGAGCGGCAGAGCTTGTACAGCCGCGCCGGAGCGAAGCGCAGCGCGCCGAAGATCTCCGGATCGGGACGAAAGCGGATCTGGGTGCCGCGCCGGTTCTGCACCGGCCCGGCATTGACCAGCCCGGTCTGCGGCTTGCCGCGCCCGTATCGCTGCGTCCACAGCACCCGCTCGCGCGCCACCTCCACTTCCATGAGTTCGGACAGCGCATTGACCACCGAACTGCCGACGCCGTGCAGCCCGCCGGAGGTCGCATAGACCTTGCCGTAGAATTTGCCGCCCGAATGCAGCGTCGTCAGGATCACTTCCAGCGCGCTGAGATTTTTGAATTTCGGGTGCGGGTCGACCGGAATGCCGCGGCCATTGTCGCGCACCGTGAGGGTATTCTCCGTCCCCAGCGCCATCTCGATCACGCTGGCATGGCCGGCCACCGCCTCATCCATCGCGTTATCGAGGATCTCGGCGGCCAGATGATGCAGCGCGGTCTCGTCGGTGCCGCCGATATACATGCCCGGGCGGCGGCGCACGGGTTCCAGCCCCTCCAGCACCTCGATATCGGCGGCGGAGTAGCGATCCGGGTTCTCGGGCTGGGGCGGGCGGGATTTCGGGCGGGAGGGCGGTGCCCCCGACCGGTCGAACAGGTCACTCATGCCGGGGTTTTAGACGCGCGCGAGGAGTCCCGACAATCTTATCCGGCCACCCTCATGCCGCGACCGCGCGCCGTGCCGCCCGCCCGCCCGGCAGGCGCAGCCCGGGGGTCGCCTCGGCCAGGCCTTCGGCGGCCAGGGCCATGTGCAGCTTGCGCTTGGCGCTGGCCTCCAACTGGCAGATCCGTTCGCGGGTTACGCCGAAGCGCGCGGCCAGAACCTCCGCATGCACCATCTCGGCATCGTCGCCGGGGCAGCGCGCGGCCAGCACCTGGCGTTCGCGCTCGGTCAGGATCTCCTGGGCCAGGGCCTGCACCCGCGCGCGCAGCTTGGCCTGATCGAGGCGGGCGATCGTCTGCTCCTCCGGTCCGGCATCGGGGCTGGCCAATTGCAGCGCCGGCCGGTCGGCATCGCCGCTTTCCTCGTCCAGGCTGCGTATGCCGCCGCCCAGCAGGCGCATGCTGCGCGCCACCTCGTCCGCTTCCAGGCCGATGCGGCGGCCGACGCGCGCGCACAGCTCCGCCTCGCTGGCGCTCACGCCCTCGCGCTGGCAGGCCTGGGCGGCATCGCGGAACAGCCGCCCGGCAGATTGCGCGAGGCGGCGATGCGCATCGCTTTCGGGCAGGCGCACCAAAGCGGTGTTGCGGCGGATGAAGTCCTGAATGGCAGCGCGGATCCAGTCGGCGGCATAGGTGGCCAGACGGTTTTCCGCGCCTTCGGCATCGAACCCTTCGATCGCGCGATACAAACCGAGATGCCCGGCGCCGATCAAATCTGCGAGGTCGAGATTGGGCCGGCGGCAGCGATGGGCGATGGCGATCACCAGCTTGGCATGGCTTTCCCAAAGCTGGCGCAGCGCTTCCTGGCGTTCGGCAGGATTGGCATTGCTGTGATAACAGCGAAGTAGAGCACGTTCTTCGGCAGCGCCCAGATTGGTGCAGGCCATCTGCCGGGCAATCGACCCATCCAGACCCGCCCGCGCCGCGTTGATCGTTTGCCCCTGGCTCACTCGCCCGATCCGGTCCTGATGCCTTTCGGCGTTCAAACTTTCGTTAACCTTATCCAGGTTTTGATGACAATTTCCAGCGGAAGAATCGGTTTTGTCGCGAATCGTAATCGGCGCGGCGGCGCGGCCACAGCGGCGCGCCGGGTTTCCGGCGGGTTTCGCCGAATGCGCGGCGATGACAGAAAAACGAAACCAAGACTCTGCTCGAATGGCTGGCTCGACCCGGGCTTTCTCGGGCACAACGCAGAACGCCCGGGCCGGCCGATGGCGGCACGGCTACGCGGATCGGACGAGGGGCATGACGACAGCCGGTCGCAACCGGGTCTGGAATGCGGGACAGGTGGCGGCGCAGCTTCTCGCGCTGAACGGCGCTGCCCCGGAGCCGCAGGCCTATGTCGGCTATCGCGACCGCACCCTCGCCGATGGCAGCAGCGAGGCCGGCTACGAACTGCCCGGCGAGCCGCATCTCCTCAGCCCCTCGGCCTTCGAATTCTGGCTCGCCCGGCGCGGCCTTGCCGGGCCGGAACGCCTGGCCGTCGCCGTGCTGGTCATCCGCGAAGTGCTGGACAGCGCCGGCATGATCGAGACCTGCACGCTGGAACGCCGTCGCGGCCTGGCGGAGGGGCCCTATCACGGCGAGCCGGCGCGGGTGGAATTCACCGGCCCGGCCCGCATCGTGCGCCTGTTCCAGGCCAGCGCCGACGGCACACTGAGCGAAATGCCGCTCAGCGCCGATGCGCCGGTGCTGCACGAACCGCTGGCGGTCGGCTTCGAGGGCGATATCGCCGCGCTGCGCGCGCGCTTCGGCGAGGCGGTGATGATCCTCGACATGCGCGAACCCAATGTGCTGGAGGAGGCGGCCGGCTTCGCCGCGATCGGCCATATCCGCCGCGCCGACGGCCAGGGCAGCGGCTGCGGCGTGCTCTGGCACGGCACCGCCGCCTTCGTGCTGGAAGCCGCCTTCCCGCCCTTGCCGGTGCCCCTGCCCGCCCCGGCCGAGCAAGCCGCCCTGGCCGAGGCGCTGCGCCGCGCCGGGCTGATCGGCTATGAATGGCGCATCGACCGCGCCGGCCAATGGCTGATGGCGCGCCGGCCGCACAGCACCGCCTTGTTCCGCCTGGCGCTGGCCCCGGCCCGCCCGCCGCTTCCGATTTCCTTCGTCCCCGATCCCGATCCCGACATCGCCCTGCCGGCGCAGCGCCAATGGCTGCGCTATGCCGCCAAATATGAACGCCTCACCATTCTCGATTGCTGGGCGGAGCCGGAGGATGACGCGCTCAATGTGCTCAGCGGCGATGCGGGCGGGCTGGTATGGCGCCATCAGATCGATGCGGGCGGCGTCGAAGCCTGGCGCATGGCGCAGGAGGAAAGCGCGGTCGGCAGCCTGTTCCGCGACCGCCGGCTGGGCCTGGAACTGGACGATGAAGCCGATGGCGCGCCGCTCGGCGCCGACCCTCCTGTTTTTATCCGCCCCGAAGCGCCGAGCCGCATGATGTCCCCCGATGCTCCGCCGACCCTGTTTTCGGCCGCCCTGATCGAAGCCTTTCCCGATGCCGCGCATGACATGGAGGAGGCCGAGGCCTGCCATCTCTCCGGCCGCGGCACGGCTGCGGTGTTTCACGCCGCGCGGATCGCCGCGATCGCGCTGCGTTCGGTGGCGCGCGCGCAGGGCGCGGCCGATCCGCTGGCCGGCAATGGGCGGCGCTTTTCCGTGCTCGCCCCGCGCGTGCAGGCGCTGGCGCCGGCGGCGGCGACGCCCTTCGCCGCGCTGCGCCATGCCTGGCACGGACCGGCGCTGCGGGCGGCGGCGAAATATACCGAGGCCGAGGCCGCCGCGATCCTGGTGGCGCTGGCAACGCTGGTGGCCACGCTGGCGCCGCTGGCCGATGAGGGCGAGGCCGAGGAATAGAGGGAACGCGCCCGCGCCCTTGCCCCGCGCCCGGCGGACTGGCACGAGGACGCCATGAGCACGGCGCGGTTTCTCGACAAGGCAGGGCATGTGCTGGTGGTGCAGCCCTTGCCCGGCATTGGCGACATGATCTGGCATCTGGCGCCGATCCGCGCCATCGCCGCCGCCGCGGGCGGGCCGGTCAGCCTGCTGGCCAAGCCGCGCTCGGCGGCCGATCAGCTTTTCGCGGCCGAGGCGACGCTGCGCGGCGTGCTGTGGCTGGACCGCAATCCCGATCGCGGGCGCGGCCGCCATGACGGGCCGGCGGGATTTCTGCGGCTGGTGGCGATGCTGCGGGCGGCGCGGATCGATACCGCCGTGCTGCTGCATCATTCGCGCATGATCGCCATGGCGCTGGCCCTGGCACGCATTCCGGCGCGCTATGGCTATGGCTATCCCGATCAGCGCCGCTTCCTCAATCGCGGCCCGTTCCTGCCGGCCGCCACGGAAGCCCTGCACCCGTACGCGCAATGGGGCGCCTGGCTTGCCGCCGCCGGGCTGGACGGGTGGGAGGCGAGCCCGCGCCTGGCGATCGCCGCGGCGGCGCGCGCGGCGGTCGCGGCAAGGCTGGGCAGCGCGCCCTATCTGGTGTTCGGAATCGGCACCTCGGAGCCGTACAAGCAATGGGGCGCGGCGCGGTTCGCGGCGCTGGCCGAGGCGCTGCTGGAGGCCGGCTGGGGGCGCATCGTGCTGACCGGCGGCGCCGCCGAGGCGGCGCTGGCGGCGGAGATCCGCGCCGCGCTGCCGGCGATGGCGGCGTGCGGCATCGCCGAGGCGATCGGCTGGAGTCTGGGCGAGGTCGCCGCTTTATGCGCCGGCGCCGGCTTCTATGTCGGCAACGATACCGGGGTGATGAACATCGCCGCCGCCGCCGGGGCGGAGAGTTTCGTGCTGTTCGGCGCCTCGGAGGCGATTGCGCATAGCGCGCGGATGATCGCGGTGCTGCCGGAGGGCGGCGCGCCGGCGCGCGAGGGCGGCATGGCGCGGATCACGCCGGCGGCGGTGCTGGCGGCCATCGCGGCGCGGCGCGGGCGGATCGGGGTGTAGGCAGGGACATTCCGAAATTCGGGACATATTGCCGAATTTTCACATTATGTCCCGTATTATTGCCTAGATTTCCGAATATGTTCCGATATGAAGATTTTTAATCCCGTATATCGGACCGGCACTTGACCCGGCACGGCGGAGCGGCTAGCCATGGCTGGCGATCGGAACGTCCAGAACCATAAAGGCCAGTGCCATGAACGCGCCCCTGACCGGCATCATCCCGCCCCTCGTCACCCCCTTCACCGCCGATGGCGCCATCGATGAGGCCGCCTGCCGCGCCCAGGCCCGCTTCGTGCTGTCCAAGGGCGTGCACGGCGTCTGCGTCGGCGGCAGCACCGGCGAGGGCCATACGCTGACACGCGAGGAGCTGCGCCGCGCCGTGACCCTGGCGCAGGAGGAGGTGGGCGACAAAATCCCCGTCATCGCCGGCATCATCGTCAACAGCACCCGCCAGGCCGTGCTGGCCGCCCAGGATATGCGCGCGATCGGCGTGAAGGGGCTGCAGATCACCCCGGTGCACTACCTGTTCAAGCCCGACGATGCCGCGACCATCGCGCATTTCCGCACCATCACGAACGAGACCGATATTCCGGTCATCATCTACAACGTGATCCCGTGGAACTATCTGCGCCCGGAATTGCTGGTGCAGCTGATGACCGAGCTGCCGGGCATCCATGGCGTGAAGCAGAGCCAGGGCGATCTGAAGCTGATGGCCGATCTGCTGCTGTCGATCCCCCAAGGCAAGGTCGTGCTCTCGGCGGTGGATGCCTTGCTCTACCCGTCCTTCGCGCTGGGCGCGCATGGCACGATCGCGGCCAATCCCGCCGCCATCCCCGGCGTCTGCGTCGCGCTGTGGCAGGCGGTGCAACGCGGCGACCATGCCAAGGCGCTGGAAATCCACCAGGCGATGCTGCGCTTCTGGAACGTGATCGCGGGCGATAATCTGCCGGCCTGCGTCAAGCATGCGCTGACCCTGCAAGGCGCGCCGGGCGGCCTGCCGCGCGCGCCGATGCCCGCCCCCGATGCGGCGCGTCAGGCGGCGATCGCGCGCGAACTCCGGGCGGTGCTGGCGCACGAAGCCTCGGCTACGTCCCCTTTGGCCACGAAAGCCCAGGCCGCTTGAGCCAGGCGGCGCGCGGCGCCGGCGCGCGCGAAGACGCGCTTTCGGCGCTGCGCAGCCTGCTGGGAGAGCGGCTGGTGCGCAGCCAGGCGGTGCGCGCGCAGCACAGCCATGGCGAGGGGCTGCCCCTGCCCGGCCTGCCCGACGCCGTCGCCTTTCCGGAAGCGAATGAGGAAGTCGCCGCGATCGCGCGCCTGTGCGGCGCGCATGGCGTGCCGATCGTGCCCTTCGGCGCCGGCACCTCGCTGGAGGGGCATGTCGCGGCGCTCCATGGCGGTGTCGCGCTCGATATGACGCGCATGGACAGGCTGCTGGCGGTCTCGGCCGAAGCGCTGGATTGCCGCGTCCAGGCCGGGCTGACGCGGCGGCGCCTGAATACCGAGCTGCGCGCCACCGGTCTGCATTTTCCCGTCGATCCGGGTGCCGAGGCGACGATCGGCGGCATGGCGGCGACGCGGGCTTCCGGCACCTCGGCGGTGCGCTACGGCACGATGCGCGACAATGTGCTGGGGCTGACGGTGGTGACGCCCCAGGGCGAGATCGTCACGACCGGCGGCAGGGCGCGCAAATCCGCCGCCGGCCTGGATCTGACGGCGCTGTTCGTCGGCAGCGAGGGCACGCTCGGCATCATTACCGAGGTGCAGCTGCGCCTGCACCCGCTGCCCGAGACGGTGACCGCCGCAGTCTGCCAGTTCGCCGATCTGGCCGGCGCGGTCGATGCGGTGATCGCCGGGCTGCAATCGGGGATCGGCTTCGCGCGCGTCGAATTGCTGAACGACGTGCAGATGCAGGTCTGCATCGCCTACTCGCATCTCGACGAATTCCAGGCTTTGCCGACCTTGTTCCTGGAATTTGCCGGCAGCGCCGCCGCGGTGGCCGAGCAGGTGGCGTGCATGCAGGAAATCGCCGCCGCGCTGGGCGGCACGGAATTCCGCTTCGCCGCGCGGGCGGAGGATCGCTCCCGCCTGTGGAAGGCCCGCCACGAGGCCTATTATGCCTGCATGGCCTTCCGTCCCGGCTGCAACAATATGGGCACCGATGCCTGCGTGCCGATTTCCGAACTCGCTGCCTGCATCCGCGAGACCGAGGCCGATATCGCCGCCTCCGGCCTGATCGCGCCGATCATCGGCCATGTCGGCGACGGCAATTTCCATCTCGGCATCCTGTACGACGCGGCCGATGCCGGGGAGACGGCGCGCGCCGAGGCCCTGGCCCGGCGGGTGGGCGAGCGGGCGATCCGCCTGGGCGGCACCTGCACCGGCGAGCACGGCATCGGCGCGCATAAGCGCGGCCTGCTGGCGCTGGAACACGGGCCCGGCATCGGGCTGATGCGGCGGGTGAAGGCGGCGATCGATCCGACCGGGATCATGAACCCGGGCAAGATGCTGCCGGATGCGGATATGGGTTGAGCGGCGGAATTATTCGCAAATTCCAGCATATCCAGCCATAAGCGGAAGTGCCGGCGCACCCACGCGGGGCGCCGGCCCCCCGGCCTGCGATCAACCCTGCCCGGCCTTGCGCCGTGCTTCATAGGCCGCATGACGTTTGGCGCGCATCTCCTTGTAATAGCTTTTGATATCCGCCATCGTGACATAGCCGCGATGCTGCGTGTCGATCCTGTCGAAATGCCGCGCGATGGCCGGCATGTGCCCCGCCTTGGCCTGCGCGCGCGTCAGATGCCCGTCGCCCGTGGTGTTGGCGCGCTTGAAGCGCTCGGCGAAGGACATGCGCGGGTGATGGGCGCGGTGATGCGTCGCATGCATGGGCGGCGTCGGCGCCGCCGGTGTCACCGCCGCGGCGGCGGGGGCGGCGGGCGCCGTCTGGGCCAGGGCCGGCACCAGCGGCACACAAAGCGTCAGGCCGAAAGCCAGCAAAGCGGGATAGGGGCGCATGCATCTCTCCTGAAAAGCGATGCCGCGATTAGGCCCGTTTGATCTGAACAGAGGGTAAACCGGCCTGCCGCTTCCGCCCGCCCCGTGGTCCCTTGGCAGCGGCTCAGGCCGCCGACAGCACCGCCCGCATGATGCGCAACCCTTCCTCCACCCCGACGCGATCGACGTCGAGATGGGTGCAGGCGCGCACCCGCGTCCTGCCCATGGTCGACAGCATCAGCCCGCGCGCCCGGCACGCCTTGGCGAACCCGTCGGCGGTCATGCCGGTGGCGGCGACGTCGAAGAACACCAGATTGGTCTCCGGCGCTTCCACCGTCACCCCCGGCAGCTGCGCGAGGCCGCGCGCCAGCACGGCGGCATTGGCATGATCCTCGGCCAGGCGGTCGATATTGTGGTCCAGCGCGTAGAGGCAGCCCGCCGCGCACAGCCCGGCCTGGCGCATCGAGCCGCCGAGCCGCTGCTTCCACTGCCAGGCGGCGTCGATGAAGCTGGCCGCGCCGCACAGCACCGCGCCCAGCGGCGCGCCCAGCCCCTTGGTGAAATCGAGCCAGACGCTGTCGCAGCCCGCCACCATCTCGGCGGCCGGAATGCCGGCGGCGACCACCGCATTCATCAGCCGCGCCCCGTCCATATGGGTCGCCAGCCCCTGTTCATGCGCCGCCGCCAGCACCGCATCGAGCTGGGCCTGCGGCCAGACCACGCCGCCGCCGAAATTCGCCGTCTGCTCCACCTCCACCAGCGATTGCGGGGGGGCATTGCGGCGCTTCTCGCGGAAGGCGGCACGCAGCGTCTCGGCATCGAACAGGCCGCGCGGCCCGCGCAGGCCGCGTACCGAAACCCCGGCGAGCGCTGCCGGTCCGCCGCCCTCGCTGCCGACGATATGGGCACTTTCATGGGCCAGGATCTCATCGCCCGGGCGGCAATGGGTGAGAATGGCGATCTGGTTGCACATCGTGCCGCTGGGCAGGAAGACCGCCGCCTCCTTGCCGAGCAGCGCTGCCATGCGGTCGCACAGCGCGTGCACGGTCGGATCATCGCCATGCTGTTCGTCGCCCAGCTCGGCTTCCATCATCGCCGCCTTCATCGCCGGCGAAGGCCGCGTCTGGGTGTCGGAATAAAGATTGACCGATACCGGGGGCAGCTGCGCATCGGGGCGGACAGGGGCGAAAATCGGGGCGGCATAGCTCATGGCGCGGTCTCCGTTCTTGATCCGCTCGGCGGGATGGCGGGGACAGCATATACCTCCCGCGCGCGTTTTTGGAACGCGCCGACCATCCGCCGCACCGCTTCGGCGAACACCACGCCGATCGCGGCCTGCAGGACGCGGCTGCGAAACTCGAAGGCGACGTGGAAATCGACCTCGCAGCCTTCCGCCACCGCGCTGAAACGCCATTCATTATTGAGGAAGCGGAACGGGCCGTTCTCGTAGGTCACCAGCACGCGATGCGGCCGTTCCAGCCCGACCTGGGAGCGGAAGGTCTCGCGAAACGGGCCGAAGCCGATGGTCAGATCGGCGCGCAGCGCGGTCGGGCTGCGGCTGAGCACCCGCGCGCCGACGCACCAGGGCAGGAATTTCGGATATTGCCCGACATCGGCCACCAGATCGAACATCTGTTCCGGCCGATAGGGCAGCAATTGCCGCTCGGCATGGGTGGGCATGACCGCCGGTCAGGCCGCGGCCGCCAGCCGCGCCGCCTTCAGCGCGGCGAAATCGGCATCGGCGTGATAGGAGCTGCGGGTCAGGGGCGTGGCCGAAACCAGCAGGAAGCCGCGCGCCCGGGCCATGCTGGCATAATCGGCGAAATGCTCCGGTGTCACGAATTCGGCGACGGCGGCATGCTTGATGGTGGGCTGGAGATACTGGCCGATGGTCAGGAAATCGACCTCCGCGACGCGCAGATCGTCCATCACCTGCAGGATCTCCGCCCGCCCCTCGCCCAGCCCGACCATCAGGCCGGATTTGGTGAAGATCGTCGGGTCGATCTGCTTCACCCGGTCGAGCAGGCGCAGCGACTGGTAATAGCGCGCCCCTGGCCGGATCGAGGGGTAGAGCCGGGGCACCGTCTCCAGATTATGGTTGAAGACATCGGGACGGGCAGCGACCACCACCTCCAGCGCGCCGGGCTTGCGCAGGAAATCGGGGGTCAGGATCTCGATCGTGGTCGCCGGCGCCGCGGCGCGGATGGCGCCGATCACGGCGGCGAAATGCCCGGCCCCGCCATCGGCCAGATCATCGCGATCGACCGAGGTGATCACCACATGGCGCAAGCCGAGCCGGGCCACCGCATCGGCGACGCGGCCGGGTTCGGCGCCATCCAGCGCCTCCGGCTGGCCGGTGCGGACATTGCAGAAGCTGCAGGCCCGGGTGCAGGTATCGCCCATGATCATCATGGTGGCGTGGCGCTGCGACCAGCATTCCCCGATATTGGGGCAGGCCGCTTCCTCGCACACCGTGACCAGCTTGTTCTCGCGCATCAGGGCGCGGGTCTCGTGATAGATCGGATGATTGGGCGCCTTCACCCGGATCCAGGCGGGCTTGCGCTGGATCGGCTGGTCCGGCCGATGCGCCTTCTCCGGATGGCGCACCCCCGCCCCGGCCGTCTGGCGATGATCGATCTCGATACGGGTGGAGGACATGGCAGCGCGCCTTGCAGAGACTGGCTCAGGGAGTGTTCGGAAATGCGCTCCGGCGAGTCAGAGGCGAGCCGCAGGTTCGCCGGTCGGCGGTGATTTCCGAGCACCGGAGCGCAGCGGCCTGGAGGCCGTGAGCACCGGAGCGCAGGAAATCGCCGTCGAATGACCGCCGGAGTAGCATTACCGGACGCTCCCTAGAAGTGGATGGCGCGGCCGTATGCGTCAAGCACCGCCTCATGCATCGTTTCGCTGATCGTCGGATGCGGAAACACGGTATGCATCAGCTCCGCCTCGGTGCTCTCCAGGGTGCGCGCGATGGTGTAGCCCTGGATCATTTCGGTGACCTCGGCGCCGACCATGTGCGCGCCGAGCAATTCGCCGGTTTCGGCATCGAACACCGTCTTCACCATCCCCTCGGCCTCGCCCATGGCGATCGCCTTGCCGTTGCCGATGAAGGGGAAGCGCCCGATCTTGACCTTGTGCCCGGCGGCCTTGGCGCGCGCCTCGGTCAGCCCGACCGAGGCGACCTGCGGGCGGCAATAGGTGCAGCCGGGAATATTCGTGACATCCAGCGGATGGACATCGAGGCCGGCGATCTTCTCGACGCAGATCACCCCTTCATGGCTGGCCTTGTGGGCAAGCCAGGGCGGGCCGGCGAGATCGCCGATGGCATAGATGCCGGGCTCTCCGGTGCGGCAATAGGCGTCGATCGTGACATGGCTGCGATCGACCTTGACCTTGGTGTTCTCCAGACCGAGGCCTTCGACATTGCCGACGATGCCGACGGCGGAGATGACGCGATCCACCGTGATCTGCTGGCTCTTGCCGCCGGCCTCGACCGTCACGGTGACGCTGTCGGCGCCCTTGGCGACGGATTTCACCGCCGCCCCGGTCAGGATCTTCATCCCCTGTTTTTCGAAGGATTTGCGCGCGAAGGCGGAGATTTCCTCATCCTCGACCGGCATCACGCGATCCATCACCTCGACCACGGTGACGGCGGCGCCCATGTTCAGATAGAAGCTGGCGAATTCGATGCCGATCGCGCCCGAGCCGATGACCAGCAGGGATTTCGGCATGGCCGGCGGCACCATCGCTTCGCGGTACGTCCAGATCAGCTTGCCGTCGGCTTCGATCCCGGGCAGTTCGCGGGCGCGCGCGCCGGTCGCCAGGATGATGTGCGGGGCGGCGAGCGTCGCCACCGGCTTGCCGTCCTTGCTGACCGCGAGCCTGCCCTTGCCGGCCAGCGTGCCGGCACCGTCGAACACCGTGACCTTGTTCTTCTTGAGCAGATGGGCAACGCCGGAGGAAAGCTGCTTGGCAACGCCGCGCGAGCGCTTCACCACTTTCTCGATATCGAATTGCGGAGTGACCGGGGCGAAGCCGAATTCCGGCAAATGGTGCAGCAGATGGTTGATCTCGCTGGTGCGCAGCAGCGCCTTGGTCGGAATGCAGCCCCAGTTGAGGCAGATGCCGCCGAGATGCTCGCGCTCCACCACGGCGGTCTTCATGCCGAGCTGGGCCGCGCGGATCGCCGCGACATAGCCGCCCGGCCCGCCGCCCAGGACAATCAGGTCGAAGCTCTGCTCAGCCATGATCCGCTCCTTCGGCGAGCGCGCGCAGCGCCGCACCTTCCAGTTGCCTGACATGCCAGTCGCGCATCGGCACCGCGCCCAGCTTTTCGTAAAACGCAATGGCCGGGGCATTGGTATCGAGCACCCGCCATTCGACCCGCGCACAGCCTTCCGCCACGGCGCGCGCGGCGAGTGCGCCGAGCAGCGCCGCGCCGATCCCGCGCCCGCGCCATTGCGGGCGCACGAACAGATCCTCCAGGAACAGATTGGCCCGTCCCCGGAAGGTGCTGAACGTGTAGTAGAACAGCGCCAGCCCCACCGCCTGCCCATCCGCCTCGGCCAGCATCGCATGCGCCGCCGGGCGGGGGCCGAACAACGCGGCGCGGAGATCCTCCGTTTGCGCCACCACCGCGTGCGCCAGATGCTCGTACTCGGCGAGGCCGCGGATCAATTCCAGGATCGCCGCCAGATCCGTGGGCGTTGCCGCGCGCAGCGAGGGAGCGGCCTGCCTCACAGCATCAGGCTCAGCGGATCCTCGATCACCTGCTTGAGGGTGGCCATGAATTCCGCGCCCAGCGCGCCATCGGCGACGCGATGATCGACGCTGAGGGTGCAGTTCATCACGGTGGCGACCGCGAGTTGCCCGTTCTTCACCACGGCGCGCTGAATGCCCGCCGCCACCGCCAGGATCGCCGCCTGCGGCGGGTTGATGATGGCGGTGAAGGAGGCGACGCCGAACATCCCCATATTGGAGATGGAGAAGCCGCCGCCCTGGAATTCCTCGGGCTTCAGCTTGCCGGATTTGGCACGCCCGGCGAGATCCTTCATCTCGTTGCTGATCGCCGCCAGCCCCTTGCGATCGGCATGGCGGACGATCGGGGTGATCAGCCCGTCGGGGATGGAAACGGCGATGCTGATATCCACATCGTCGTACATCACCATGTTGTCTTCGGTGAAGGTCGCGTTCAGTGCCGGCACCCGGCGCAGCGTCAGGGCGGCGGCCTTGATCACCAGATCGTTCACCGACAGGCGGAAGGCGCCCGGCCCGTCCTTGGGCGATTTGGCATTAAGGTCGGCGCGCAGTTTCAGCAGCGCATCGATCTCGATATCCATCGAGACGAAGAAATTGGGCACGTTGCGCTGGGTTTCGCCCAGCCGGCGGGCGATCACCTTGCGCATGGTGGAATTGGGCACCAGGCGATGCGGCGCGGTGATGACCGGCGCGGGTGCCGCCGGGCTCGGCGCGGCGGCGGCCGGCGCGGGCGCAGGCGCAGGCGCGGCGGCGGCAGGACGGGCCAGTGCCGCTTCGATATCGGCGCGCACGAT